>NZ_JAEHGE010000001.1:2991864-3352767 GCF_016097415.1 sulfur-oxidizing endosymbiont of Gigantopelta aegis | reverse complement strand
ACTGATATAAGGGGCTATAAATTTCTTTTAAATCTTGCTTGGTAATAAAGCCCCATTGAGTCTTTGGTAAATAGGTATAAGCCGCCAAAACTTTTTCTTTACGGTAGTCCAACGCTTCAATGACGCCTGTTTTACCATTGGCTGCTTTGACAGCAGGGAGTGATTTTACGGTTAACTTTAACGCGCTATCCGGTTTGAATTTAAGTTGGTTTAGGGTGAGATAATGACTATTAACAATGTGTATCTCACCTGTTTTTCCCAGTGCCGTGTTATTATTTAAGTACTTAAATAAGGAGTCTCGAAGGTTAATTCTCATTACCAGAATGGCTAATGTTTTTTTCTTTTGTTCAAGGTGATAGACAGGGAAGGAAATGCTCATGGCAACTTCATTAGTAATGCTTGAGCGATAAATATTTTTTATATAAGGTGCTTTTTTATTTAATGCTTGGGTGAAGTATAAGTCATCTGACTTGTTGAGTCCTTCATTGTTTTTTTGATTGGACAACCAAATATCCCCCGTGTCTTTATTAATGAGAAATATTTCTGCATAGGAGTTATTTTTATCATGATAAATTTTAAATAGATTGCGAATGTCTTTTTCTAATGATTGCTCTTGCTTTTTAGCACTCATTTGAAGAGCGATTGTTTCGGATAACATGCGTATGTCATCGGTTCTTTCGTTTAGCCAATGGTTAAGGTGCTGTAATTTTAAATCTCTAATTGAACTAAGGCGTAGAAAACTTTCTTGCTTAACGGTGTCTAATCTTGATTCGATGAAAATGCTTAAGAAAAAACTCAATGGCAATAAAAATACAATGAGCAACCATAATGTCATTTGTGTGCGTATTGACTTGAACTTAAAAAAAGCGAGCATAAATTAAATAAACCTAATTTTTTAAAGTTGTAATAATTTCACTTGTGAAAAATTCATCGGTATTAACTCGACTTGAAAGTAAGCCCTTATCGAGTAAAAAATCAATTGTTACCTGAGAGTATTTATAAATGTTTTGTTGACTGTTTTCATCAAAAAGCTGTTGGTTTTGTTTTAAGTCAGGTGAAATGAGTTGTGCCAATGTATCTTTATATTCTGCAATATTGATTTTTTTCTCTTGAGCAATAATGTCTATAGCCGTATTGATATCCCGCTTAATGAAATCAAGTGCATTAAACCAGGTTGATACAATTTTTTGAATGGCTATTTTATTGTTATAAAAAAATTGCTCTTCAAACACTAATACATCAATTATTTCGTAGGGTATCTCTTTTGAACTGAATAATAACTGGGCATTATTATGCTTAAGCAATGTGGTCGCATCAGGATTATAACAAACCAGTGCATCAATTTTTTTGTTTTTAAATGCACTCAACCAGTTATCACTACTGACCGATACTAATTCGATGTCGGTAATGTTAATTTGATTATTAGAGAGCGCTCGATGTAATAAGAATTCCCCTACCAATGAGCCTTCGTAACCAACCCGTTTGCCCGCAATCATACTCATATCCTTGATGGATGATTGGCCAATAATCATATCGCCACCGCTAGAAAAATCGATGATTAATACCGTCTTTACTCGAAAGCCTGATTTATGCAAAATGACTGCTTCGTCAAGTGTGAGTGTTGCGCCCTTTATTTCGCCATTTTTTAAGGCTTGTATACCTTCATCCGCTGATTTATAGCGAATGACATTAAGGTTGAGATCTTGCTGTTTAAAAAGTGCTTGCTTGTCAGCAATAATAAAGGGGTCATAACCTGTCCAATCATTTATTCCTATATTTATTACTTGCTTAGATAATAGGTTAAAGGAAATAATGATGGCCGATAATAGGATGACGCTAACAATAGTCAAGAAGAAAAATAGCCATTTAGAGCGTGTGTTCATCATAGGCAAGTATTGTTTGTTAGAATGATCATAAAATGACAGCGATTACCTAGTATAAATTAGGGGTATAAATTAATGTGTCTATTTTATAAAGAATAGTCAAAAATTCATGAATATTCAATGTATGGCATAGATATAGAAAGTCCCTACTTTAAGCTCATGTGTTTATTTAAAAAATACAATAAAATAATAACCGGAATACCCATTAAACTGGCCAATAGGAAAAAGTTGGAATAACCAATGCTTTCTACAATACTACCAGAATAGCCGCCAATCATTTTCGGCATGAGGGTCATCAAAGAACTGAAAATTGCGTATTGTACTGCGGTAAAGGAGATATTGGTTAAACTGGACAAAAAGGCAACAAAGGCAGCACTGGCCAAGCCAGCAGACAGATTGTCAGCAGAAATGACCAGATAGAGTAAAACAATGTCATTGCCTGCAGAAGCTAATACCATGAACAATAAATTAGTGGTTACGGTGAGTATGGCACCAAGAAATAAAACCTTCATCACGCCAAAGCGAACGGCTAATAGCCCGCCTAAAAAACCACCGGCAATGGTCATAAAGAGGCCAAAGGTTTTAACCACGGTGGCGATTTGCAGTTTAGTAAAGCCTATTTCCAAAAAGAACACATTGGCAATCACGCCAAGGACAATATCAGAGACACGATAGAAGCCGATAAAGACTAATAGGGCTATGGCAATAGCTTTGCCATAGCGTTTAAAAAAGTCGCTGACGGGGGCAATATAGGATTCCCACACCAACTCTTTGTCCACCAGTCCCATATTGAGTAATGCTGATGCAGCGATAACGACAGTCAAGAGCGCACTGAGAAGTCGAATTAACTCCATTGTAAAACTACTCAAAGGCGCACCGATGAAGGAGGCAAGCATTGTTTTAGCATCATTAATTGGGGCTTTTAAGAGTACAAACGTACTGATAAAAATAATCACACAGACAATAAATAAGAATAAAAATTGCAGGTATTGAGCGGTGCTATGCTTGCTGTTTTGTTGTTTGTTGGGGTTAGGTTCAGGGATCAATAAGGTGGTGATGATGCCAACGCCCATAAACAATGCCATGCCAATATAAGTCCAATGCCAGGCAGCATAGCTATAACTGCCGACTACTGAGCCTAATTGACTTGCCAATACCAATGCCCCGGCACCGGAGGCCAACATACCAATTCGATACCCTGCGATATAGGTTGATGACATTAAGGCCTGTAATGAAGCATCAGCTGATTCGATACGATAGGCATCAATGACAATGTCTTGTGTGGCAGAGGAAAAACCCAGAAAAATAGCGGCAAAGGCCATGAGCACTAATTGCTCTTCACCTAAGGCGGGGTCTATTTGAGCCATCAGGATGATGGCACTGATGACCATGCTTTGTGACATCAATAACCAGGCGCGTCGTCGGCCTAATCGCCGGGTTAAAAAGGGCAGAGGAAGGCGGTCGATCAGCGGTGCCCATAAAAACTTAAAGGAATAACCCAGCGCGGCCCAGCTAAAATACGTGACGGTGGAACGTTGTACCCCAGCTTCAATAAGCCAGAGAGACAAAGAGGAAAAAATCAGTAATAGGGGAATGCCCGCTGAAAAACCAAGAAATAGCATGGTGATAACTTGTGGCTGTAAAAAAGATTGAGCGCTACTGCGCCAACTGGTGGCTTCCTTTTTCTCTAAAGAAGAGCTGGGCAAAGACGTTTTTGAC
Source organism: sulfur-oxidizing endosymbiont of Gigantopelta aegis (assembly GCF_016097415.1). Taxonomy (NCBI): domain Bacteria; species sulfur-oxidizing endosymbiont of Gigantopelta aegis. The sequence continues at coordinate 3,349,165 of NZ_JAEHGE010000001.1, read as the reverse complement.
ATTAAAGTTTTCCTGACACTTATTTCTCCAAGCGCAGTAGGTTAACATATTTTCATGGCCATATTTTAATGGCAATAGCTAAAAGCACTTATGACTCAATAATGACTTCATCCATGCCATGATATTGCTGAATTTTATCGATGACTTGAGTGAGTAAAAGTGACATTTTGGGCGAAAAAAGTAATTCTCTATCAGTCCCTTCCATCCAGCCATACAGTGAGTGAATGAGTTGTTGTTCGGTATGAATGTTGAGGTGAATATCATTGAGAATATTTTTATATTCACTATGAGTGGGAGCGACCTCAAGAAGCTCAAAGACCTGTGCTAATGCTTCCATAATGGGCAAAACATCATCCTGAAGATAAAAGTCAGCCGGTGAATACTCTTTTTGTGCCGCAGAAACGGCATTGACCCAGATTCTAAAGCTGGATTTTTGCAGACTATGATATAAAGGCTCATCACTGATGAGTATTAGCAGCAAGTTTTTCATGCTGGCTTTCAACACATTGTTGCCATAAGACCATTCGGTGTTTTTTATGAAGTGATAAATGCGAATATGATCTTTAAAGTCGGCAGCTTGTAATTGATCTAAAATTAATACTGTTTGCTCTCCCTCACTAAAAGCACAGGCTTCACTCATGACATGATCAAAGTCACCAACAGGTGCTTCCGTCAGACCATGCTCATCTTCACTGGGGGGAATAATGACCTTACCTTCCGCTTCGGCTTTTTGAGTGAAGTCATAATAAAACAAATGAGGGTATTCCAAGGCTCGCCCCAGGGCATTGGCAAAGGCGGTCTTACGGCGTCCCTTATGGCCCTCAATGTTGATTGCTTTGATGCCATTATAGGGATTGTTCATCAAACAACGCAGATGATACTCATAATCATCATTGGATTCAAAGCCGTAGTCAGCCATGGTTCTCTGTAAATCACTCATATTTCTTCATCATCCAGCCGTTGTAACGATTTAAAATTCACTATTTATTAAGATTTTTGGAACAAAGCCTTATTTTAGTCTATAAGTTAAATTATAAACAAATCATGTGTCATAGGGGGGATTATGATCACAGTCGGTGAATTATTAGATAGCAAAGGGCATAGTATTTGGAGTGCAGCTCCGGATGATACGGTGTTTGAGGCCATTAAACTCATGGATGAAAAAGGTGTGGGTGCTTTAGCGGTGCTCAATGATGGGGCATTGGTCGGTATGATTTCAGAACGTGACTATGCCCGGCGGGTGATTTTAAAAGGCCGCTCATCAAAAAATACCACCGTCAAAGATATTATGAGTACACAGGTTTATTATACCTTTCCCAGTCAGACCGTTGATGATTGCATGGTGGTCATGTCCGAGCGTCGCATCCGGCATTTGCCCGTGCTTAAAGGCGATGAACTCATTGGTATGGTCTCTGTGGGTGATTTAATTAAGGATATTATTGCTGAACAAAAGCACATGATTGAGCAATTAGAACATTATATCGCAGGTGATGAGACCTAGCATTAAAGTAACTATTCAGTATAAACCCGTATCCGGTTAAGCTGTATGTCTTTACCGGGTCGCATTACGCATTAGAATATAATATTTTCTTTTTTTAAATGATTTAACCCTTTTTCAGAATAATATCGTCTATACCTATCAAATGAAAGATGATTTTTAAAAAAAGGAAATATTATGCCATCTAAAATTCGCCATGCGCTCATCGCCTTGAGCTTGGGACTTTTCTTTACAACGAATACCTATGCTCGGATAAAGCTCATTACCTTACCCGTAAGAGAGCACGTGGAAATACAACTGGAAAATGAAAATACCACGATCATAGAAGAAGAACGGATAGTGCCTTTAAGAAAGGGCACTAATGAAATTGATTTTTCCTGGCACAATACGAGTATCAAACCGGACACGATTGTTTTTCGTGTTCTGCCTTCAGATGATGCCAATGCATCGCTTAAAGCCAATGTCTTATCGGTGAGTTATCCCCCCAATGAATCTGCTTTGACCTGGACGGTGTCGGCCAGTGCTCATGGTAGTGCGCGCGTGCGAATTACTTATGCCATTGAGCGTTTAGATAGAAGCTATCATTATATAGCGCGTGCTAATACCGATGAAACACTGATGGATTTACAACAATATGTCAAAGTAAATAACCAATCCGGTGAAGCTTTTTTAAATGCGGATATCAATACGGGCTCGGGCAGGGCAATTAGACTGCCTATGGGGCTGGATGAATCGCAAGAATTTTTAAACCAGCAATTTAAAGCCATTCCAATCGATAAGACTTATACGGTGAATGCGGCAACATTAGGCTATCGTGATCGGGCTCAGGATAAGTTAAAGGTTTTAATGCACTATAATATTCATAATGATGCCAAGCACAACTTAGGGCAGCAATCCCTGGCCGCAGGCAAAGTGCGAATTTATCAGCGGGATAGTAATGGCACCAGAGTATTCATCGGTGAAGACTGGGGTAAATTTATCGCCCGTGAAGACAGTGGCCAATTATTTGTTGGTGAAGCCAGAGACATTGTTGTAAAACGCACAATAGAGAGTAAAAAGCGTCAGCGCATCAATGGTAATCTTTATAATATCAATGCTATCGTAAAATATGAAATTGAAAATTTTAAAGATAAGCCACTTAACTTAATCATTGAAGAATCAATTCCCTTATTACGTGATGAAGTCTTTTCCTCAAGGCGACCTAGAATGGCAGTACAGGTGATTGAGTGGCAAATCGGTAAACAAAATTCTTTTAGCTCAGAACCACTCAAAAAACAATCAGACAGCCAAACCATTGCTTACCAGGTGACGCTCCCGGCTAGAACAGGGCAAAGTAAAGTGCTTAAACTGGAAAAGAAACTGCATATACTCATTAAGAATGAATGGTAGGGGAGAATATTATGATCAAGATAAAATCAATAAAAGTCACTTTGTTTGCTTTGTTATTAAGCCTTATCAGCATGACCATAATGGCAAAAAACATTGACCTATCGACCTTGCCATCAAGAGAGAGCGTGCAATTAACGATTTATAACTCTGAAGACTTAACTCTGGTGCGTGAAACGCGTCAGGTTAGTATTAAAAAGGGACAAAACCGTTTGCAATTTAGCTGGGCTAACACGCGAATCGACCCCACCTCGGTACAATTGGAATTTCTTTCACATCCGGGGGAAATGCATTTAAATAATACCAAATTCCCCCATGATAAGCCGCAGATGTTGTATTGGCATATTAATAGTGAACTGGCGACTCAGGCCACGGTGGAAATCACCTATTTTACTTCGGGCATCAGTTGGCAAGCTGATTATCTGGGGATTCTTGAGTCAAAAGCCAAAACAATGGCCTTGGACTCCTTTGTGACGGTCACTAATCTATCAGGTGAAGATTATAATAATGCGCGAATTCGTCTGGTCATTGGAAAAATCAATCTGGTTGAACGGGTTAATGACCTGGTCAATGCTGCTAGTATAAAAGAAAATGAAATACGCAGCCGTAAACGACTCATGCGCAAAGACTTAGCCCAAAAGATGATGAAGAAAAAATCGGGGCGATATAAATTACAGGCTATGCCATCAGCTGCAATGGACGCTGTTTTCATGGAAGAAAAAGAAGTGGCGAAGGATAGTCTCAGTGAATACACCATTTTTTCCATCGAGGGCAGGGAAAGCATTCCTAATCAATGGTCAAAACGGCTGCGCAGTGGTTTCGCTCAAGCAATCCCTATTGATACGGTTTATCGTTATCGTCCCAGAGAATATGGTGATAAGCTGGCGCGTATTTTAATCTTTAAGAATAATGACAAGTCTTCACTGGGTGATGCCCCATTGCCCGAAGGCCAGATACAGCTATATCAGAAAAATGAGCAATCGAGTTTGACCTATATTGCGGGTTTGAAGCTAAAATACACTTCGGTGGGTGAGAAGGTCGAGTTAAATAGCGGGGTGAATCCAGCCATTTATTTTTCTCTGGTTAATTTAAAAAACTGGCGTGATAATATCTGGATGCATTATAAAAAAGGCAATCTACATCGTCGAGTGAGTGATGGCAATATGATTGTCGATCATAATAGCAAGGTTTCAGGTTGGAATGTGCATCAAGGCTATGTTCAACATGTGCGTAATTTTACTGATCAGGCGATTAAAGTGGAAATTCGTCGCCTAATTGCGGGTGATGCACAGATAAAAAGCACTTTAACGATCAAAAAACATGATTTCCAAAATATTGATATTCATACGACTATCGCTAGCGGTGAAAAACAGGCTTTAGAATACGAAATCTTGACTAAAAAAGGGCGTAATGCAAAACAAAATCAGCTGCTTATTTCTCATGAAAAATTATAAACTCTTTAATTTGATTCATTTTGTACTAAAATAACAGTATAAATTTTTCTTTTAAAAGCAAGGATAGACAGTGAATAAAAAACGCTTAATATTTTCTCTTATCGCCGTTATGGCAACGACCATTAATACCGCATATTCAGGCTGGCAGGACTGGGTAAAAGAAGCCGATTCTGTGTTGAAATCCACCACTGGAAAAGACACGACAGCAACAATGAGCTCAGCCTTATCGAATGACCAGATTGCTCAAGGCTTAAAAGAGGCACTTGATGTCGGGGTCAAAAAGGCAATTGAACTGCTAGGTCAGGAAAACGGCTTTTTAAACGATCAAGCAGTAAAAATTCTGATGCCTGAAAGTATGCAAAAAGTTGAGCAGGCTTTACGGTCATTTGGTCAGGAACAAGCTGCTGATGAATTTGTCACCAGCATGAATCGTGCAGCTGAAAAAGCCATACCTCTGGTCGGCAATGTGTTTGCCGATGCTATTTCAAAAATGTCCCTGGAAGATGCGCAAAGTATTTTATCCGGATCTGATACGGCGGCAACGGATTATTTTAAGAAAAATACTTCTGAGCAATTGAGTCAACTCATTAAACCCTATGTTACTGAGTCAATGAATCAAGCTCAGGTTACACAGTATTATAAGTCCATGACAGAGCAAGTAAAACGCTATGATACCTTTGGCCTAATGAATGCTTACCTTGGTGATGCCGCCGATATCGATAGCTATGTGACCGATAAAACAATGGCTGGTTTATTTAATAAAATTGCCGCACAAGAACAACTGATTCGTGCCAATCCTGCGGCACGTTCGACCGAATTGCTTAAAGAAGTGTTTGGTTCAGTTGTCCGATAATTCTATAGCAAACGGACAATTTATCGACAGCCATTGCCATCTGGATTTTCCGGCTTTTGATGCTGATCGAACACACATTATAGAGGCTTGTCAGGCGCTGAACTTTACAGCCATTGTGGTTCCAGGTGTTTGCCGTCAGGACTGGCAGGCTTTACTGGCTACTTGTCAGGAAAATGACTTATTAGCACCTGCGCTTGGCTTGCATCCCTGCTTTGTAACTGAGCATCATCGTGATGACCTGGATTTATTGGCACAGTTCTGCCAGTCTGAACCCATTGTTGCTCTGGGTGAAATAGGCTTGGATTTTTTTATTTTTAAAAACTCTATGTTTAAAAACTCTATATTTAAAAGTAAGGCTGAAGCACAAAATCATCAGAAGGAAAAACAACTTTTTTACTTTTCTCAGCAATTGGATATTGCTGCTCAGCATCAATTGCCGGTATTAATCCATGCCCGAAAATCCCATGAACAAGTCATTCAACAGCTTAAAGGGAATACTTCTCTGCGAGGTATTATTCATGCTTTTAGTGGTAGCTATGAACAAGCGAAAGAATATTTAAAGCTGGGTTTTAAATTAGGCTTCGGTGGCGCTTTTACCTATCCTCAGGCCACTAAATTACGTTCGCTAGTGCCCCGTCTGCCATTAGAGGCCTGGGTGTTAGAAACAGATGCGCCGGATATGAGCCCGGAAAAATATCATGGGCAAAGAAATAGCCCTCAGTATTTAACTGAAATCGTGCAAACGTTCCTGGACTTATATAACTCAAGATCAGAGAATGAGAAAATTATTGTACAACTCTATACCAATACACTGGATGTTTTACCGAGACTTAAAGCGGCTTTTTAGAGTGATCTTCAGGGAAAAAATTGAAAATATCATTATTTATCATTCTGACGCTATTTATCTCAGAAGCGATTTTGGCCAAAGAAAACCTGATCGTTAATAAACAAAAACGCTACAATATTGAGAATAAACAAATAAATGAGTCCAGTGGTCTCGCCTGTTCGACACATAATAAAAAAATACTTTGGACACATAATGACAGTGGTCATATGCCAATTATTTATGCGCTGAGTCAGAAAGGTAAGGATCGCGGTACATTCTATTTGGATGACATGGACAGTTATGACTGGGAAGATATGGATGCCTTTGTTTATCAGGATAAACATTACCTACTGATAGCAGATACCGGCGATAATATTAAAATGCGCTGGGATTATCGTTTATATATTATTGAAGAACCAAAACTCAATTCTGCTAAAAAAAATGCCAGTCGTTCTTCAATTTCACCTGCTTGGACTATTACGTTTAAATATGATGATAATCAATCCCATGACGTTGAAGCGGTTGCCGTCGATATTTCACGTGAAAAAATACTCTTATTAACCAAGCGGACAAAGCAGAGCATCTTGTTTGAGTTGGACTTGAAACCGAGCAACTTAGATCGTACACAGGTGGCGATTAAAGTCGGTGAGCTGAAACAAATCAAGCGACCGAGTGCTTTGGATATCAGTCTCGATGGTAAGCTGATGTCGGTGCATACTTATGCGCGTATCCATCGATTTCATTATAGTTCTAAAAAAAATCAATGGAAATATGACAACTCATTGAAATATAAAGGGCTTTATCAGCCTGAAGCCATGTGTCTGCGAGAAGATGAAAAGTATTATTTCGTCAGTTCTGAAAAAAAATCTAAACTATTAAAAATAAATGCTAACTAGTGCCCATCCGTAAATAGGTTTTTTTATATAAAGAACCGTAGGGTGGACATGGCTTTATCTGCCCACGCTGACTCAAGCGCTTATTATGTACACTTTCAGCGTGGGCACAAAAAGCGTGCCCGCCCTACGGTCAAAATTATCAAATTATTTTAGAATAAACGGATGGGCACTAACTAAGATAAATAGACATAAAAAGACTGTCATTAATTCCCGTCTCCGATTGAATGGCTTGTCTTTACAGGGGCGCTCCAGCACATCCATGTGACGCTTTATGAAAATATCCTGTTTTCAAAACCCTGTAAAGACAAGCCATTTAACCGGATACTCTATGGGTACGTTACAATAAGCTGAATAGTAGCAAAAGACTTGCATTAGATTACGACTATTACTCGGTTTTTATAATGTTTACTGTTATTATTAATGACAGAATAAAAATTAAGTTGTTAAAAATTTTCTTTGATTTGTAAAATTATTTACTAAAGGTAGAACTGTATCCATGACTATCAACTATGATGAGAAACGTTCATTTTATCGCATGTCAGTCGATTGCCACATTGAATTTTCTGAACAGGGAAGTAGCGAAAAATATAAAGGGGAAGGTAAAAATTTAAGCGCTACAGGGGTTAAATTTATTACCGAACGACCACTCAAAGAAGGCCAGGAAATTGATGTGATTGTGCATCCTGTGATTCAAACCGTTACACCGCTGAGTGCGAAAGCAAAGGTCATGCGAGTGGTTCAGGATGAAGATAATGGACAATATATTGTGGGTGTTTCTTTAGAGCACGTCACTTAAATAAAGATATCAATATTTCTCTGGCCTGAACGGCCTTGAGAGTTATTGCTTTGATTGGCAGATTCATTGCTTAAATAGTTTTTTAACACCAAGGAACTGCCCGCAACGCCCTGAGAACTACGTCGGCTACCATAAGGAAAGCTGGGTTCGGCCTGTGCTGATTCATTTTGTCTTGTCTGTAGTGAATTGTTGCCTAATTTTCTTTGAATTAAAAGCGCACTACCGACATTATCGGCATTGCTTGCAGGCGTGTTTTGTTGCTGATTAACGGGGGCAATGAGTTGTGACGATTGCTGTTGAGATTCGTCATCCTGATTAATGGCGGTGCTGGAAAATAATTGTTTGTCCTCATCTAGCAACTGCCCTTCAATCGTGACCGCCTTAACCGGCAGGCGATCCGCTTGCTGAGTGCGATTAGCACTACCATTAACCGTGCTGTTAAGGTATTGTGAAATGACGGGGTTAGAAATCTGCATACCCTGATTATAGTCTTGAAATACAGATTTAACCACTTTTCAAATAAATTTAATCCAAGATCAATATGATAGATGTCATTCTTAATGATTTAGCTAAACTTTGTTTGCAACAGCAGTTGCAAGTAACGACTGCTGAATCTTGTACCGGGGGATTAGTGGCCAAGCTAATGACCGATTTGCCGGGTAGCTCACAATGGTTTGAACGCGGTTTTGTAACCTATAGTAATCTCGCCAAAGAGCAAATGCTCGGTGTTGAAACATCATTGCTTAGTGAATTTGGGGCGGTGAGTGAAGAAGTTGCCCTAGCGATGGTAAAAGGTGCTCTGGCACATTCTCAGGCACAATTAGCCTTGTCAATTACAGGTATTGCCGGACCAGGTGGCGGTTCTGACTCAAAGCCAGTGGGCTTAGTTTGCTTTGGCTGGGCTTATAGTGGTGATAAAGCCATAATAGCGACCACTGAACAACAACAATTTTCCGGTGATCGCGATGCTGTCCGTCAGCAATCAGCCCTATATGCATTACAAAAATTATTAGAAATTGCACTACCTTGATCGCTCTTGCTACGGCTCATCTGATTTATTTTAGGATTATCCCTTGACCCTTTAGACAAGACTGCATATAATTGTTGTACAAATATCATTCGGCGCTAATATAAAGAACCAATATAAAGCTAATCCCATTCTCGTAATAAAAAACGGAAACAACTATGGATGCAAATAACTATGGATGCAAATAAACAAAAGGCACTAGACGCTGCCATTTCTCAAATTGATCGCCAGTTTGGTAAAGGTTCGGTAATGCGAATGGGGGATGCAGGCATCACTCAAATTGAATCAATTTCAACGGGTTCGTTGGGACTGGATATTGCTTTGGGCATAGGTGGTTTGCCAAAAGGTCGTGTTATTGAAATTTATGGACCAGAATCCTCAGGTAAAACCACTTTGACCCTACAAGTGATTGCCGCAGCACAAAAAGCGGGTGGTACAGCAGCCTTTGTCGATGCTGAGCATGCACTTGATCCGATTTATGCTGAAAAATTAGGGGTTAATATCGATAGCTTACTTGTTTCTCAACCTGATACGGGTGAGCAAGCCCTTGAAATCACCGATATGTTAGTTCGTTCTGGTGCGGTTGATGTACTGGTCATTGACTCGGTGGCGGCTTTAACACCCAAAGCAGAAATTGATGGTGAAATGGGTGATTCTCACATGGGACTGCAAGCCCGTTTGATGTCTCAAGCACTGCGTAAATTAACCAGCATTATCAAACGCTCTAATACCTTAGTGATTTTTATTAATCAATTACGGATGAAAATTGGTGTCATGTTCGGTAATCCAGAAACCACCACCGGCGGTAATGCGCTGAAGTTTTATGCATCTGTTCGTTTAGATATTCGTCGCATTGGTGCAATTAAAAAAGGTGATGAGATTCTAGGTAATGAAACCCGGGTGAAAGTGGTGAAAAACAAAGTTGCCCCACCATTTAAACAGGCCGAATTTGATATTCTCTATGGCGAAGGTATTTCCTATGAAGGTGAGTTAATCTCTTTGGGCGTAAAAGAGGGCTTTGTCGATAAAGCCGGTGCCTGGTATGCCTATAATGGTGATAAAATTGGTCAGGGTAAAGACAAGGCGCGGAATTACTTAAAAGAGAATCCAGACATCGCCGCAGAAATTGATGCTAAAATTCGAGAAAAACTCTTACCTGTTATTGGTGAGCCTGAGCCAGAAGATGGCATTGAACCTGAGACGGAAGAAGCTTAAATTTAACTTCCCCTTTCTTTAGTGACCGTAGGGTGGACACGCTTTTTGTGCCCACGCTGAAAGTGTGAATACAAGGTGTTGAGTCAGCGTGGGCAGATAAAGCCATGCCCACCCTACATTTTGTTGTCATTTACCCCCCTAACTCTCTTACAAAGTCCAATTCATGGGCTATACTCAATTTAATCATATTATTTGCCTAATGTTATTTAGAATAGTGCCGATTATACTAATAGTATGTCCAGATAGAGGGTTTTATGAAGAACAAAATTCAACCGACAAACAAAGAAATCGTGATGCGAGATGATGATTTTATTGTCTCAAAAACAGATTTAAAAGTTCGGATTATTTATGCCAATAAAATATTTGTGGAGTTTTCCGGTTTCAAGCAAACGGAAATTCTCAATAAACAGCATAATATGGTGCGTCATCCTGAAATGCCTAGAGCTATTTTTAATTTGCTGTGGGAAACCATTAGCTCGGGTCACGAATTTAATGGCTATGTAAAAAATATGTCCAAGACTGGAGATTTTTATTGGGTGTTCGCCAATGTGACCCCTAGTTATAGTCATGATCAAATCATCGGCTACTACTCTGTCAGACGTAAAGCCTCGAAAAAATCCTTGGATATTATCAAGCCACTTTATCAAGAAATGCTTATCGCCGAAAAAAATGCGACCACAAAAACAGCAATTGATGTATCCACAGCAATTTTAACGGAAAAATTAGACGCATCAGGAGTTGGCTATGACCAATTTGCTCTCTCTCTTTAGTTCCCTCAGTTTGTTAAGGCTGGTTGGTGCACTATTAATGTTAACACCCATTTATGCGATTATTCGTTATGGTTTGGATCCCGTTTTTATTATTGTGCTATTACTGGGTAGTATTTTTTTGTTGATACAACACAAAAAGTTTTTTTATGCGCAAAAAATTCAAACGTCAATTTTACGCGTCAGTAAGAGCATGATTGAGGGCGAATTAGAAGATCGCATTTTTCCCATTGACTATGATAATAATATGCAAATCAATGTGATTGCTGAATCGCTCAATGATACTTTAGATCAAATGGAAACCCTTATTCGAGAAGTCAATACAGTATTTGGCTATATATGGAAGGGTAAATATTATCGCAGTAGTTTTCCTATTGGTTTACAGGGCGTTTTTAAAGCAACATTGGTTGAGATTGATTTAACAGTTAAAGAAATGGAACAAGCTTATTGGCAAAAGCAAAAAAATGACATGCTCTTTGAATTAGACTCTATGCGTAATTTAAACTTATTGAAAAATCTCAAAAGAAATCAGGCTGATTTACAATTAATGTCTTCTGAGATGGCACATGTTGAATCTTCATCATCCGAATCTGTGCAAACTGCACAAGAAAGTGAGCAATCAGTCAAACGGGTATTAAGTAATATTAGTCAATTAATTGCCTCAATAGAAACAATGCGTGGTTCAACTGAAACCTTAAATCAGGCCAGCAAAGAAATCACTGAAGTCACCAGCTTTATCGCGGGTGTTGCAGACAAAACTAATTTGTTAGCACTGAATGCAGCCATTGAAGCGGCTAGGGCAGGCGAAGCCGGTCGTGGTTTTGCCGTCGTGGCAGATGAAGTACGTAATTTGGCGGTGGATACCAAAGAAGCGACAGATAATATCTCCCGTATTATTAAACAATTGGTTGAGTCCAGTAGTACGATTTATAGTGATACTGAAAAAATGAATGAACTTTCTAAAGAGTCTCATGAAGTCATTAATGACTTTGAAAGAAACTTTGCTCATTTTTCTGATGTTTCACAAAGCACTTTAGAGGTTGTTAGCCATGCTAAGTTAGTTGGCTTCACTGCATTGGCGAAATTAGATCATATTGTTTATGTGCAAAAAGCCTATCGAACTTTGGAATCAGGTGTTAGTTCGCAAGAAGCACGGGACGTTGCCGTCGATGATCAAAACTGTCGTTTTGGACAATGGCTGAATGACACCGAGGGCGGTGGGGCGCAGTATAAACATTTACCGGCTTACCAAAAATTACTGGAGCCACATTATCATGTCCATAATAATGTGCATCAAATTTTGGCTATGGTTAAGGACGATGACTGGCAGCATAATCAAGAGTTACAAGACAAACTAATGGACTATTTCAAGCAGACAGAATCGAGCAGTGAAGAAGTCGTTAGCTTGATCGATGAGTTAGTGACACAGAAAAAACAATTTGAGAGTACCTCGGAAGAGCAGGGGGAAGTGGATTTATTTTGATGGTTTTTAACATTGATAAAGTGAATTCAAAGGTGGATAAAATTGCACATCCACCTTTAATCGTCGCTTAGTTTATAGAATTGATTATTCCAATTCACCGGGGTAATCGGCAATGCCTGGATTTTTCTTAACGCCGACCAATTTAGGGTGATTAATAATGGGTAACTTCAATACATTATCGCTCCCACGCTTGGCTAGAATATAGTCTCGAACGATGTCCCACATCAAGCGTCCCTCAGGAGTACGACTGACAGAAGCCCAGCCAGCGACTTTATAAGTCATATCCGCTTCAATAACATGCCCATTATCTAAGCGGGCATCGCTGATGCGTTCGTATAATTTCTTAGCGGGATCAATGGTATAATTCATGCCACCGACACGCACCATGTCACCTCCTGATTGCAAATAAGGATCGGGGTCGAATAAATTATCAGCAACGCCTTCCAGAATGTTCAATAAATCATGGCCAGTCATTTCAGCCACATAGGTTTCACCATAAGTGATTGCACATTGAGTCATCACATCTTCCATTGTGATCCAGTCACCCCCTAGCGTTGTTGTTCCCCAACGAACACCGGGAGACATGGCCACATCAGCATTGTATTCATGCCTTAGGGCATTGCAAAGTACCTGATCCCAGGTACCCATAAAATTGCCTCGGCGATACAAGGTACGATCCGCAATGGCGAGTTTTTCACTGAGAATTTCTTCATAGCTTTTGCCGACTCTATTTTTATTAAAGAAATATTCCTTGGCGCGACTCTCAATGATTTTGTCATCGTATTTAGTCTGGCGCATTTGTTTAATATAGGCGGCCATTTCTTTATCGGCGGGTAGCCAGTTAGTGATAATGGGTAGCATTTTGTAATGAATGGCCTTGATTTTGCCTTTTTGAATATCAAAATCCATAACACCGATATATTTACCATTAGAACCGGCATTGGTCACTAAGCAAGTGCCACCGCTGACATTTTTTACTTTGAGCGGCTTGGGCATACCATCATGCGTATGACCACCGAATACGGCATTCAGGCCGGGGACATTTTCCGCCATTTTAATATCCACATCCATACCATTATGGGAGAGTAAGACAATGGCATCAGGCTTTTCATTTTTTTGTATCTCTTTGACCAGCTCTATCATATCGTCTTCGCGCAAGCCAAAAGACCAGTCAGGAAAGAACTCCTGAGGGTTGGCATTGCCAGTACGAGGAAAGGCCTGACCAATGATACAAATACGAGCACCATTGACTTCCTTAATGACATAGGGTCGAAAAGCATGGCCGGAATCTTCATCATAAAGCCCGTTACCATCAAAGCGCTGCACCATGGCGGGATACTCATCGCTCATAATGGCCTCTTCTTTGACCCGCACATTTTGGCCAATAAAGTCTCCCTTAAATAAGGCAACATTACTTAACACTTCTTCTTCACGATAGGTAAATTCCCAGTGACCAACCATGACATCGACACCCATAATATTGGAGGCTTCAACCATATCAACGCCACGAGTCCACAAGGCCGTACCAGAGCCCTGCCATAAATCACCGCCATCAATGGTGAGGGTGTTTTGTCTGCCACCGGCTTGGCTACGCAAGCGTTTGAGCAAAGTTTTAATTTGTGCGAAGCCACCGGTTTTGCCATAAATCGGTGCGACATTATCAAAATTCAGATAAGTATAAGCATAGGCTTCTGGACTATCAGTACTTAAATCCATCCATTTAAGCAGTTTTTTCCCGACCACATGAGGAGGACGACCATAAGCATCGCCGACACCTAAATTAACATTGGGCTCACGAAAATAAACGGGATTTAACTGACCATGAACATCGGTGATATGCAAAATACGAACATTGCCTTGAATCGGTAAGTGATAGAAATCTTTAGGAAACTTTTTGCCTTGCGTGGCGTTGGCTGTGCTAAGCGGTAACATCGCAGGAAGACTGGTGGCAGCTGCACTTGTACCAATGTATTTTATAAATTTTCGGCGATTTATTGGTGACATAAAACATCCTATGGTTTTAACTATGGGGTTTGAGCTATTAATCGAGGATTAAGTGTAAGCTTTTTAGTTTTTTTTTATAGTATAATAATTTTTCTTTTATATCATACTTTTTTTAGGAATTTAATCGTTTTATATCGATAGAAGTTGTTTTTATGATCAGAAAATCTTATTTTTATGCTTTATGCACTCTTTTTCTTAGTTTTCTTACTTTAGCGACCATTTTGGGGAGCAGCATTGCCCATGCCGACGTGGTAAAGCCTGCTCTGATTGAAATTAGTGTCAAAACAGATGGTACTTATCAAATAGAAATTCGTGCCAGTATTGAAGCGTTATTAACAGGTATTAATGCCCGTTATAAGAATACCAAAGAGTCGCCCAATGCACAGGCCTATGATGATTTACGTGTACTCCCTCCAGAAAAATTACGTCAGGCTTTTGTGCCTTTTGAAAGTGACTTTTTAGATGAAGTAAAGCTGCTGATCAATGGCCAGCGAACACAGCCCCATATAGACAAAGTGACTATCCCTGAGCGGGGCTATGTCAAAGTCCCTAGAATCAGTGTGATTATTTTATCCGGGGCGATAGATACGTCGGCGGAATCATTATCCTGGTATTATCCTGAGCGTTTTGGCGATAATGCAGTACGTGTGCGTCAAGTGGATGAAGTGAATGAAAAATGGCATTGGTCATCTTGGCAATGGTTGAAAGACGATGAGATTAGCCAGCCTTTTTCCTTGACTGAAGTGTTTACTCAACAGACCGTGTTGGAAATAATTCAAGTCTATCTTGTCTCTGGTTTTGAACATATTCTGCCTAAGGGATTGGATCATATTTTGTTTATTCTGGGAATTTTTCTTCTCAGTGTCCGTATGAAGCCCTTATTATGGCAAGTCACGATGTTCACCATTGCCCATACCATTACCCTGGGCCTATCGATGAATGGCTATATTAATTTGCCTGCCAATATTGTTGAACCCTTGATTGCCTTGTCGATTGCCTTTATTGGCATTGAAAACATTGTTTCTCCGCGTTTGCATCGTAGTCGTCTGTTCATTGTGTTTGCCTTTGGCCTTTTACATGGAATGGGATTCGCCAGCGTTTTATCTGACTTTGGTATGCCGGAAAATGATTTTGCGACGGCTTTAATTAGCTTTAATGTCGGGGTAGAAATAGCCCAATTATCCATTATTCTAGTGGCTTATTTAATCCTTGGCTTTGGTCTGCGTAGACAATTGGCCAATGAGCAGCAATATAGGAAATTTGTTGTGATTCCCGGTTCCTTGTTAATCGCTCTAATCGGCTTGTACTGGACTTATGATAGAATCATACTCTAACAGGGCTGTAGGCCTTTTTAAGTCGAGATTCTCTCTCAGCTTTAGGCGCTACTTTTCTAGCAATCAAAGTGCATAATATGTTAAAATCCCAGCCGTCTTAATTTGCTCTGGTTCAAATTTAACTTGATTTTGAGAAGAAGGCTTTGCCCGTATGGATACCGATATTATTGACGATGATATTCAACACGAGTCTCTAGAGGAAAAAGTAGAGGCAAAAGCGTTAAAGAAGCGTTTACTCAGTATACGCATCTCAGCAATGAATATACTGGCTGGTCGAGAACATAGCATTGCTGAAATGCGCCAAAAGTTGCAGCGTAAATTAAATCGACGAGAAACAAACACTGAGTCTGACTTAGGCAAATCAGATCTAGATAAACCAGAGCTTGATAAACCAGAGCGAATCGCAGAACAAATAGAAGTGGTTCTAGCACAATTACTGGCGGAAAAACTGCTCGACGAAGCACGTTTTACCGAGGCTTTTATTCGTTCCAGAATCAATAAAGGCTCTGGGCCAATAAAAATTCGTCATGAACTCAAGAATCGCGGTATTGCGGGTGAGATGGTCGATGATTATATGGAAAACGCCTATGATTTTTGGCAGGCACATATTAAAGCGGCTAGAAACAAGCGTTTTGGCAAACAATTGCCAAAAGACTACAAAGAACAAAGCAAACAATCACGCTTTTTATATCAGCGTGGTTTTAGCGGTGAACTGATTCAACGCTTATTTGCAGATAAGTATTAAACCGTAAATTTATTGTAAAACAGTATCTTTGAAATAAACCGTCTAAATAATTAGTAAAGAGAATAAGTTCCATTATGGCAAACGCTTCCATCAAAACCAGTGCGCAATTACGCACAGCCTTTCTTGAGTTCTTCGAACAACATGAACATAAATGTGTCTCGAGCAGCCCATTAGTGCCAGGAAATGATCCGACCTTATTGTTTACCAATGCGGGTATGGTGCAATTCAAAGATGTTTTTCTCGGACAGGACAAGCGCAATTATAAACGTGCCACAAGTAGCCAACGCTGTGTACGAGCAGGTGGTAAACACAACGATTTAGAAAATGTTGGCTATACCGCCAGACATCATACCTTTTTTGAAATGCTGGGCAATTTCAGTTTTGGTGATTATTTCAAACGTGATGCGATTCAATATGCCTGGGAATTTTTAACCGAAGTCGTCGGCTTACCGGAAGAACGCCTATGGGTCACAGTTTTCGAAGACGACGATGAAACTACCGATATCTGGCTGAAGGAAATGAAAATTTCACCGGATCGTTTTTCAAAAATTGGTGCCAAAGATAATTTCTGGTCCATGGGTGACACCGGCCCTTGTGGTCCTTGCAGTGAAATTTTTTACGACCACGGTGCTGATGTGCCGGGTGGACCACCGGGTACGCCCGAAGAAGACGGTGATCGCTATATCGAGATCTGGAATCTGGTCTTTATGCAATACAACCGGGATAAATCCGGAAAAATGACTCCCTTGCCACATCCCTCTGTTGATACGGGTATGGGCTTGGAACGTCTGGCGGCTATTTTACAAGGCGTGCATAACAACTACGAAATTGACTTGTTTCAACACATCATCAAAACCATTGCTGAATTAGCACAATGTCAGGACTTAGAAAATAAATCCTTACGCGTGATCGCCGATCACATTCGTGCCTGTTCCTTCCTTATTGTTGACGGTGTGATTCCTGCCAATGAAGGGCGGGGCTATGTATTGCGCCGTATTATTCGTCGTGCTATACGTCACGGACACAAGTTAGGACTGAGAGAACCATTTTTCTATCAATTAGTCGATGTTCTGAATCAGGAAATGGGCGCAGCCTATCCCGAACTGACCAAGGCACAGGCGCAAGTTGAAAAAATCCTTAAGCAGGAAGAAATTCGCTTTGCCGAAACACTGGATCAGGGGATGCAAATCCTCAGTGCCGAAATAAAACAACTGAAAGGCAAGGTTATCCCCGGTGATGTGGTGTTTAAACTCTATGATACCTATGGTTTTCCCATTGATTTAACCGCCGATGTTGCCCGTGAACATGCCTTGGACATTGATCGGGAAGGCTATGACACCGCCATGGAAAAGCAGCGTGAAATGGCACGTGCCTCCAGTGCCTTTGATATTGACTATAACGATAGTATTGACCTGCAAGGCAAAACCGAGTTTGTTGGCTATGATGCGTTGGATAATGACAACTCAAAAATCCTCAATATTATTATTGATGGCGAACAATGTCAGCAATTGGCCGTGTCAGATGCAACCGCAATGATTATTCTGGACAGTACTCCTTTTTATGCGGAGTCGGGTGGCCAAGTTGGTGATAGCGGGACGATAACAACGGCCACGGGTGCGCAATTTGATGTGATTAATACCCAGAAAAATGGCGATGTTTTCGTCCATATAGGGCAATTAGTAAAAGGTTCATTGACAACGGGTGATGTTGTTAGAACTCAAGTGAGTCAAACTAAGCGCAGTGACATTGCCTGCAACCATTCAGCAACACATTTGTTACACGCAGCGTTAAGAACCGTGTTGGGCGATCATGTACAACAAAAAGGCTCATTAGTTGATGAGCAAAAATTACGCTTTGATTTTTCTCACTTTGAAGCCATCACGGCTGAACAACTACAAACTATTGAAAATTTAGTAAATCAGCAGATCCGCAATAACCACCGTGTTGAGACAAAATTAATGGACATCGATGCCGCTAAAGAAAGTGGTGCAATGGCCTTATTTGGTGAAAAATATGCTGATAAAGTACGCGTATTAAGCATGAGTGATTTTTCTGTTGAACTGTGTGGTGGTACGCACGTGAGTCGTACGGGTGATATAGGCCTGATGAAAATCACCGCCGAAAGTGGTGTGGCTGCTGGTGTGCGTCGTGTTGAAGCGATGACAGGGCAGGGTGCATTGGCTTATATTGAGCGTAATGAACAACAAATGGATAATAGCGCCTCGTTACTAAAAGGCAATCGAGATTCGTTGTTTGATAAAGTCTCAGCCTTGCTGGATCGCTCGAAGAAATTAGAAAAAGAACTGGAACAATTAAAAGGCAAACTGGCCAATGCTCAAAGTGGTGAATTAAGTGATAATGCCGTTGAAATTGGTGGCCTTAAAGTATTGGCCGCCAAACTTGAAGGCGTGGATGCAAAAGGCTTGCGTGACACCATGGATCAGCTGAAAAGCAAATTAGGCTCTTGTGCCATTGTGCTTGCTGTAGTGAATGGCGATAAAGTGAGCCTGGCCGCAGGCGTCAGTAAAGACAGCATCAAGCGACTCAAAGCCGGTGATTTGGTTAATAGTGTGGCCAGTCAGGTGGGTGGAAAGGGCGGTGGACGACCCGATATGGCGATGGCCGGTGGTAATCAACCAGAAAATCTGGAAAAAGCACTTGCAGCGGTTCCATCTTGGGTAGAAAATCAGTTAGAATAAGCGGCTTTGTAAAAACCTTATAAATTATTTCGAGCGACACTATTAGTATAGTTGCTCGATTAAAAAACAGCTGAAACAATCGATATGGCTTTAATTGTTCAAAAATTTGGTGGCACTTCCGTAGGCACAGTCGAACGCATAGAAAATGTAGCGAAGCGTATCGGTAAGTTTCGTGATAATGGTGACGATATTGTGGTCGTGGTTTCAGCCATGAGTGGTGAAACCAATCGTTTAGTTTCCCTGGCGCATGAAATTGACGACAAGCCTGAAGCGAGAGAATACGATGTACTGCTTTCGACGGGTGAACAGGTAACGATTGCACTCTTGAGTATGGCCTTGAACAAGCGTGGTATTCCTGCGCGTTCCTATACCGGCTCACAAGTACACATACTGACCGATAGCGCACACAATAAAGCTCGCATCCTCAGTATTGAAGAAGAAAAAATGCGCGCTGACATCGGGCAGGGCAGAGTCATTGTTGTGGCCGGTTTTCAGGGCGTTGATGATGGTGGCAATATTACGACTTTAGGCCGTGGTGGTTCAGATACCACTGCAGTCGCTTTAGCCGCAGCACTTAAGGCTGACGAATGCCAGATTTATACGGATGTGGATGGTGTGTATACCACCGATCCAAGAGTCGTCCCTGAAGCCAGACGACTAGATAAAATCACTTTTGAAGAAATGCTCGAAATGGCAAGTCTTGGTTCAAAAGTGCTACAAATAAGAGCGGTAGAGTTTGCAGGAAAATACAACGTTCCTTTAAGAGTACTCTCCAGTTTTGATGAGCCAGTCTTTGCAAATGATGGCTCAGGTGACGGTGCTAACGGCACCCTTATTACCTATGAGGATGATGATATGGAACAGGCATTAATTTCGGGTATTGCATTTAATCGGGATGAAGCCAAACTCACTATTTTGGGTGTTCCTGACAAACCAGGTGTTGCATATGCTATCTTGGGACCTGTGGGTGATAGTAATATCGAAATTGATATGATCATCCAGAACATCAGTGCTGATGGCACTACCGACTTTACTTTTACCGTACATCGTAACGATTATGTTGAAGCTAAAGAAGTCTTGGGCAAAGTATCTAACGACCTAGGTGCACGTGAAGTAGTGGGTGACGATAAAATTGTCAAAATATCATTAGTGGGTGTGGGTATGCGTTCTCATGCGGGCATTGCCAGCAAAATGTTCAAAATATTAGCTGAAGAGGGCATTAATATTAATATGATTGCTACTTCAGAAATAAAAATTTCTGTTGTTGTAGACGAAAAGTATTTAGAATTAGGCGTTAGAGCCTTACATACTGCTTTTGGTTTGGAACAGAAAGTTTAAGAAAAGTTTTAAAATAGTTGTTTTTGCGAAAAAACATAGGAAAATGGTTTAAAAAAGAGTTTTACAACAAAAATAAGTGGAAAATATGAGTTTTTTTTATATTTTTTCAATAAGAAGGTGAAATTTCTTTTTTTTAGCACTATTGTATTAATAGTAGCTAGTAGTAAAACATAAGTATTAATTATTAAAAGCTCGTTTAGCTGAATATTGCTGGTTTACGAATAATAATCTTGGCTAAGTGTAAAGGAGAACCATAGTGCTAATTTTAACTCGCCGTGTTGGTGAAACATTGATTATTGGTGATGACGTACATATCACTGTATTGGGCGTGAAGGGAAATCAGGTCCGTATTGGTATCAATGCACCTAAAAGTGTTTCTGTTCACCGTGAAGAGATTTACGAGCGTATTCAGAATGAAAAATCATCTGCTGATGAAGCAGATGGCAACAAGTAATTTTTAAAAATGCTCCTTGAGGTTGAATTTTAAAAGCTTAGGATTGAAATTTAAAAATAGTTTGTAAAAAAGTAAAAAAAGACTTTACCTGAACGCTAACTAAAGGTATCCTAGCGTTCAAATTTTGGAGAGGTGGCCGAGTGGCTGAAGGCGCTCCCCTGCTAAGGGAGTATACGGTTTGTAGCCGTATCGGGGGTTCGAATCCCCCCCTCTTCGCCATTTTAAAGCACTTAAAATAGAATCGAAAATATTGCAGGTTTTATAAAAGATTGGGTTGACAAATCTATCTTAAAACTTCATAATTCACCCACTTTTTAAGAGCTAAATTTATTTAAAACGTCGGTTTTAAATAACAAAAAAGTATGCGCTCGTAGCTCAACTGGATAGAGTACTCGGCTACGAACCGAGCGGTTACAGGTTCGACTCCTGTCGAGCGCACCATATTCAAAAAAGGACTGATGATTACTCATCAGTCCTTTTTTTTTCTATTGTTGTACCACCCACAAAATAAATATCATTGTTAAATTCAAACTCTTTAACCTAAAAATCAGTGCTGAGGAATATGAGACGTGATAATATTAAATACAAATATCCTTATCTATTTTCAAAATGGATTATAGAGCAGTAGGATGCTGCTGAGGAACGAAGCGCATCATCAATAGCGCACAATATCTTGGGTCTTATTATGAGCAAAATGCAGTTTTTAGAATCATTAGACAAAGACTTACAACAAACTGTTTTAAACCAGTTACGTGATCAATGGACACATAGTTCCACTGCAATTGAAGGCAATACGCTTTCTCTGGGTGATACAAAATTTATTCTGGATGAGGGGCTCACTGTCTCTGGAAAACCAATTAAAGAGCATAACGAAATCATCGGACATGCTAAAGTAATGTGGCTATACTTAACCGGACACACAACTTAAAATAACTAAAAGATAAAAAGTGTGACCTAAAATGAATGATCAAACAAAAAAACCGAATAAAAGCTATACATCAGAATTTAAAGAATCAGCTGTCAAATTAGCTAATGAGACGGATCAACCCGTTTCTCAGACTGCCAGGGAGCTAGGTGTTAATGTAAATACTCTACATACCTGGATCAGTAAATATTCCAAACCGGTGAAGACGGTAGCCAATAGAAGTGATGAACACATTTATGATGAAGTAAAACGTCTGAAAAAAGAATTGGCAAAAGTGATTCAGGAGCGTGATTTATTAAAAAGGCCACAGCGTACTTTGCAAGGGAAACTTTGTGAAGTACGCATGGATAACTGATCAGGCTAAAGATTACCCGGTAACGATTCTGTGCCGTTTTATGGATGTTTCCGTAGTTGCTATTATGATTGGGTTAGCTCTCCTAAAACGGATAGAGAGAAAGAAAATGAAGCGCTTACTGAGCAGCTAAAAAACTGTTTGAAGACAGTCGCAAGACTTATGGAACCCGTCGTCTTAAAAGAAAACTGGCTGAAAAAGGCGTTCATATAAGCCGCCGGAGAATTGGTCGATTAATGAAAAAGCCGGTTTGTTTTGTAAAACGAAGAGACGCTTTAAAGCGACGACTAATTCCAAGCATAATAAGCGTATATCTCCAAATTTACTGGAAAGAGAGTTTACTGTCTCTCAACCTGATCGCTACTATGTGGGTGATATTACCTATATTGCCACCAAGGAAGGCTGGTTATATTTAGCGGTTGTCATTGACTTATTCTCTAGGCAAATTGTTGGCTGGTCGATGGATGAGCGAATGAAAGCCAAGCTAGTCAATGATGCTTTACTGATGGCCATATGGAAGCGTAAACCAATGGATGGATTGCTTTGGCATACTGACCGAGGTAGCCAATATGCCTCTGATAGTCATAGAAAAATATTGTCGGATCATAACATAATTCAGTCTATGAGCCGCAAAGGAAATTGCTGGGACAATGCTGTATCAGAGAGCTTCTTTCATAGTTTGAAAACTGAATTGACGCACCATTGTCGATTCAAAACCAGAGTAGAAGCAAAGCAGGCAATATTTGAATATATTGAGGTATTTTATAATCGGGAGCGACTTCATTCGGCTAATGATTATTTGTCACCAGTCGATTATGAAATACAGCAGGAAATAGCTTAAATCGATTGATTGAAGAGGGGTAAAGGCGACATAAATGCCGCCCATTACCGTTGACGGCCATCGGCTCCTCAGCCTGTGCCGTGAAGATATTGTAACAGGATCATTACCGTTGTGAAAATACCTTGGGTGAATGGAACGGCTCTATCGTTCCAGAGGGCAAAGCCCTTTCTCTTCATCTGTTTAAAGTTAACATGAGAAACTAAAATGATAGGAAATACAAAATGACAAAAATCACTTGAAACAGCCAAAAAATATTTAGAAAACTGTCCGGAAAAGTGTTGACACATCAAAGCCATTGATTTAATGTATACAATGATTGCTCGTCAGGTCAATAAAGAGGATGTTTTTTACTACACAAAGCAATCCAAACAGAATTGATAACGGACATATATAAGCCAAATGGAGCCTGGAAAGTAGAGCAAAATGGCACTTATGCTGTAGATGATGACAATAAAAGAGTATACATTGAATATGCACATCCTGATTCTGTTGATTGCTTAATGAGTGAAGTTATTCAATATATTAACCTTGCACAAAACAGAAAACTAACAACAAAAACAGCATCAGAAGTTTATGCAACAATCCATTCTGGCATTGCACATATACACCCTTTCTGGGATGGGAATGGAAGGCTTGCAAGACTACTCGCAAACTTACCCGTTTTGCATGCTGGTTTACCACCAATAATGATTGACCAAAAAACAGAAAAGAATATATCGAACTGTTGTCAAACTATCAAAGAACAATTGGTCAGCTGGACAAAAAACTGGTGTCTGGCCAGAAAAGAGCAATTACAAAGCTTTGCAGAGTTTTGTAAAAATCCTATAGTGTAACGCATCAAATTATTGAAGAAGCTAACAAACAGCAAGAAATTAGAGATAAAAATAAACCCAGTTCGTTTGAAGCTAGTGACTAACTAGTGTCCATCCGTTTATTCTAAAATTATTTGATAATTTTGACCGTAGGGTGGGCATGGCTTTATCTGCCCACGCTGACTCAAGCGCTTATTATGTACACTTTCAGCGTGGGCACAAAAAGAGTGCCCACCCTACGGTTCTTTATATAAAAAACCTATTTACGGATGGACACTAACTAGAATATAGTCGAGCTTTTAAACCTTTCGGGTATCAAAATCAGCTTACAGTTCGAAATGTAGTCACTTCCCATCAAAACGACGGTTAAAGTTATCATGAAAAAATATTGGTACGTAAAGATAAGTATTAATAAAGCATTTAGTTTATAGTGCTTATAGTCACTTTTTATAATCCTTCAAATTAATAAAATATTAGAACAATATCATGCTAAAAATATCAGGGTTTTGGCTCTGTTACAAGGGGGATTCGAATGAAGAAAGTGATGTTGATTTTTTAGTTCAGTTTTTTCCCAAGATACTAAATGAAGCCGTGCTATTATGAAAGATAATATAATTGATAAGCTTTTCCACGATGCATAATAGCACTCCATAAATTCAGGAACACTTGATCTATAACTTAAAATATATATGATGACGATTGATTTTTATAATAAAAATGCAGATGAATTTTTTTGACAAGTGTCGATGTCGATATGTCATCTATACAAAATATTTTTTATCATATCTAAAAAAGGTATGCACATACTTGATGCGGGGTGCGGATCAGGCCGTGATAGTCGCTATTTTATTGAACATGGTTTTGCTATCTCTGCCTTTGATGCCAGTAAAGAATTAGCTACGATTGCATCAGAATATATTGGTCAGTCAGTAGAAGTCAACAGCTTTCAAGATTTTAAAAGCAGAGATAGTTATGATGGAATCTGGGCCTGTGCATCATTACTTCACGTGCCCGCAGATGAAATGATACTGGTTATAAAAAATATTTCACAGTATTTAAAGAAGGGTGGCATTTTTTATTGTTCGTTTAAATATGGTAATACTGATTTTGAAAGTCACGGCCGTTCTTTCACCAATGCCAATGAAAAAAGATTAAAACAATTTATACAGGGTAGTTTTTTATCAGTGGAAAAATATGGATAACCGATGATGTCCGTCCTGAACGGACTAATGAGAAATGGCTTAATGCCATTTTAATCAAAGGCTAATATTATTTTATGGGTAAACAAAGTTTAAACAGTGATTTCAGGCTGACAACTCGAGGAGATACGGATTATCTGTTGCCTAAATTAATTAAAGCAATCAATCATGCAACAGAAATTGAAATGGCAATCTTATTTTTCAGCAACCATCCAATTAAAATAACTTTAGAAAACATTCATGCCTTGTGGTTTTGCATGCCACTTTTCTTTTCCAGCTGATCCTAAATACATTGTGGCACAATTGTAAGCTTCTTGTAGATATTCTTGCCGTTTTGTTACCTTCATCCCTGTTTGTGAAATGAGAGTTTCTCTTAAAGGGTGATGAGATGTGATGAGATATTCATTGCGAGTAAAGAGACGCTCTAATAATTCTGTGGTTGGTAGCCTGTCAAATTTCCCATTAACACCTCTATTGCATTCTTGGCATGAGAGGACAAGATTCGCAACACCATCAATTGGTTTATTGTTATCACACATTTTTAATTTATGAGGGAAAAATGATCTACGTCGGCTAAATCTTGAGTTCCTGCTATTGTTGATATTTCCCTATAACAATAAAAACAACGTCCTTTTGATAGCCATTGAGTGCTGAACGTGCTGAAGTAACGGTTGTGCGTCGAATAGAGTTTACACCAATTAGCATTTTATTTTTATCTTCATATTCAATGAGCATTAAGTTTCGAGAGATATTGTTTTCCCAGGCAGATTCAACCAAATTCCAACGAGCTTCAGTTTCCTGTTGTAGGTTATGAAACTGAAACAACTCACCTAATTTATAAAAATCATCTGTTAAACGTATGCTCCCGTTAATTTTACGTTCATCTATGAAAAACGGATACCAACTTCAGCGCCATGTACGTTATGAAATGCATCAATAACATTATTAAATCCTAATTTTACCGTTTGATTTAACATTTCTCCTTTCTAATATTGCCTTCATTATAACTTTTAAGCTGATTTAAAAATTGACTTTTATTACCAGAAATTTGTTTAGGATGTTTTTTAAGTGATCACAGAGATGGCTTGCAAAGGGAATAGCTAATTCATCAAGGGAAATTAATGTATTGCTGTTTTCATAAAGATCGTACAGTGATTTTGCCAGAGCAAATTTATAAGATGCTGTGTTACGTCCAAATAAAACTATAGCACGCCAATAGTTTTCAGTAGTTGGTTCAATTTCATAAAACCTTGACAAATTCATCTCCAATTTATTAACAATATTATTTAAATATCCATTATGAGAAAATGGGAGATCTTAATAAGAGATCGGTGCAAATAAATTGTATCAGGTAATTTATTTCCTAATTGAATACTTTGTACCAAATTTTCATTCTACATAATTTATCTTGATTACCCATAAAGCTCCGCCATTTTTAGGAGCTTTCCATTCATAGGTGGCGTTTTCATCGCCACGCATAAAAACCTTGGCATCATGTCTTTTAAGTTAAAGCGTCTATTAAACCGATAACAAAATTCAGCAAGATACCGAGGTAAATGTTTTGAGTTAATGGAATGATAGCTTCCCTTCATAGAGTTTTTAATATTACCTATCATAGTGTTAACCCAGATAAACTCAATTTTATCAACACTTGCCGCACCACCACCCGTGACGATTGGAACATGCTTACAGTCAGCTTCTTTAACCGCAGGAAAACAATTTAACCCATCTGAGTAAACAGTACTTCCAGGTGTTAAATGAGTTTGTGCCCATCGTTTTATTTCACTGGATTTAAACCCTTTAAGCACATTTAAATTCATTGCAATCGGGTGTCCATCTTCATTAGTAGAAACGGCTGCAACGAACGGTGTTTTATTTTCTGAACCACGACCTCTGGAGCCGCCTCTGTGCTCACCACCCCAGTAGGCATCATCAATTTGAATGATGCCTGATAAAGGTTTACTGTCATCACGTTCTTTCATAACCTGCATGATCTTTTGTTTCATACTCCAGGCTGTATTGTAGCTTACCTTAAGCTGTCTCTTTAATTCTAATGCTGAAACCGCTGTCTTCAATTGAGTCATAAGATGAATCGCTAAAAACCACTTAGATAAAGGCAGTTTGGTACTATCAAATATTGTCCCACAGGTTGCTGATGTCTGATGATGACAATGGTGGCACTGATAAAGATGGCGATGTTCTAGAGTGCAATAAGTCTTATTGCCACACTCTGGGCAAACAAATCCATCAGGAAATTTCCATTTAAATAAGGCTTGTCGGCACTGTTTGTCAGTGCCATAATCATTAAAAAGCTCAAATAAACTATAACCTTCTTGAAACTGAATTTTATTTTTTGACATCATTCTACTCCACACATAATCTATACTTTAATTATAGTATAATTATAGTATAATTATAGTATAATTATAGTATAATTATAGTATAGTTATCGAAATATGGCGGAGCTTTGTGGGTAATCAAGTAATTTATAAGATTTTTCCGAGAGATATTGACAGATTAGTGTGATTTTTATAAAAGTACATCTAATATTATTGGGCGACAACCAAACTTGTCCTGAAAAGATAAATAATTGGCGAATATAGTCAAGCAGATAATGAATTTTTGGCTTATAGTGAACTAATACTATCAATGGAATCAGCAAATGACCTTATCTTATCAAATATTGAAAGACAGACAACGTGATGAACGTGAGCATTATCCGCGTAATTTGGGTTTACGTGTTCATCGTGCTTTGAGTTGGCTTAATCGAGCAGAGCAGTGTGAGGATGATCTGGATGCAGAATTTATCTTTTTATGGATTGCTTATAATGCAGCTTATGCTAATGAGATTGATGATCATCGACGTTTTACAGAACAAGATACGTTTCAGAATTTTATGAATCGTTTATGTGAGATGGATTCACAGCAAAAGATTGATGGTCTAATTTGGTCTGAGTTTGCTGGTAGTATACGTGTGTTATTGGACAATAAGTTTGTCTTTCAGCCTTTTTGGGATTTTCAAAATAAAAAACTGACTGAAAATGAATGGCAGACAAAATTTCATGATGCTAAACATTGTGCGAATAAAGCCTTGGGGAATAAAAATACGGGTAAAGTGCTGGCGGTGGTCTTTTCTCGGCTTTATACCTTGAGAAATCAGCTATTACATGGTGGTGCAACTTGGAATAGTGCGGTTAACCGTGAACAAATGCGTGATGCAGTTAATTTTCTGAAAAAGTTAATTCCCATGATCATTGAAATTATGATGGATAATCATAATGCTTTTTGGGGTGAGGCTTGTTATCCAGTGGTTGAAGCTTAAAGCTACTCATTTATTAACTGGTGACTCATCCTATCCATGGCTTTTGCCAAAGCGAAGTCTTTGTGACTTATTCCACCAGCTTCATGAGTCGTTAAGTCAATGGTCACTGTTTTGTAAATGTTTGACCATTCTGGGTGATGATTAGAGCGTTCTGCAACGAGAGCTACTTGAGTCATAAAGCCAAAGGCCATGACAAAATTTTTAAAAATATACGTTTGCTGGAGCTTGCCAGCATTTAAAGACCAGCCAGGGTTATCAGCCAAGAATATTTCAATTTCATTGTCAGAAGCTTTTGGTGTGCTGGGCATCTTAATTAGTGTCCATCCGTCAATAGGTTTTTTTATATAAAGAACCGTAGGGTGGGCATAGCTTTATCTGCCCACGCTGACTCAAGCGCTTATTATGTACACTTTCAGCGTGGGCACAAAAAGCGTGCCCACCCTACGGTCAAAATTATCAAATAATTCTAGAATAAACGGATGGGCGCTAATTAGCCTTCATCGATACCTTCATCAATATTATTGCCTATATCCATGCTGAAGTCATTAGCAGGGCATTCCACAGGGATGTCTTCATACATTTGCCGGTTGGTTTTATTTTCAAAATAAATGGTGAGATCATTGTAGTGTGTGCCGACAACGAGGTAGGGCTTGCCTTCTAAGTTGTTAACTTCATTCATGGAAATGGGATCAATGGTACTGAGTCTGTGTTGCATCATGAGAATTTCTCCTAGATTTAAGAAAAAAATATGAAACTGCCATTTAAATCTAGTTTATCAGAGTGAATTGGTCAAGAATTAAGCTGATTAATTTTATAATATTTTTTAAGCCCAGAATGCAAATTGTATATCATTTTGAAAAATAGGTTATACTAAAAAATATAATAATAATAAATCTGTTTGATACAGTCAGTGATTTCAATCTACGTTAAATTCAAGTTATGTTAAATTCAATCTCTCGACATTTACCCAATATCGTTAGCTCCATTCGCATATTAATGGCTCCAATCCTGTTGTATCTGGCAATTAATGGACTGCCTATCAGTTTTATTTTGTTATTGATCTTCACTGAATTAACGGATGTGTTAGATGGTTATCTGGCTCGGCGAATGAATCTGGTCTCTGAACTGGGTGCTCAGTTAGATAGTTGGGGTGATTTTTTTGTTTATATTACGATGGCAATTAGTGCTTGGCTACTTTGGCCTGATATTGTGATGCGTGAATTGGTTTATGTCATCATCATGATTGCTTGCTTCACTTTGCCTGTTATTATAGGCCTTATAAAATTTAAGACCTGGACTAGCTACCATACCCTAAGTGTTAAAGTTGCGGTGGCAATTAGTGTGATAGCCTATGTATTGCTATTTACCGGTCTGCTTGATTGGCCATTAAAAGTTGCCATTATATTTTCTCTTTATGCCGCACTAGAACAGATTCTAATTACCCTCATTTGCCATAAAGGCCGGCATGTTGATGTGAAAAGTATCTGGCATGCCCTAAAAGAAAAAAAGCCAGAGATGCCGCTTTAAAGAATATATGACTCAATATCGACCTCATCGATTTGCTCAGCCTTGAGGTGTTTTTTTGCATAGTGTAAATAAGTTTTCGAACGTAAAAACAATTCAAATATCTCCCCGTCAATATGCTGATCCTGCTTCATGAAACTCATAATTTGAATCGCTTCAGAAATTGTTTTGCCCTTTTTATAGGGACGATCACTGGCGGTTAGTGCTTCAACCTAAAAAAATCAGTTGAACCTACTGCGACCGCCTTATGCACCGAATCTTAAGGATTTTCCAGCATTTTGATGCTCATAATGACATGCTCACTGATTTTGAATCGTTCCTCTTCTGTTAATGCGCCTTTCTCGACACAGAAATTATAGATTTCACCATAATCATAAAGAAACTCCGGTACATCTAATGGGATCAATTTTTTCATGTTGTAAGAATTCATTCAGTCGGCTTAGAGTAAAATCAATGCCTAAAACGGCAGTTGATTGATGAATGACTTTAGCAAAAGTAATGCCTTGTTGTTTTAGATTAGAAAAAAGATAGGGATCGGTTCTAATCGCCTGTTTATTCTGCTTTACCTGGCGCTAGGGTCAAATTTGGATACAACTCGGTGTAATTGAGCATGTTTTTTGTGAGTCTGTCACGGGATTGGATATGTTGGGCAATCACTTTGGTAGTTTGAATAAAATAATTATGTGCTGCAGAAAGGGCTAATTGCTGACTGAAATAGTATTGCAAGGCTAAAAGTGCTGTCGAGATAAGCACAATAACAATCAAAAAATTACTGAGAATATTAATGCGAATGGAAACGGGTTGGAGCATTATGATGTCCTATCTAATAATTACTGAATTTCCAAGTATCAGGAGTATAGTCCTATTACAAACTATGCTATATTTTAAGTCAATTCAATCCCGCTAAATGTAAACATCATAAAATAAATCGCACAGGAAATAAGTAAACTTGATTAATATCTATCCTGCCAACCGCCTTGAAAATCTGGTCTTTCTGCTTGATAGAGTCATGCAAACTGGCTCCAATCACAACATTCTCAGTGAAGAAATTATACTGGTACAAAGCCAGGGTATGCAGCACTGGCTGAACCTGAAACTGGCTGAAACCCGGGGCATCAGTATGAACCTGAGTTTTAGTCTGCCCATGGCCTTTTTCTGGAATCAAATCAGAGCTATTTTAGGTAAAGATCAAGTGCCTGAGCAATCAAGCTATACCCGTGAGGTATTAAGCTGGCGTATTCACGATTTATTAGCCAGTGAAGCGATGGTGAATAATCCTCTCTGTCAGGAAGCAAGCCAATACTGGATGGCTAAAAATAATGCGCCTAATAAAAATACTCATGGCGGTCAGTCGGAGGCTAGTCAAGACAAGCGTTACCAATTGGCTTGTCAATTGGCCGATCTCTTTGAGCAATATCAAATTTTTCGCCCGGACTGGTTAATGGCCTGGCAAAAAGGTGATTTGGGGCAGGGCGGCTGGCAAGCATTTCTATGGCAATTATTAATCGCTCAAGATCCACAGCATCCGGTGCAGTTGCTAAGGCAAGCAATCACAAGCCTTAAAAATAAGAGTCAAGCCTGTCATTTACCGGAACGTATCAGCCTCTTTGGCATCAATACCCTACCACAAATTTGGCTGGAATTTCTAAGTGAACTGGGTGAGCACACTCAAGTGCATTTTTTCCATCTTAACCCTTGTGTCGAATACTGGGGCGATTTAAAAACAGATAAGGCGCAGGCAAAAGAACATTTTTACCGTTGGCTCAAAAGCAGTGACTATGCACAATTGTCTCATGAGCGTTCACCGGCTTTAGACGAGCAAGACACGATAAGTACCAATCCCATATTGGCCAATCTGGGTTCTCAGGGTAAAGATTTTTTGTATCTATTACAAGATCATACCAGTTTAGAAATTCCAATTTATGAATCACCTGAAGACCTTGCTCTGGAAACTGGCGAGCAACTGACTTTGTTGCAAAGTATTCAGACCGATATTTTAAATCTCAATGATGCTCGAAATACCGAAATGTCGGCATCAACTGCATTGTCGTTTAAAAACGATGACAGTATTTGTATTGCCTCAGCGCATAGTGCCTTGCGAGAAATTCAGGCATTGCATGACTGGTTATTGCATCAGATTAATAACGATAAAGAGTTGACCCCAAAAGATATTCTTGTCATGTGTCCCAATGTTGAAAATTATGCGCCCTATGTTGATGCTGTTTTTGCGCATGCTTGGAACGATTGGAGTGAACAAGTGCCACCCTTACCTTGTTCTATTGCCGACAGAACACTCAAGGATTCAGAGCCTCTGGTACAAGCCTTTTCTGACTTATTGGATTTGCCCGATAGTCGTTTTCAAGTGAGTCAACTGCTGGCTTATTTGCGCTTGCCAGCACTACAAGATAAATTTTCTCTCACTGAAGCGGACTTAAACTTATTAGAGCGGTGGCTCAAAAGTGCTGCTATTCATTGGGGACTGGATGCAAGTCATAAACAACAGGTACTTGAAAATAAAGACTCTAATGATAAATTCACTTGGAAGTACGGCCTTGAACGCTTATTGCTCGGTTTTGCGCACGCTGATCAAGCGCTGATTTATCAGGATAAATTATTATTGCCTGATGTAGAAGGTGATGAAGCGCTATTATTAGGTCGCTATTTTGAGTTATTGGAACAACTGCAATATTGCGCTAGAGAATTGCAAACGGCTCGTAGTGCAAAAGACTGGCAACAGTTTTTATTGCAAATCAAAGACAGTTTATTCAGCAATATAAGCGATGATAATAATGCCCAGCAGATCATTACGCAGGCCATTGATGATCTAGGTGAATATACCAATCATGCCCATTATAAACAGCGAATTCCCCTGAGCATAATTCGTGACTTTTTATCGAGTCACTTTAGTCAGGCAGAGCCTGGAAGACAATTTATGGCCGGACAGGTGACATTTTGTTCGATGGTGCCAATGCGTAGTGTACCCTTCAAAATTATTGCTGTGCTCGGTTTAAATGATGGTGAATTTCCCCGACAACGACAGGCAATGAGCTTTGATTTAATGGCCGTAGAACCACCGAGAAAAGGTGATCGTTCCAGACGTGGTGATGATAGATACTTATTCCTTGAAGCCATCATTTCCTGCCGTGATAAATTGTATTTGAGTTATCAGGGACATGATATAAAAACCAATAATCAACGAGAACCCTCCTTGGTACTTAATGAACTGAGCAATTATCTAACCAAGGGCTATGGCTGGGAAAGCTCAGAACGTCAATTAAACGTCCCCTTACAAGCCTTTAATACTGCTAATTATCAAGGTCAATGGCAGAGTTTTAGCAAACAATGGTTAAAGCTCAGTGAGCCGGGCGAACTCAGAAATAATCTTATAGAAGTGAACGACTATTCAACTGCTGACACGCAAATAAATGCCGAACAATTGGTGCGATTTTTTGACAATCCTTGCAAGCAATTTGCTCAGCAACGCTTAGGCTTATTTTTTGATGAGCAAGCGTCCGTTATACCAGAAGACAGTGAACCCTTTGTCAGTAATAATTTAGTGCGTTATACCATACAAGAAGAAATCATCAGCACTGCTTTGGCAACGTCTTTAAATGCAGATGCAATAGAAGGCGTTATGCAGAGTCATCGTTTAGACGGCCAACTGCCCGACACACCCAATACAGAGCAGGAATTAGAACAATGGCAACAGCAGGGGCTTAAATTCTCTCGTCATGTGCAGGATAAAATTCAATCCAGCACAAAGCGTCAGCTAGAAGTTAAAACAGTGACAATAACAATCAATAACATTCAACTCCAGGCAGATTTACCTTTATTAGGTGAACACTTGTTCTATTGGCGCTTAGCTAATCCCAAGCCTAAGGATGATATCCGCCTCTGGATCCATCATCTGATTGCGCAAATTGAATTGGGTGAAACAGAAACTCATGGCCTGTTTCGCGGTGAGCTAAAAGATAATGAAATGGCCATCCTAACTGTGCGCTATAGCCCTCTTGATGCAAGCACTGCTCAGGAATTGTTAGGCACTCTTATCAAACGCTGGCAGCAAGGCATGAACAAGGCTTTATTATTCGATGCACAACTGGGTAGAAAGCACTGTTACATTAAACGTAATGCCAAAAATAAGGCGACCAATACACCGCTCAATAATTTTACCTTTGCTGCTTTTTGGCAGGATCAATTTCAAACTCAGGGAATGGGCAGTGACCCCTACATTAATTGGTTTTGGGGTGATCAAGCGGAACTGCCCAATTGGGAGCAGGACTGGCAATCAGCCATAGAAGAAATGTATGCACCACTCTATGCCAATCGTCAGGAGACAACGGATCATGGGTGAATTACTACAACCAGAAATACTACCTTTAACCGGCTGTCATTTAATTGAAGCCAGTGCTGGCACGGGAAAAACCTATAATATTACTCGCATCTATTTACGCTTGTTATTAGAGCGACAATTAGATGTAAAAAATATTCTCGTCATGACCTTTACCCGTGCTGCGACTGAAGAGCTACGTGGACGCATTGCCAAAGAACTGCGGGATGCATTAGAAAACTGGGGCAATTTCCCTGAGCATGATAGTTTTTATGGCGCACTAACGGCAAAATTTTCGATTGCTGATGTTTCACCAGCATTGAATAATGCCTTGTTGAATTTAGATGAAGCGGCCATTTTTACCATCCATAGTTTTTGCAATCGGGTACTATCCCAACATGCCTTTAGCAGTGGGGTGGATTTTAATATACAAATGGAAGCAGACACGGCTGAAATTGAATTAGAAGCGGTGAGAGACTGGTATCGTATTTTAGCGAAAACAGACGACTATGAATTATTAAGCAATAACTGGCCATCCCCTGAAGATTTTCGTCAAGTTTTTTATAACTTACTGTCCAATAGCACTGCTGTGCAAGGTAATGATCCCGAAGCGCTTAAGCAAGACTTTCAAGCAAGAAAAAAACAAGCATTAGAAGCGTTAAAAGACAGTCAAACATTTATTTTTCAACAATTAATAGAGGGTCATGCAAAAGAGGATATACGTGCAGAAGAATGGCAGAGTCTCATTGACTGGCTCAATAGTGATTATGCGGATGACACATCACCTTTGATGCCAAAATCTGCAAGCAATGTGTTTCATGGTGCTCGCTATGGAAAAAAACCACCGGAGATCAAACAACAATTATTGGCTTGTTTTCAGGCTGTCAAACAATTAAAAGACGATGCAGGAAAAATTGAGACACAAATTCAAAAAGCCAAAGCCTATCAGATTGCGCGTCAGGGCATTGTCATTATTCGTGAAAAAATCATTACTGAAAAACAGCGTAGTCGGTTAATGAACTATGATGATCTGATTAATCAGCTCTCGATAGCTTTAGATACAAATGCCTTGGAGACAAATGCGTTAGAAGCGACTGAAAGCCAGCCCGAAAATGTTTTGGCTGAGTTAATACGAACGCAATATCCCGTTGCGCTGGTTGATGAGTTTCAGGACACCGATCCTCAGCAATATCATATTCTCAAAGCTGTTTACCATCAACAGGAAAATGCTGCGCTGTATATGATTGGTGATCCAAAACAGGCAATTTATGCTTTTCGTGGTGGTGATGTGTTTACCTATCTGGCAGCGAGAAATGATGCCGATCAACAATGGCAAATGAATACCAATTGGCGCTCAAGTAGTGCGATGGTTAATGCTTATAATCGCTTGTTTTATGGTGCGCCCTTAAATGCAAGCGCCAAAGATATCTTTAAGTTTGGCATTCAATACAGCCCGGTTAATTCAGGTGGGTTGGCAGACAAAAAAGCCTTGAGCAGCGATGTGTTTTTAGATGATGCGTCACAGGCTGCCTTACAATTTATCCACTTTCCCTTTAATGAAGATTATAAGCTGGGTAATAGTAAAAAAGATTTTGTTAATCAGGATTTTTGCGAAGTCATTGCCCACTGGTGTAGTAAAGAAATTGATCAATTGCTAAACAGTAATACTTGTATCGGTGAACAGACTTTGCAAGAACAGGATATTGCTATTCTGGTTAGAGACAAAAAAGAAGCCGCTTTTATGCAAGATGCCTTGCGTTTGTCCGGTTATCCCTCTGTTTATTTAAGTACCCATGATAATGTTTTTTCTTCTGATGAAGCACTTGAATTAGAACGGGTATTAAGTGGGATTCTATCCTTAGAAAATGATCGCTTATTAATTGCAGCCTTATCCACCCGTTTGCTGGGAGGCGATATTGCCACCCTAATTGCTTTACAAGAAGATGAACAACAATGGGAAGCCCAACGCGATCGCGTCTTTAATTTACGCATCATTTGGTTGAAACGAGGCTTTATGGCGATGGCGTTGGAAATATTACATGAGGGTTTCAAACCGCATCCACAGCATCATGAACGCTCTTTAACCAATGCGATTCAATTGCTGGAATTATTACAACAGGCCAGTCAACGACATCGTCAGCCGGAGCAATTGCTCAATTGGTTACGTGAACAAATTGATACCCAGGGGGCTAATGCAGAAGCCGAATTACGTCTGGAAAGTGATGCCAATCTGATCCGAATAATTACACAACATGGCTGCAAAGGACTTGAGTATCCGGTGGTATTTATTCCCTTTGCAACACGCTATAAAAATCCCATCAAATTTGGCAATAAAAACATTGAGTTATTCAAATACCATGACCCTAATCATAATAATCGTCAGAGTTATTTTATGGGACAGAATAGTGTTATCAGTGAACAATATTGTCAGGAAGAATGGGCCGAAAGTATCCGTTTATTGTATGTGGCAATCACCCGAGCAGAGCATCGTTGTTATGTGTGTGCCACAGTCTTTAAAGATTATCATTTGTCCGCATTGGGACAGATTTTACAATTATCGGATGAGAGTGATTTAGCCTCAAGCTTACAAATGCTCAGCCGCTCAGAAGGCAAGCCAGATAGTCATTATGTTGCAGTCAGTGGTACGGATTTTACTGTCGTTAAACAAGCAAGCACACAAAACTCAATGGCCTTAAGCCCCGCATCATTTACTTCACGCATTGAACGTAATTGGTGGCTAAGTTCATTTTCTGCGCTGACAAGAAATCTACGTCATGGTGGTATTTCAACACCGGATAGAGATCAGGATGAACAGATAGACCAGCCATTAGCGAGTAAAGACAAGTCGGACACTATACGCTTTACCTTAACCAAGGGGGCTGCTGCGGGCAATCTACTTCACGATATACTGGAACATACGGACTTCTCTCAGCCTCTTTGGCAACGCAGTTTTGAGCGTCCTATTGCTCGCTTTAATGAAGTATTGGATGAGGATAAACAACATGAACTCATGGACTGGTTAGATGCCTGCCTGGAAACACCGCTTGGCGTAGATGAAAATTCACCCAGACTCAGTGATCTCTCTTGGGGTCATACCTTACGAGAAACTGAATTTTATTTTCCCATGGAACAAGTCAAGCCACTTGCATTAGGGCGTTTACTGGCCAATCATCGCCAGCAGCGACAAATGACGACTGCTTTCACAATAAATCCCATTCAATTACCCGGCAATAAAGCCTTGCAAGGTATGATGCATGGTTTTATTGATTTAATTTATCACTGGCAGGGAAAGTATTATATCGTTGATTACAAGTCCACTCATTTGGGCAATGACTTGAGTGCCTATCAAACTGATAATTTAGAAAAAAATATCCGTGATAATTATTATGATCTGCAATATTTATTGTATAGCTTAGCCCTACACCGTTATTTAAAACTGCGTCTGTCTGACTATGAACCACAGCAACATTTTGGTGGTATTCACTATTTGTATCTCAGAGGAATGACGCCTGATCCAAAAACTCATACCGGTATCTTCAGTGCTGATATCAGTGCCGAACTACTAAAGGAACTGGATAATTTGTTTGATGGTAAAGATGAGCCAAACAATGTTATAAAAAATGAGCGTACAAATAATAAGGGGACAGAAAATGTATAAGCATTTACAACATTGTCAGTCTCAATTAGATGCGGTACAGGCGATTGATTTTTATCTTGCCAGACAAATCACTCAGGCTTTAGATGCGCTGGATGATGATATTTTATTGCATTCAATTATGGCTTGTTCCTCTGCCTTAAGAGAAGGGCATACCTGCCTCAAACTTGATACTAAAAGCAACGACGCAAGCTTTTGGCAGAATAAAGATGAAGACAAACCCGGTTATCAATTTCCTGACAGAGATAGCTGGCATCAACATTTATCCGCACTGAATATAAAGCCCGATGATGGGCAAACCCTGGTCTATGAACATAGGCGCTTATATTTACGCCGTTATTGGCAGTTTGAAGTTGAATTGGCCAATATTTTAATGGCGTTAATCAGCAAGAAAGCGGTTGTTGATAAGGGCCATGGTAAAGAGAATGCTAAGCAAATTTTACAACAACTGTTTCCCGATACGGCTAGCGATGAATTAGACTGGCAAAAAATCGCCGTGGCTAATGCTTTAATGCGCCAGTTTACTATTATTGCGGGAGGCCCCGGTACGGGAAAAACCTTTACGGTCACTAAAGTTTTATCGGCCTTGCAAGCATTGGCAAGCAATAACTTACACATTGCTATGGTCGCACCAACGGGTAAGGCCGCACAACGATTGAATGAGTCCATTCAAAAGGCCAAGGCCGTGTTATTAGAAAATAATTTAGCCACAATAGAAACCTTAGATAGCATTCCAGACAGTGCCAGTACCTTACATCGGCTATTAGGTGTGATTCCCGGTTCACATGATTTTCGTTTTGCTGAAAACAAAAAATTGCCCTACGATGTAGTTCTGGTTGACGAGATTTCCATGATTGACTTAGCCCTGATGACTCGTCTCATGAGAGCTATTGATGCCGATTGTCGCATCATTATGCTGGGTGATGCAGATCAACTGCCCTCCGTTGCGGCAGGCAGTGTGCTCAGTGATTTAACACCGCGACAAACACCGGCTTATAGTTTAGAAAGTCATGACATCTTAGCGGACTTAACGGGACTTGATTTACCAGTACAAACCGCTGATCATTTGAATCTGGATTACCTGACAGTGTTACAAAAAAGTCATCGTTTTGATGGCGTGGGAGAAATTGGCCGTTTGGCCAGTCAAGTGATTAAGGGTTCAGTGGAAAATAGTTGGCAAATACTAAAGCAGGGTGAAAAACAAATTGAACAAATAAAAGAAGCTTCATTTAAAACCTGGCTGGAACAAATGGTAGAGCGATACTATGTGCCACTTTTTGAAATAAAGGGCAATGATGAGCAAGCGATACTTCAGGCTTTTAACCAATTGAATCAATTTAGATTGCTGGCTGCAACCCGAGCAGGTCATCATGGTGTTGATAACATCAATGACATAGTAGAAAACTATCTTCAGGCTAAGGGCTTAATCACGGGTAGCAAAGAATTTTATCCGGGTCGGCCTATCATGATCACAGAAAATCATTATGGGGTAAAACTTTACAATGGTGATACGGGACTGATCTGGCAACAGCAAGGCGATGAACAAGACGATATGCAAGAAAGTAAACTACAG
Source organism: sulfur-oxidizing endosymbiont of Gigantopelta aegis (assembly GCF_016097415.1). NCBI lineage: Bacteria > sulfur-oxidizing endosymbiont of Gigantopelta aegis. The sequence continues at coordinate 3,309,857 of NZ_JAEHGE010000001.1, read as the reverse complement.
GCATTTTTTCCAGAAAATGATTCGCTGCGTCGCATTAGTCTGGCACGATTACCCCATGTTGAAACAGTTTATGCGATGACTATTCATAAAACTCAGGGCTCAGAATTTACTCATGTTGCTTTGGTTCTACCTGAAATAGATAGTCAAATTCTGTCACGTGAACTACTCTATACTGGCATCACTCGAGCCAGTAAACGCCTCAGTATTTGGGCTGAACAAAATATCTGGCGTATAGCGGTAAGTCGAAAAGTGCAACGCTATTCTGGTTTAGAAAAAAGGCTTTTTGATGAATTGTGAAAGTCGTAGGGTGGGCACGCTTTTTGTGCCCACGCTGAAAGTGTGAATATAAGCTCAGGAGTCAGCGTGGGCAGATAAAACCATGCCCACTCTACATCTTCATTGATTCTGAAAATTCTTTCTAAGTTATTTTCAACTGATTTTTTTAGGTTAAAGTTAATACTTTATCCGAAAATCAGTGTGAAGCTTAAGCCAATGTTCTTTGAGCTTTTCTTTATGCGCCTCATCCATTGGCAAATCTTTCAAAGCCTTCGGCCACAATGCTCGTGCTTTTTCCATGGTGTCATCAATATGTGGTTTGATAGCGCGCCACGGAATGCCGGATTTCTTTGCCCATTGTTGAAAATTTTCCTCCGTCACTGAAAACCACTCTTTTGTTTTACCAAGATTCAGGGCGTATTCTCGTTCATCATCTATGTAAACGCTGGTGGTCACAATGTCGTAGGCAGGAGATAATCTTGGCGTGATTTGATCTTGATAAAGAAGGCTCCAACTCTTTAAATGGGCATCACCATTTGCAATCAAGATATTCACCAGTAATCGTCTGGCAAGCTGCTGAGCATCGGTTAACCCATCACCAGAAAAATGATAAATCACTTTCTTGATCATGGGGACTCATTCATCGTCCTCCAAAAAATTGACCCAAGGGTCATTTGCAAGCCAATCAGGTTAATATTGAGTTTTCAAGTATTGAGCTACAGGCTCAGTGGGCGCTAAAAATATATATTGATCAAGTGCTTTAGGGGGGGGGGGAATGACCTCATGAGGAAGTCAGAGCTAATATATTAGAGCTAGCATAAGTGACTCCCCCTAAAGCAGCAGATTTATGAGCTTTGAATGAGAGCGATTTAAACGCGACCCATGGCTTCAAAGCTTTTTACAAAAGGCCCAGCCATTCTAGGATCTTTGATCATTGCCTTAAAGTCACCGACTTTAAATTTCATCTTCCCAGTGGTAACCGCCATACCCATGCCAGCCATCCCAATGCCGCTGTTTAGCCACTTACCCCAATTCTTTTCTTCTGCTCGAATGTCCCAGTTTAAGGCTTCATCAGAGTAAGCGCCGGCATCAATGACTTCACCATTAACAACCGAAATAAAACCACGTGGCTTATCTTCTCCGGGTACACCATAGCCAATAGCAGAGTTGAAATCTAACTGCGCTAAAGCATCTTTTAATTCAGGTTCGCCATTCCAAATATCTTGAAATGATTTCATCCAATCATCATTAAATAAATTATCCATAATTTCTCCTGGTTTAGTTTGTTTTTAGTCTAAGTCGTTCGTATTTGAACTGAGGCGTATTGAAACACAGAAGAAAAGGCTAAGTCATTAGACAAAACCCTAATATGAATAAACTTGTTAATTATTATCAGAAGTCATGAGCCTGGGTGATTGTATGGTGGGAATAATAAAACTGAAGTGAGCATTTTTAAGCAGGGTTTTATCGGCATTCTCAGCCCAGATTGTACCGCCATGGGCTTCGATAATGTTCTTACATAAGGAAAGTCCCAGGCCTGTGCCCCCGGCAATTTTATTCGTGCTTTGTACAAATTTATCAAAAATTAAACTCAACTGTTCATTGGGTATACCCAGGCCTTCATCTTGAACGCTCACTTGCAGGGCTTCCATATTATGGTATTGGCAAGTGGTAATTAAAATAGTGATTGTTCCACCCTGGGGTGAATACTTAATCGCATTGGAGATTAGGTTGCTGATAGTTTGACCAATATAATGTTTATCAAAACAGGCATGTTGATTATAATATTTGGCAGATATTTTAACTTCTAATTCGAGTTCATGGATCCGTGCTTCCTGCTCATTTATAATCACGTTAATAAGTTGCAAAATGTCTGCCTGCACATATTCCAGTTCCATTTTGCCTGATTCAAACTTTGCGCTATCAAGTAGATCGGTAATAAAGCCCAATAATTTATCACCACTGGTAAAAATTTTATCTAAATAATTTTCAAATTTAGGTATAGCGGATGACAATTTGGGTTCTTTTTTGAGGTTTTTCAAACCAAGTCGTGAAAAACTTAAAATAGCATGCAGTGGCGTTCTAAGTTCATGAGATACATTGGCTAAAAAGTCAGATTTAGCCTGATTTGCTTGTTCAGCCTTATTTTTACTCGCTATAATTTCATTTTCCATGTTTTTTTGATCTGTAATATCTTTTACTGAACAGGCAATAAACATCTCATCCTGATCATCAACAGGGTTTAAACCAACTTCAGCAGGAAAAATTTCTCCGGACTGCCTACGAGCAGTAATCGTTAAGCCATTATTCATTTCTCTATTAACGGGGGCATTACAATATGAATCAAGGTATTGCTGATGTTTTGGGCGAATGTTTTCCGGGATCAATTCAGATACATTCATATTGATTAACTCGTCTTGAGAATACTGAAAGACTTGGGCGGCATTATTATTGGCCATAACAATGAGTCCGTCTTTATTGATAATGAGTAATGCTATGGGGGTCGAGTTGATAGCCGATTTGAGGAAGCTTTTGGCTTTCATTAAATCCTTGTTTTTGTCCTGAATTGTTTTTTGACCTTTGGCAATGAGATAAGTGGACAAAAAGGCAAAGAAAAAGGTCAAATAGATAGTAATTAACTGTAGTTTTTTAATGCGAGCATGACCTTGTTCTTCTTGCGTGTGGTAATTGCTAGACACCGTAATGGTATGGGTGCGGATGTAATGTAACAAGCCTTGCATTAAGACCTGATTTTTATTTTGTGGGGAAATAATGGTTTGAATGGCCAAATCAAGACGCTCTTTAAGAGGAACGTTTTTTCTTAGCATCTCATCATAAGCGATTTGAGCGAGTCTTATCTTACCTGCTGTTGTGTCAAGTTGGCTGAGGAATTCTTGCTCATTAGTATCCAGGTTTAATCTTCTTAGGTCGATAGAATGCAAAATATAAAGTGATCGTTTTAATGATGCGGTGATAATAAGCGTATCAAGCTCAAAGGGATCTTCAGTCGTTGTGGTGGCTAAATACAGTCGTGTCAGATGCTGCATCTCGTTAAGCATTGCAGAAATATGCACTAGCTTACTGACATCCTCGTCATATTGTTGCCAAGCTTCATGTGAAGTGATAGCATTCGTACGATTTTCAGACAGCGTGTATAACAGTAAGGCAATGATAATAGCAAAACAGAGAATGAGTATCGGGTAAGAATGACGCATAGGCTAAAATCAACAATCCTGAAAACTACTTAAACAAATTGACTCAAAATATTGCTATGAAACGTGTGTATTACTTTGTTTCACCTCGCTTATTGACAGTATAAAGCATAAAATCTATTAGGACAAAGAACCTATAATATGTACTGACATAAAAACAGAAAAATTGAGAAAAAATATGATACAAGTTGGCCAAGCTTACGAGCTTAGCGTGGTTAAATTTCTAGACTTTGGGGCAATTTTAGACGCCGGAGAATTAGGTGAAGTTTTATTGCCCAATCGTCATACGCCGGAAGATCTGTTAATTGGTGATCTGATTAAAGTGTTTCTTTATTTTGACTCAGAAGATCGTCTGGTGGCCACAACACAAATCCCCAAAGTACAAGTCGGTGAATTTGCTTATTTAAACGTCATTGACCGGAATCAAATCGGTGCTTTTCTCGATTGGGGACTGGACAAAGACCTACTGGTGCCTTTTGCAGAACAGCATGTTCCCATGGAAGAAGGGCATTCTTATCTGGTCTATGTTTATCGTGATAAAAATGATGGACGCATAGTCGCCTCAGCAAAAATTGACAAATTTATTGATGACGATGAAGCACATGATTTCAAGCCACATGAGGCTGTTAATTTGATCATAGCTAATACCACCGAGCTGGGCTATAAAGCCATTATTGAGCATCACTACTGGGGTGTCTTATATGAAAACGAAGTATTCCAGCGTCTGAGTTTCGGGCAGTCAATCAAGGGATTTATTAAGCGTGTTCGTGATGATGGAAAAATTGATCTGACGCTTCAAGGTGGGCAGGTGAGTCGGGACAAAAATGCCACATTGATATTAAATTACTTAAGTCAGAACCAAGGTTTTGCCAATGTGCATGATAAATCAGCACCTAAACAGATTGCCGACTTGTTTGGCATGAGCAAAGGTGCATTCAAAAAAGCCATTGGCGGCTTATACAAACAAAAAGTTATCCGTATAGAAAAAGACGGCATACACCTGAGTCAACGTCAGACCTATAAAAAAAACTAATAGAATAATTTCTCTGTTAGGGGTATGTTTTAAAACCGAGCTATGAACGGTTTGTTAAAAAATCAACAATCCGTTCATCCAACCAATAGCTTGGTTTAAAAATATGCCCACTGACAAAGCCAAGATGACCACCGGTGGCTTGTAAGTCGAATGTTATTTGTCTTGAAAGCTGGCTTTTATCAGGTATCACCTTTGGTGTCATAAAGGGATCATCAAGGGCATGAATCAGTAATGTTTCAGTGCTAATGGCGGATAAATATTGCTGTGAGCTAGATTGCTGATAATAATCCTGTGCCGAAGAAAAACCATGAATAGGGCCGGTATAAACATCATCAAATGCCCAAAAGCTCGTTAATTGTTTCACTTGTTGCTCATCTATGCCGATCAGGGCCTTCATGTCATGTTGCTGATATTTTTTCAGTAAATGGCGCTTCAAATTCTTTAATAATCGATATTGATATAATTGAGAAAACCCCTGATTCATTTGTTTAGCGCAGAGATCTAATTTTAATGGTGCAGACACTGCAACTGCCGCATTAAGAGATGATGAATGGCCATCTTCTCCGAGTAATTTTAATAACATATTCCCACCGAGAGAATAGCCAATAGCCAATAATGGATGCTCAGGATAACGCGCATGTAAGGTATTCAACCATTGTCTGGCATCCGCAGTATCACCACTATGATAGGAGCGAGGTAAAATATTCATTAGTCCGGAACAGCCCCTAAAATGCATTAATACAGGGCAAAAGCCCGCCTCATGAAGTGCATTCATAATGCCTTGAATATAGGGGGAAGCAAAAGAACCTTCTAGACCGTGAAACAATGTCACAATAGGTTTGTGAGTGTTTTCAAGTGAAAGAAAAGATTGTTGGTGCCAATAACACTCGACAAAATCACCATCGGCGAGTGTAAAACGTTCAACTCTAATTACGGGAGCTATTGGTTTACGAAATAAAGTCGAAAAAATAGTCTGACTATGCCGATGACTTAAACCAAAGGCTGGCTTAAAAGTAAGATGTTGGTGTTTTTTACCCATCGACTGATTTTTACTCAATAACTAAGGTGCAGGCAAAGAGACTGTTACAGTAGTTCCTAGTTCATCGCTGCTGGTAAACTGAATTTCACCCCCTAGGGTTTCAGTATTCAAGCGAGCGGAGTAGGTACCTAAGCCCGTACCGTCTTTTTTGCCTTGGGTACTGTATTTCTCAAAAAAAGTATCATGAATTTCTTTGGGCACAGCACCTTGATTATGAATGGCTATTTGTTTTATATTTTTTATCGCATGACTACTCAAAGCAATAGTAATAATGTCATTATGGCTTGAAGCTTCTAAGGCATTTTTGAGTAAATTCGATAGGAGTGAAAAACACAATAAGTCTTCACCAAAAATAAAAAATTCATCCGTCTCAGTGAGTGCTTGATTGTTCAATAAAATATTGACACTAATATTTTTACGGTTAATGCCTTCTAAACTATCAATGACATTTTTAATCACACTAATAAGTTCTAGTTTTACCGGCTCTAATTCATAGGTTTTAACTTCCATTTTGTACATCTCAAGGGAGCGGTTTATAAGCTTGTTCATACGTTCACCCGATTGACGAATGAGCTGTAATTGTTTTACCGCACTGTCATTGCCTTGTAATTTTGGTATTAAAAAAGTGGGTAAACTGATAATGGCATGAAGTGGGTTTTTTAAATCATGATGAATAATACGCTCAACATTTTCCCTTAAGACGGCTGTTTCTTCTAAGGTCTTTTGTTGTTTTTTAGCTTCGCGCTCAGCCAAAAGTAGCTTCATTTGATTAATATCACCGATATTAGTCAATTTCTCAGTATGTTTCAGTAAATCTCTATAAGCTTCGACTAACTTGTCGTACTCTTGCTCTAAGGACTGTGCAGAAAAATCAGCATCATTTCTGAATTTTTCTGCATTGCGTAAGACCGTATGTTCTTTAGAAAAAATACTATAAAGTTTCTTTGCCATTTTCTTTCATTCATTGAAAAATAATTGTCAAGGATACCACTTCATTATAAATAAAAAAAATAAATTTTGACAATAGATCCTGAAAGTCACAAAAATTAATGTTGAACGGGTGTGGCTACAATTTTAAGACGTAAATTATTACCCGGATCATGTTTCATTTGAGTTGAATAAACCTGCCCGTCATACTGATAGCGAACGTTATAAGCAATTATTTTTTCTTCTTCATAGTTATCATAAACAGTTTTACAACGTTGCTGATTCTCATAACGTGGAGCATTATGGGTCACATTTTGAGGTCTATTACGGGTCAGATCATAACCAACAGCACCGCCTAATAAACCTCCAACAACAGCCCCCGCTTTTTTATTTGACTTGCTATGGCCAAGGGCATTACCAATGCCACCACCAACCAAACCCCCTAGTATCGTTCCAGTATAAGATTGGCGGCCAAAAAGAGAATTCATATAGCTATTCTCATAGGCGTTATTGTTATTTTGAGACCTTGCCTGACTCACTTGAACCTGTTCAGTCCAACACTCCTGACGAGGTGTGCTATGATTTTTCCGTTGGGAAATCGCTGTAGAGCTGAGCACGGGTACATACTCATAATGGCTGGGGATGTTTTCATGATGATGCTCTTTGGCATTTACTTGAAATGTCAGTCCAGGTATTGCAATGAGCATAAGCGTTACGGGTAATAATTTAAACATAATAATCTCCTTTATCTGTCTATTAATCTATGGGTATATGACTACATTACGCGTATAGAGCTGAATAGAATCTGAACAATGAGAGTGGAGATGAACTATTGGTGAGATGGGTGATCGCTATCACATTTTGGAGTGTACAAGGTGACACAATATTGTTGTAAGTCTTGATAGCTTGATTTTAATTGCGACACCATGTCATTGGCAGAAGCCATTTTCTGTAATGCTTTGGCAATCACCACATCACAATTAAAGGGCACTAGCAAGGCCTCACCCTTGGGCAATGCTCTGCCAAGACCATGCATCAAGACAGGAGTGATATATGTATCACTGCGCTCATTAACAATATGAAAAATACCTTTTTTGATGGTACTGATTTGTTCCGGATTACCGCGACTTCCTTCGGGGAAAATAAGTAAAATGTCACCCTGATCTAAAGCTGCATGACAAGCAGAAAACAAGTCCGTTTTTGCTAAGCGCTTTTTTCTTTCCAGAGGAATAATGCCAATGCAATTTAAAGCAAACCAAGCGAGCAAGGGATTAGTTAAAAAATAATCAACGGCGGCCACTGGACGCACTTTATGTAATTGTCTTAGGGGATACAAGCTCATCAAAACCAAAGTGTCCAAATGACTATTATGATTTGCCGCAATAATGGCCGGTCCCTTTTCAGGCAAGTTATTTCTGCCACGAAGATTCAAACCCAGCACAATAAAAACCAATGGTTTAACCAGTAGAGCAAAAAATAACATTTGTAGCATTCTATTCATGGCGAAGCTTTAAATGTAAACTGACCCTTGCAACTGCCAGCAAAACCACAAACAAAGCGGCATTTGCCGGAATTTGCAGGTTAAAATCAACCATAGAATGGATCAGCAGCGCCAAGATACCCATGGCCGAAGAAAAAGCCATGCCTTTAAGCAAGCGATGATTTCGTTTGCGCATGGCAAACAAGGCAGAGAATAAACAACTTAAAACCAACAATGATAAAAGAGTCATTCCCACTAAACCATATTCAGCCATAAACTGCACATAATCATTATGGGCATGATTATAAAAACCTGAAATGTCATCACCCCGATAGCGTAAAAAACTAATGTCATAGGTGCCACCACCCGTGCCCGTTAGAGGATAATCCTTAATCATCGTGATTGTATCTCTGACCACCTCGTCACGAGTTTCCTTGCTAGCGCTTGTGTTTTCCAAGCGCTGTGCCACGTTATCAATACCAAACCAGGCACCGACAATAAAAACATCAATGACCAATAAACTCACAAATAACACCACCACACTACGACAAGCCGATAAACAAAGGTGTTGATATTTTTGTATAAAAACACCCATATTTGCTCAAAGTAATGAATTTCCAAGTTTAGAAATAGTTTTTAACAATGCTTGTCTTTTGATTTTGTTATCTTCATTATGTGCTACTTCACTTAATGCTGATAACTCTTTATGTTTCTTATTATCTGCATCAAATTCTGGTAAATTCATGTGTTTAAACACATTACCCACTTGAATTGAAATATTATGACTATCAATAAAAGCTTGTACTGTAGAGCTGTTTAGTAAACCACAAAGATAATAGGCTGGCTCTGAATCATAAAAATCAACAAAAAACAATTTGTGGTCGGGAACAAAAACTTTTTGACCACTGATAGGATCGTTACCTTTTGTAATGACTGCCGCTCTAAATGATTTATTGCCAGGCTGTTCAGGCCATACCACTTTAAATGGTGCGAAGTATAACTGCCAACATTTGAAATACAGAAATAAGGTGCGTGTTCTGTCATTCGTTTGCTATATGTTGATCTTAAAATAAGCTGGTCTTGATAGGTGCTAAAAAATCCTTCACACTTTGGTTTGTCTTCCATGTCATTTTCACAATCTTCTAATAACTGTTTTGTGATCCCCTTATTAGGCACCAGTACATATAAATCTTTTTTGATTGAGACATAACATTCCTGTATATCTCCAGCCCCCTTAACTAAAGGATATAGAAAATCAGGTTCTATCCAAAACTTTCTTGCTGGTTTTACTTTTTCATTTCTTCCAAAGTCAGGGCAGGTTTTAATTTGCACCAAATTATTATTTTTATTTGTATCAATAATTTTTACAAAATAAATACCATTTAATTCTGTGGTTACTCCTTTTCTGCCGTTAACCCAAGTGCTTGCACCAGTGATCTTTTAAATGCTTTAAAACCACCTTTCGGTGTAATAGCCCATGGTGAATCACCTCCCGTAACAGGGGTTGCCTCACACTTATCAATGTCAACTGAATCAAGAGCTTCTTGTTTTGTGAGGTGAGCAGGGATTGCTTTTTTATTTCCTTTAGCCGCTTCCCATATAGCATAGGGTATAGGATATTTTATTGTGTTACCTTTGCATTTTTTAGCAGCAAAAAATAGCTGTTTTATTGGCTGCATCAGGAAATGGCTTTAAAGCTTTTAGATCATCAATCCCTACAGGTTGAATGATCTGATTATTTCCGATATAAAATGATCGAAAACCTGCTGAAGATGGTGATTGAAAATGAGTTTGCGTGATAACAAATGCTAAAATTCCGTCTTCATCTTTGAGCCATTTATCTGCAACGGTATAGGTGATCATTCCTGATATATCAAGTTCATTTCCACCATGAAATTTTGTTTTTGAGAAAATTCCATAATGATCACAGGTTGGCTTTATACGTTCACGGTATAATTCGGGTAATTTTGACCATCTGACCCAAGGTGGATTACCAACAACCACATCAAACTTTCCTGCAATAGCAGACCAGAAGAAATTACGCACTATACGAAACCAGATACCATTCCAGTTTCTTTCATGTAAATCCAGAATTTTTTCATAAGTATGCTTGAGTGGTGATCTCCATTCTTTCATTTCATTGGATGTAATTAATTTTTTTTTTTGTATTAATTTTTTTTCTGTCTCACGCCACTGAGTACTTTTTGAAACTAAATTATCCATTAGTAAAAATACGGAATCTAAACGACTTCTATCAAAAGCCAATTCTGAAGGCAATAAAATTTCAAGATCGGCTACTTCACTACCAATTTTATAAGAGACAATCAATTCATCTTTTTTAGGATTTCGAGCTGGGGAATACACTGCATCCGCTAAAAGAATCGGTATTTCTATATCTGTTCCTTTGTTATTGTCTAATAAATCAGAAATAGCGATTAATATATTCACTCGGGCAGTCTGGACTGCTAAAGGATTTAAATCAAAGCCCCAGACATTGTTTATGATGTGTTTTAACACTTCTAAATCACCCCACCCATCATCTGTTGCTTGTATTTTTATTTTCCTGATTAAAGCCAGTAAGAAAGAAGCTGAACCACATGTTGGATCAAGAAATCGTTGAGTTAAAAAATTTTTTACATTGATTCTATCCAGAGTGACTTCAACCAACCATTCTGGTGTATAAACTTCACCCAGACTTTTTCGTAGCTCATTTGGCACGAGATCTTGATAAAACGACTTAAGAACATCTTTTGAACGTGCGGAAGTTAATTTATCCGCTCTATACATGGAGAATGAAAGCAAAATACCTTTTAATCCATCAATTATTTTGGCTTGATGTTGTTTCAATCTTGCAACATCAAGATACCAACTGAAAATAACTTCTTCTCCAAACCCATTTATTCCAGCACCAGAAAAGAAATTACCCTGTTCAATTTCATATTCCATTCGGTCAATTAATAATTGACCATCAAGGCTGACTGTTTCTCTGATAAATCTTTATAAGTGGTTAGTGCATGTTCGGCAACAACTTCTGCACCAAGAATTTTTATCAAAAGAGAGTTGTAAGTATGTATGACAAAAAGTGCAACAGGGATCTTCAATTCTTCAGACTTTTTTTGTTCAGAGAAATTGACTTGAAATCAATATTATCAAGAATCCCATTCACTTGGCTGATGGAAAGATTTGATGTTTGTCCATAAAGAGCTTTCCACTCTTCAAAGATCATTTTTATTTTATTATTATTTTTCTTTTCCAGTCGCTCTGATAATGCGTCAGATAAAGCCTGTAACATATTACAGCCAGCATCAGAACTATGACCAAAATCAGTGATTAGATTTTCTGATGTAACAGGAACCCATTTACAATCAGTCAGAGCCTTAACTATCAAAGATACACTGGATTCACTTAATGGTAATAATGCATCATGAACTATTTTTCCTCGGCTGTACCGTGCAAATGCAATATGCTCTGCATCGGTAACTATTCCAATATAATCTCATTGTCGAGGGATTCGAGTTTAGCACGAGTCGGGATATATTTTTTAAGCGATCAAACACCGCATTTTTAAATGCAGAACTGGAAGTACTGCCATTAAATAAGCCCTTATCCTTAAATTCAATAATAACTCTGTTATAACTGGCATCAACTCTTTGCCTCTCCATTTGAAAAGGAATATTTAAAGCATCACCAATAATCTTTATCCATCCCTGGCGTACTTCTGTTTCATTGAGCCAGTTACCTTTGTCTTTCTTAAGTTGTTTGAAAATTGTTTTATTCATAATGGCTCATAGTTAATTAGGTGAAAAATAAATGATGTCTTCTGGACTAACAATGCCTTTTGCCAGACCTAAACGCATAGCGGGTGTTTTTTTGTCTTTTCCTGCAATACAATAATTATAATAAACTCGGAATATATCGAGTAACTTAACAATGTTCTTTGGGTTGTAAGCAGAATACCCATACCACCTTCTGCCAGAACTGCTGGCAGATGAAATACTCTAATAATGATAATCTACGTCTAACCTGCATAAAAAATTATCAATCCCATGCATGGAGGCTTTGTTATATAACCATGCCTGATGGTCTTCATCATAGTCACCATAATCAGTAAGATAACAAATCGCTTTTTCTGGTTCAGACATATTAGGAAAAGGGTGTAAAAGCCATTTATCTTTCCAGTTTCCAATTTCCTGCATGTTTTCTAATCGATCTTTTATTATTTTTAATTTTATTTTATTTTTTGATAAATCAGGGTGTTCTTTTTGCTGATCTGAAAAATAGTTCCTGGAATCATTTAAAGTTCTCCGCTTTTCATCAACAGTTAAATCCTTTGTTATTCGAACATAAAAAGCATCACAGCTTCTATTTTTTATTTCGTTATGGAAAGCTGTTAAGCAGGTTGCTCTCATTCCAGAATCTTGATCTAAAAAGAATCTGATTTTTTCAACACCACTGAACAATTTATGTATAAAAAAGAAATGTCCATACATCTATATTATATTCAGAATGGATCTGCATTCCATTTTGAGGCAATTTTTGTACTTGATAGAGAGCTTCTGATTCTTCTATATCATCACGAGAAATTGCATCCTTGTATGTTGCTGATATATCGGCACTTAAAGATGATCCATTTGTCTTTTTGGATCTTGAATTTTTCACACTCTCTTTATAATCACCATTCAACCAGAATCTTGCATGTTTTCGATAGGCGTATTGGGCATTATAATCATTAACAGATAAAGCATTTTCTTCTATTTCAATAGGGCTAATACAAGGATCATAGTTTAAATTCATTTGAAATACGTAGCCCGTTTCATTGTCAGCACTACCGATTGCTGAAAGTTTAATATTTCGTTTATCTTCTCGTCTTGTCCAATTAACAATATATTCCTGTCTATCCACGCTAACATAAAGTCGCTTTATATTGCTTTTAATTAACCTCTGTTCTCTTTCTGATACAAAGGTCATGCACTGTTTATGCAGAAAATCAATTTTTGCATAAACAGTCGCCATACCAACATCAGCAACTTCACAGATTCGCCTTAAAGGGGATTTATTCATTAGAAGTTTGAAAATAAGATTGTTTTTATGAGGCTGTTTTTGACCAGTTGTAGATTGTTTAACTGAAAATGTTTTCTTACAAGACTTGCATCGATAACGACTAGAACCTGATTTTGTTTTCCCAAAAGACTGGTAAAATTCTTTTCCTAACTTAATACTAATGAGATTATTTTTACATGAATTATCAGGGCATGACACCTCTGGAGTTTCTTTTAAATATTCTTCAATTCGCTGTAATTCATCCCAAATTCCTTGATTGCTCTTAACTGGGAATAACTCATTACAAGACTTGCAAATCAGTTTAGTAACTGGCTTTCGACTACCACTTGATAATTTGTAGCAGTCTTTTTGTGATTTATGGAGTTTAACTTGGCTTTCTGTGCTGGCAGGAACACCATAATTTTGGCACAATGGATTTTTGCAAAAATTAACCTGAATATCGTTAATTTCAACTGGAATTCTTGGTTGTTTTATATCAGAAGATATTTTATCCATTTAGATATCCCCTTAAATGTTGATTTTACAAGAATAATAGCTTAATTTATCGCATTTATCAACACCTTTATTTGTCGGCTTGACACTACGAGGCGGTTTTTTAACCAACACTAAATACAAAATGCCCATCAGCGTCAAACTAATAAAAAAAGCACTATTGCCCATCCGTGAATGGGTTAAGACTAAAGCGATGACCATTAATGCCAGAGCAATCCGCAAGCGAATTTTCCCGCCTAGAATACTACCGAGAATACGTCGAAAAAACTCTCGCCAATTGCCCGCCTGAGTTTCATACAAGGTAGAAATTAATAAACCTACCCCAATAGCCAGACTCATTTCAAGATAGCCCGCTAAATGATTACGATTAACAAAAGTACCTGTGGCAACGCCACGATAAGTATCCTTTTCAACAAAAAAACCATACTCAATACCAGAGAGAGTCATTACACTGCCATAAACGGCCTGAAAAACACCACTGATCACAATGACCCAGGCAAATAATCGCAGTCGTTGGGTGGATTTTATGAGTAACAAAAACAAACAAAAAAGCAAAAAATAACTCAGTGTTTCAAGAAATTTAGCATAAGAGGCATAGGCATTTAAAAAGACAAGGGGAGCGTTTTTAAATCAAAACCTAAAATCTGAAAGGTGCTTTGATAGACATTCAAGGTTTCAGGAGACAAAACTGCCACCAGTTGAGCGGGGAGGGCAATCGATTGTAAGAGAGTCCAGAATAAAAACAGACAAAATAAGAGCAAGGGAACAACCGAGGCGCGAAACACACCTGTAAAGCGCACTTTTTGCTGAAAAAATAACACCAGCCAGAACAGAGCCAAAGAATACACCCAAACTTCCATGACAGAGATAGCCCAAGTGCGATTACTGCCCAAAGGTAAAGGTAACCAAATGAATAAAGCCAGAAAACAATAAAAAAGAACACGATCAGAGGAATGAGTAGAAGGAGCAGTGCTAGAACGGGGTGATATTTGATTCACTATGTCAGTAACAGAATTATGTCATTAAAAAATCATTAATAAAAAAGGGCGGGCTTATGCCCACCCCATTTTGTTTTAAGTCAGTTTTAGCTAGGGCTTGCAGCACCGCCACCGCCAGAACCACCCGGAGGTGGAGGCGCAGGAGGGGCAGTAAGACCGGGAGGCGTTCCACCAGCAGCAGTTGGTGCTGTTGCGAGTGTTGGATCAACATTTGGATTACCTAAAACCGTCTCACCAATTGTTGCCAATATGGCTTCTTCACCAACAGGGATTAAGCTATAGACTGTTTTAGTCAACTGGTCATATTCCGGTTGACCGGCATTGAGTTTTTCCAGAGCGGCATAAGATGCAATTAACACATCAGCGACTAACTCAGGGCTTAATTTTTGACAACCATTGAGCTCTTCATGTTCCGGTGTTTTTCTGTCCGTACAGTTGAGGGCATTGACAATCAAAGCGGCAGCGGTGATTTCAATGGTGATTGAATCCACACCGGCAGCTTGAAGCTGCGCCACAATTTCTGCTGTTGTCAGAGGTGTAGACTGACTTAATGCATTAGAAATAACCTTATCCATTGGTATATTCGGATTGCTATAGTCTGATGCCACATCGGCAAAAGCACTATGACTGGCCAATGCAAAAACTGCACAGGCGATGGTTTTCTTAATGTTCTTTTTAATGTTCAATGTATTACCCCTGAATAAATTCAAACAATATTGATTAAATTTTAACCGATCAAGTAAAAAAAGTCAAAATCAATAGGCATTTTTATTAACAAAGCCCTTAAAAATGGTTAGCCAGATGATTTTAATGTCCCAGACCAGTGACCAATTACGAATATAATACAGATCATAGTCAATGCGTTTTTCCATTTGCTCAATAAAACGTGTTTCACCACGCAGGCCATTAATCTGTGCCCAGCCAGTGATTCCCGGCTTGACCATGTGGCGCAACATATAACCACCAATTTTCTTACGGTATTCCTCGTTATGAGCAATGGCATGAGGGCGGGGGCCAACAATTGACATACTGCCATTGAGCACATTAAAAAATTGTGGCAATTCATCCAACGAGGTACGACGCAAAAAAGCACCCAAAGGCGTGATTCGAGCATCATTTTTTTCTGCCTGCTTAATGACATCGCCGTCATCACACACCGTCATACTGCGAAACTTATAGACCGTCAGCTCCCGACCATTAATGCCATAACGCTTTTGCTTGAACAATACCGGGCCTCTTGATGTCATTTTAATCGCTAAGGCAATCACCAACATGGGTAAGCTAATAAGGAGCAAAATAAGTGAGCCAATAAACATATCTTCAACTTTTTTCAGCAAACTTCCCGCACCATAAAAAGGCGTATCATAAATGCTCAACGCCTGATGCGAGCCAATCGTATGCCAGCGGGCATGAAGAATATTGTAAATAAAGAAATTCGGGATAATATGTACCGCCACCGCACTATCACTTAATTCTTCAAGTAATAAGCCAATACGCACCTCTGCCGCGAGGGGCAAAGAAATGTACAATACACCAATCTCACCTTTACTGGCCGCAGTTACCGCATCATCAAATGAGCCGATAATCGGGCCTAATAAGTCATTGGGTGTTCGTTCATCGGTTTCATCGCGATCGTCATAAAAACCCACAAAGCGATAGCCCAAAGAGCGATTATTAATAATTTCATCGGCAATTTCATTACTAATGTCATTGGCACCAAGAATAGCAACACTTTGTAAATTATTGTCATCCTTAAAATATTGACTACGCAAGCGACAAGCAATGACTCGCCAGATAATGAGTAGCGTAGGCATCAAGAAAAACCATAAAGTGATCGTGATACGTTAATAAGTCCCCGTGGTTTTAGTTACATAAGCAAGCACGAGCAAAAAAATAAAGGTGAAAAAAGTGGCCACCAACACCAGGCCAATACGCCGTTTCATAGCGCGACCCGGTTCAATGGTATAAATATTAGTCGCTTCAGAAATTAACAAGTAAAACAGCATGGCGGCCGTACCGGCAAGCACATATTGGGCATTAAGCGGAATACCATAAAACCCCATCGCAAGGAGTAAAGAGACAAAAACACCCAATAGATCAAATAGGCGATACAATTGCTTGGTTGTATGGTGACGATGATGAATTTCACTGGACGACATTACGAAGGTAAAACCTCAAAATGGTATGAATGAATACGCATTTTAACTTATTTTAAAAGATCTTTCCTTGCTATTAAATAATGTGAATAAAACATAAAAACAGAGAAACCGATCAAACTGCTTTGCACATCCTACAAGCATCATGGGTATATAAGGTAAATGGGCTTATTGGCTCAGTCCCAAAATAGAGAATAATGTAGGTTTTACCCTACATATAAAAAATTAAATACTAGGTATAATGCTAGGTTAGCGCTTCGTTTTGCTAGGGTTTACCCTTGAGTTGGGCAACATAATTAAACTCAACTAGATTGCTGAAATGAATTGTAATAATATACTAACATCTTAATTTATTAACAAAATGTTAAATAAGTCACACTTTTTAATTAATTAAGGGCTCTTCTCCGCTTTGATGAGTGAAGAAAGATGCTAATATTCAAGAAACCTGTTGAAATATAAAGCTTCTGAAGGTTTTATAAGCAATAGGTAATATGAGTATCAACATCTCACCCACCATTTTGGGACTGACTGGCCAAAGAGTCAATGAAATAACGTTAAATAAACACCATGAGACAGTTCATATAATCTGTCAAAGAGACAAGCGAAGGAAGGTAATTGATCCCTTAACCGGTCAGCAAGGGACGATAAATCGATACATAAAAAGACAAGTACGTGATGTGCCATTTATGGGCTATCCATGCTATCCATGCTATCCATGCTATCTGGAAATTGAGTTAGCTCAGGTTTGTATCAGTAAAAATGAACGCCGAATAGAGCGATGTGACTTTGTTGATAAAGGCTGTCGTTTTACACAACGATTTTGTCATATGATTAGTGGTCTTTGTCGTCATATCAGCATTCAGGCTGTTTCCAGGCATCTCAATATACGTTGGGAAACCGTTAAGAATATTGACAAAGCTTATCTTGAAAAACATTGCCTGCATTAGAGCCCGAAAAATTAAAGGACTTAAAATATATCGGTGTTGATGAAGAGGCCAGAGCAAAAGGCCATGATTATATGACGGTCATTTATGATATGGTTGAAGGACATTTAATCGGGGTAGAAACAGGTCGAACTTCAGATGTATTTACAAAGTTTTTAAAACGAATACCGAAGGAAACCACTGAAAAAATAGAGGCGGTGGCCATGGACATGGGGCCCGCGTATCAAAAATCAGTGAGAGAAATATTGCCCAATGCAGATATTGTTTTTGATCGATTTCATGTCATGAAGAATTTCTCTAACGTGATAAAAAATCAACGTAGGATTGAATTCAGACGAGCCAGCAAGCCTGGAAAAGATTTACTCAAGGGATGCTATTACTTGCTACTAAAAAATGAAGACAAGCTCACTGAGAAACAATCTGACCGATTGAATAACCTGTTATCAGAAAATCAGAATTTAAATATTTTATATCTGATGAAAGAACAGTTACAAGCACTGTGGAATAACAATGACGTGACTGAAATGAAAGATGAATTAGAGCAATGGTGTGTCATGGCTGATCAAAGCAATATGAGCTACTTAAAAACATTTGCTCGCTCAATGAGAAAGAATAAAGATGGTATTTGCAACTATGCAAAACATCAGCTGACATCCGCTAGAATTGAAGCAGGCAATGTCAGTATTGGCTTAATAAGAAAAAGGGCCAGAGGGATTCGGGATACCGAATATTTTAAACTTAAAATCAGGCAAACCTCCATTCCTGATGAGCAGAGTATGTTCTATTTTGGGTAAACCCTCACTCATCAAAGCGGAGAAGAGCCTAATTAAGCATGAAACATTAAATATACTTAGGGTAAGTTATAAATGAACCAAGCCGTGCAAAGTGGTAAAAGCATGACTCTTTTAGTTAAACGAGTGCAACCAAATTTAATCAGCCTAGCGATATTAGCTAGCCTAGTCACATCGGCGACCGTATGGGCAGGGGAAAAAACCTTAGACTACCCCCTTGGCTTTGGTCTCAGTGCATCCCCTGCGATGGGAATCTCCACCAAATATGATGACAATATCTTCTTGCAAGACAAAGTTGGCGTTAAAAGCTCCTGGATCACCGAGTTAGCACCATCAATTACCCTAGGCGCACAAAAGGGGCTTGATTACTACACAGCCAAATACACCCTCAAAGCAGGGCGCTATCATAGCAGTAGAAATGACGACTACGTTGATCATCTGTTACAACTTGATACCCATAATGAATTTAACTACCGCAACAAACTGGATTTGTCTTTTGACTTTCTAAAACTCCATGAAAAACGCGGTAGTGGTATTTCTGATGGTCCTTTTGGCGTTAGCAAAACACCCTACCAATACAAAGACGCCATTACCAATGCAACCTATACCTACGGTGGTGATGAGTCTCAAGGTCAAATCAAAGTTAATGCCTCACATTTTTATAGAAAATACATCAACTATCGCAACAGAACCCGTGGCTTTGATCGAAGCGAAGACCTTATCGGTCCAACCTTCTATTATCGCGTTATGCCCAAAACCTCATTATTATTTGAAGCCACCTACAAAGACATTGACTACAAAAATGACATAAGCGGCATTTCAACCCTAGATGGTGATGAAACCACCTTTCAAGTTGGTGTCACCTGGGAAACTACAGCAAAAACCACGGGCACAGCACAAATTGGTCGTACCTACAAAGACTTTGATTCCTCACAGCGCAAAGATAACGATTTTACCAGTTGGCGAATGGGTGTTGAATGGTCCCCCCTAACGTATTCAGTCTTTACCTTGGTCAGCGCCAGCGAAGCTAAGGAAACCAATGGCACGGGTAACTTTATTCGTGATAAGTCTGTGGGACTTTCCTGGCAACATGCCTGGTCAGACAAACTGGACAGTAACGTAGGCATCAGTTTTCTGAATGAAGACTATATCGATTCAATCCGTGACGACGATTTGGAAAACTACCAAGCCGGTGTCAATTACCAATTTCGTCGCGCACTCGGCTTTGGTATTAAGTACACCTATAAAACTAGAGATTCCAATATTCGCACTTTGGACTATACTGACAATATTATAATGTTTACCGCAAAAATTGGCATGTAATAGAATAGGGTCTACTCTACAATGAAAACGCTTAATTCTTTTTCAGCACTACACCGTTCTTCGTTTTTCGCTCCCCGTTTATTCAGCAGGGGAGCTGAAAAACTTGT
Source organism: sulfur-oxidizing endosymbiont of Gigantopelta aegis (assembly GCF_016097415.1). NCBI lineage: Bacteria > sulfur-oxidizing endosymbiont of Gigantopelta aegis. The sequence goes on along the minus strand of NZ_JAEHGE010000001.1, from coordinate 3,290,018 downwards.
TGTTTTACTCTTCGCCCTTAGCGTCATACTACTAACAAGTCCTGCCCTTTTCGCATCAGAAACAAGTTATCGCCTTAGCAGTGGTGATCGAATCAAAATCATTGTTTATGGTGAAGAAGATCTCACCCTAGAAACGACATTAGGTGATTCCGGCATTATCAACTATCCTTTTTTGGGCGAAATCAACGTAGAAGGCATGACCGTAAAAATCCTGGAAAAGAAAATATTCAAGCACCTCAAAGGTGACTACTTACTCGATCCGAACGTCAATGTATCCATCGAGTCATACCGTCCTTTCTTCGTCAATGGTCAAGTGAAAAAACCCGGTGGCTATCCCTATCAACCGGGGCTAACATTAAGACGCGCGATCTCCCTCGCCGGAGGCTACACCGAACGCGCCTCAAAATCCAACACCTTCGTCATTCACCAAAACCAACCTGAACAACGCATCAAAGCCAAACAATATACCAAAATAAAACCCGGCGACACCATCACAGTAGAAGAAAGCTTCTTCTAAGTAGATGACTAAAAACACCTTATTGCCCCTATTGCTGATACCGCTATTAGCCTTCCTAATTGTTCAAGCCAGCAAAAACACGCTGGCCGCCATTCACTTAAGCAATGCCAGCTATCAATTACAATCACTGATACAACAGACTAATTTAGAGCAAATAAGCAAAGCGCAAAGCGCCCTAAAAAAAGTTCAAAGCTTAAGCCCTAATGATCCGGCTTATCTCAATCTGCAAGCCAATGCACAATTATGGCAGGCATACCTCAAGCAAGCAGATGATTAATGTGGCTATACTTAACCGGACACACAACTTAAAATAACTAAAAGATAAAAAGTGTGACCTAAAATGAATGATCAAACAAAAAAACCGAATAAAAGCTATACATCAGAATTTAAAGAATCAGCTGTCAAATTAGCTAATGAGACGGATCAACCCGTTTCTCAGACTGCCAGGGAGCTAGGTGTTAATGTAAATACTCTACATACCTGGCTCAGTAAATATTCCAAACCGGTGAAGACGGTAGCCAATAGAAGTGATGAACACATTTATGATGAAGTAAAACGTCTGAAAAAAGAATTGGCAAAAGTGATTCAGGAGCGTGATTTATTAAAAGGCCACAGCGTACTTTGCAAGGGAAACTTTGTGAAGTACGCATGGATAACTGATCAGGCTAAAGATTACCCGGTAACGATTCTGTGCCGTTTTATGGATGTTTCCCGTAGTTGCTATTATGATTGGGTTAGCTCTCCTAAAACGGATAGAGAGAAAGAAAATGAAGCGCTTACTGAGCAGCTAAAAAACTGTTTGAAGACAGTCGCAAGACTTATGGAACCCGTCGTCTTAAAAGAAAACTGGCTGAAAAAGGCGTTCATATAAGCCGCCGGAGAATTGGTCGATTAATGAAAAAAGCCGGTTTGTTTTGTAAAACGAAGAGACGCTTTAAAGCGACGACTAATTCCAAGCATAATAAGCGTATATCTCCAAATTTACTGGAAAGAGAGTTTACTGTCTCTCAACCTGATCGCTACTATGTGGGTGATATTACCTATATTGCCACCAAGGAAGGCTGGTTATATTTAGCGGTTGTCATTGACTTATTCTCTAGGCAAATTGTTGGCTGGTCGATGGATGAGCGAATGAAAGCCAAGCTAGTCAATGATGCTTTACTGATGGCCATATGGAAGCGTAAACCAATGGATGGATTGCTTTGGCATACTGACCGAGGTAGCCAATATGCCTCTGATAGTCATAGAAAAATATTGTCGGATCATAACATAATTCAGTCTATGAGCCGCAAAGGAAATTGCTGGGACAATGCTGTATCAGAGAGCTTCTTTCATAGTTTGAAAACTGAATTGACGCACCATTGTCGATTCAAAACCAGAGTAGAAGCAAAGCAGGCAATATTTGAATATATTGAGGTATTTTATAATCGGGAGCGACTTCATTCGGCTAATGATTATTTGTCACCAGTCGATTATGAAATACAGCAGGAAATAGCTTAAATCGATTGATTGAAGAGGGGTAAAAGGCGACATAAATGCCGCCCATTACCGTTGACGGCCATCGGCTCCTCAGCCTGTGCCGTGAAGATATTGTAACAGGATCATTACCGTTGTGAAAATACCTTGGGTGAATGGAACGGCTCTATCGTTCCAGAGGGCAAAGCCCTTTCTCTTCATCTATTTAAAGTTAACATGAGAAACTAAAATGATAGGAAATACAAAATGACAAAAATCACTTGAAACAGCCAAAAAAATATTTAGAAAACTGTCCGGAAAAGTGTTGACACATCAGTCTTAGGTCTGCAAGTGACTAAAAATTATCAAACAGAGAAATTAAACATTAAGCAATTAGGCTTATACAATGAAGCACACCTATTTGATAATAATAACCCGCTGGGTGAATTGCAGAGCGTGAGTCCTTTTTATGTGGAATTTGATGATGCAGCTAATGCTGATGGACAGTTTAGCCAAGACAGTGCAAATTATTTACTTCATCACTCAAGAGAAGAAAGTTGGCAACAGAAAAATGAAAGCAATCATGGCATGTTATTAGTCAGTAAAAATGATATTAGTATGCCTATTGCAGTGGGTATGCTGATGGCTTATCGTTTAGAGGTCGAAAAAGCGTATTGTCTGGCCTGTGTAAAATGGCTACGGATTAATCCCCATAAGGGCATTGCTATCGGTTTGCAGTTAATGGCAATTCAGTCTCGGGCGATTGCCGTGAATAAAGGCAATCAGGATTATCAAAGAGCGTTTTTAATTTCTGAAAATAACACTCAGGGCAAGGGTGGGAAACAACACTTGATTGTGCCCACAGGTTTTTATGAATTGGGTGAAACATTGAATGTCTGGCATAACGAAAATTTAAATTCGGTCAGACTAACTAAATTATTGTTGGCGACTGACTCCTTTGAGCGTTTTGCTTTTAGCCTTTAGGACTTCTTGTCTTCCTGTTCCTTGTTTTCTTCTTTTTCAATAGCATCTAACTCCGCTTCCATTTCAGTATCGCTCATAGGCTCATAACGGTCATCACCATCTACCTCAGCAAATTCGTTATGCGGCTCATCTACAGTGCTTGGAGCGCTTTCTGTTGATGGTGCTGAATCACTCGAAGCTTGGCTATCTTCGGACTCAGCTTCTGTAGCTGCCGTGACAGGTGAGCTTGGCGTTGGATTGTCATCATTATCATTGTTATCAGCTGCTTCTTGTTTTTTTCTGCGATTGCCAATGATGCGTGAGAAAACAATACCTAATTCAAATAATAACCAGACAGGGATTGCCAGTAGCGTTTGTGAAATGATGTCAGGAGGGGTGAGCAACATGCCAATCACGAACGAGCCAACGATGACGTAAGGGCGTTTTGCTGCTAGTTTATCGGCATCGGTGACACCGGTCAGGGTGAGAACGATGGTGACAATGGGGACTTCAAAGGCTAGACCAAAGGCAAAAAACATTTTTAAAATGAAATCCAGATATTGGCTAATATCCGTCATCATTGTGACGCCATCAGGTGTAGTGGCGGTAAAGAAAGCAAACATCAGGGGGAAGACAACATAAAATGAGAAAACAATGCCGCCATAAAATAAGATAACACTGGAAGCGATCAGCGGTAAAGCTAGGCGTTTCTCATGCTGATAGAGACCGGGTGCAACAAAAGACCAGAATTGATAAAAAACGTAGGGAATGGCAATAAAGATTGAAGCCACCAGACTTAATTTAAAAGGTGTTAAAAAGGGCGCTGCAACGCCGGTGGCAATCATGGTGCTGCCTTCGGGCAACTGCTTCATTAGGGGTTCGGCAACTAATTGGTATAAATCATTAGCAAAAAAGAATAGCACTAGAAAAAATGCAATCACGACGACGACAATGCGTAATATGCGATCGCGGAGCTCTATCAAATGCGCCATGAAAGGTTGTTCTGTTTCCATGGTTGAATCGGTATCGTGTTGCTGTTCGCTCATGATTTTTCAGTGTTCGCCTGTACTTTAGTGCTGGGAGTACTTTCTTTACTTGTACTTTCTTGGGGGGTACTGTCAGATGTATCGTTTGTAAGGGGATTTTCGGGCTTGCCTATGGTGTTGCTATTGGTGCCGCTATTACTTGAAGACGACTTATTGTCATTTTCTTCAATTTCCAGAATGTCATCCATAGAAACGCTACCGCGCATGGAGTCGGTCTCAGATGAAATAGCAGAGTTCATATCGCTAGCGGCTTTTTTGTATTCATCCGCTAATTTTTGCTGGTCAGCTAAAATTTTCTTGAGATCTTCATCTTTGAGTTCTTTGCTGATGTCATCTTTGACATTACTGACGAAGCGATTAGCACGACCGACATACTTACCGACGGTACGTGCTACGCTGGGTAAGCGTTCTGGGCCAATGACTAATAAAGCCACGATACCAATAAGGGAAAGTTCCCAAAATCCTATATCGAACATACTTGACTACAGTCCTTAAACATTCTCTTTGGGTTTGCTTTCGACGCTACTATCAACTGTGCTATCAAATGTGCTATCAACAACAGTACCCTCAATGGTTGCGCCAGCGTCAGTTTTTAATTGAGTTTGCTTGTCGCTGCTGGTGTCAGTGTCAGTGCTGGCCTTATCTTCATTGGCGTTTTCTTCATCTTTCATTGCTGTTTTGAAGTTTTTGATAGCGCCACCTAAGTCACCACCAATGTTGCGTAGTTTTTTTGCGCCAAATAAAACCAGAACAATGGCCAGAATAATTAATAATTCAGTAACACCAAACCCCATGGGATTCTCCTATAAATAATAAATATGACTATTTTTAAATGTTTGTCTTTAAAAGCATTCGATTAAAAACCGGCTAGATTTTTACCACCCAATAAATGCATGTGCAGGTGAAACACTTCCTGCCCACCGTCTTTTCCAGTGTTTATAATAGTACGAAAGCCACCGTTTAATCCTTGATTCTTCGCAAGTATGGGTAATTTTAACATCATATTGCTGATAAGATCATGATGTGATGCATTTAATTGCTCTAAACTGTTAATATGCTGTTTGGGTATCATAAGCAAATGTACGTCTGCCTTGGGATTAATGTCTTTGAATACCAAGACTTCATTGTCCTGATAAACAATATCTGCTGGGATATCACCCGCAATTATTTTACAAAAAAGGCAGTCGCTCATAATTTTCTCTCATCAGGTGTCGGTTTTTTATCAAGCAGGGCCTACTTCTTACGGTTGGCTTTTTCTTCAATGCCGGACAGGCCAAAGCGCCGTGCGAGTTCATTGAGCACATCGTCAGGGCCAAGACCATGATGGGATAGCATTACCATGCTATGAAACCATAAATCAGCGGTTTCGTAGATGATCTCATCAGTTTTGCCGCCTTTTGACGCAATAATGGTTTCAGTGGCCTCTTCACCGACCTTTTTAAGAATGCTATCCAGACCTTTATGGTGTAGTTTTGCTACATAGGAAGATTCTGGATCGGCTTGTTTACGTGCTTCTAAGGTTTGTGCAAGTTGTTCTAAAATATCATTTGCCACGGGCTTTCCTAAAAATTATTTATAAATCTCATCCGGATTTTTAAGTACGGGTTCGACGGCTTGCCAGTTCATTGTGTCATTGTCTGCCTGTAATTCAAAATAGAAGCAACTTTCACGGCCAGTATGACAGGCAATGCCGCCGATCTGTTCGATACTCATAAGTACCACATCTTTGTCGCAATCAACGCGCAAGGATTTGAGTTTTTGCACGTGGCCGGACTCTTCACCCTTAGGCCAGAGTTTTTGGCGTGAACGTGACCAATAAACGGCACGACCCATATCAATGGTCATGGCTAGCGATTCACGATTCATCCAGGCAAACATGACCACTTTGCCGGTTTTTTCATCCTGAGCAATGGCTGGAATCAGGCCGTCTTTGTCCCACTTGAGTGCGTCTAGCCATTGGGTGTCGGCAGTCTGGCTCACAGCCGTACCTCGATGCCTTTTTCTGCCATGTGACGCTTGGCTTCACCGATACTGTATTCGGCAAAGTGGAAAATACTGGCGGCTAATACGGCATCGGCATGGCCTTCCAGTACGCCTTCGGCTAAGTGATCCAAATTACCCACACCGCCAGAGGCAATAACGGGTACTGCTACCGAATCACTGATGGTACGGGTGAGGGCTAGGTCAAAGCCATTTTTCACGCCATCATTGTCCATACTGGTGACCAGCAATTCGCCTGCGCCATAGGAAACCATCTTTTTTGACCACTCAATGGCATCGATGCCAGTGGCTTTGCGGCCACCATGGGTGAAAATTTCCCAGCGGGGTTGGTCGGTATCAGTTTCGACTTGTTTGGCATCAATGGCAACGACTATGCATTGATTGCCGAATTTTTCTGCTGCTTCACGGACAAAATCCGGGTTCGCCACAGCAGCGGAGTTAATTGCTACTTTATCAGCACCGGCATTGAGCATCAAGCGCACATCTTCTACGCTGCGGATACCGCCGCCAACGGTAAGCGGAATGAATATTTCACCGGCAACTTGTTCTACCACATGAACGATTGTGTCACGGCCTTCGTGGGTGGCGGTAATATCTAAGAAGGTGATTTCATCTGCACCTTCCATGTTGTAGCGTCGTGCCACTTCTACGGGATCACCTGCATCGCGAATATCAACAAATTGTACGCCCTTGACCACCCGGCCTTTGTCTACGTCGAGACAGGGAATAATGCGTTTTGCTAGTGCCATGCTCTTTCCTATAAAATCCTATAAAACTTACTTTGATAACTTATTTTAACAGCAAGGTATCTGCTAATTTTTGCCCTTCGGCAAAGTCTAAGGTGCCTTCATAAATAGCGCGGCCAGTGATAGCACCGGAGATGCCATGATGAGCCACTTTACAAATGGCTTCGACATCGCCTAAGTCATGGATACCACCGGAGGCAATAACAGGAATGTTGATGGCCTGAGCTAGTTCCGCCGTATGTTCGACATTGGCGCCTTGCATCATGCCGTCACGTTTAATGTCGGTGTAAATGATGGCGTCAACGCCATCGTTTTCAAAGCGTTTGGAGAGCTCAAACAAGTCGACATCAGATACTTCCGCCCAGCCTTTGATGGCCACTTTGCCATCGACAGCATCTAGGCCAACAATGACATTGCCGGGAAATTCTTTACATAACTGAGTGACAAATTCAGGCTCTTCAACGGCCTTAGTGCCGATTATCACGTAGGCAACGCCGGCATTCAAATAGGCTTCAACAGTTTCCACTGTGCGAATACCACCGCCAATTTCAACCGGGAGATCGGGGTAAGTCCGAGTGATTTCCTGAATGATTTCACCATTGACTGGCTTGCCTTCAAAGGCACCATTCAAATCAACTAAGTGCAGTCTGCGTGCGCCCGCATCGTACCAGCGGCCAGCCATTTCCACAGGGTGATCAGAAAAAACAGTGTCATCCTCCATGCGTCCCTGACGCAGGCGTACACATTGTCCATCTTTTAAGTCGATAGCAGGTATTAATATCATTGTTTTCTCTCTGTTTTTTCTTTTTTATAGCGTTTAACTAATCACAAGGCGGTACGTCATAACTACCGTTCCAGTCGATAAAGTTAGCAAATAATTGCAGTCCGGAGTCAGCGCTTTTTTCCGGATGAAATTGCGTGGCAAAAACATTTTCTTGAGCCAGGGCAACGCAAACGGGATGACCATAAAGCGTTGAACCGGCAATGGGCTCAGGGGTTTGCGGCACGGCAAAATAACTGTGCACAAAATAGAAACGCTGATTTTGTGGAATGTTTTTCCATAGCGGGTGTTTTATCTGCTGATTGACCTGATTCCAGCCCATGTGAGGGATTTTTAAAATCTGTTCAGTGCTGATAATGGGGTCATGCAAGTCACTGGCAAAGCGTTCGACTTCGCCGGGAATAATGTCCAAACATTTAACGCCATTGTTTTCAGTGCTATGAGTCAATAAAGCCTGCATGCCGATACAAATGCCTAAAAATGGCTTGTTGGCGGCAGCTTGTTTGATGGTGTCAATGAGATCCAGACGTTCCATCTCACCCATGCAGTCGCGCATGGCACCGACACCGGGCAAGACCACGCGGTCGGCATTGGCAATGATTTTTTTATCTGAAGTGACTTGGATGGTGGCAAATGAATTGGCGTGTTCCAAGGCCTTAGCAACGGAGTGTAAATTCCCCATGCCATAGTCAATTACAGCCACTTTAATGGTAGTTGTCATAGTATATTGTCAATGTGATCGATGATGTTTTAAATAGCGCCATCTGTGTGTGCAAATAACAGATGGGCATTAAGCGCTGGGGCTATTATAAACTACCCTTAGTAGAAGGGATAGTGCCCTGCATACGTGGGTCATCGCTAATGGCCATGCGCACTGCACGGCCAAAAGCTTTGAATACCGTTTCGGCAATATGATGGCTATTACGGCCACGAATATTATCAATGTGCAGTGTGACTAATGCATGGTTGACGAAGCCCTGAAAGAATTCATGGAATAATTCGGTATCGAAATTGCCAATGGTCTCACGTTTATAATCAACCTGATCCTCAAAGCCAGGACGACCGGAAAAATCAATCACCACACGAGACAGTGCTTCATCCAATGGCACATAAGCGTGGCCATAACGGGTGATGCCTTGTTTGTCGCCCAATGCCTGTTTCATGGCCATGCCCAGAGTGATACCAATGTCTTCAGCCGTGTGGTGAGCATCAATATCCAGATCACCTCTGGCTTTAATATTGATGTCAATCATACCGTGACGGGCAATTTGATCCATCATGTGTTCCAAAAAAGGCACACCCGTATCAAATTCGCCCTTGCCTGTGCCATCAAGGTTGATACTGACTTCGATTTTGGTTTCGTTAGTGTCTCGTTTAACAGAGGCTTGCCTATCTGATCTATTTTGCGACATTAGCTACTGGGCTCCATTGGCATTATTAACCTAGAAAAATTATTACGAATAATATGAGTATTATAAGTGCATGGCAAATATTAGCAATATCTAAGATTGTTGTTTTTATTTTATGCTATTTAGTATAGAATTGATATTTATCAATTATTTAGTCGAACTTTGATTGAACTTTTCATATAAGCGACTAGCAAAGCTGTAGGTATATTGATGCAACAGAAAACCCGACAATCCCAACAAACACAACAGCGACCCAAAAAGGTATTAGATTTTAGTACCATTAAAGTGGCCTGTAAGGAATGTAGTTTGCATCAGCTTTGCCTGCCACGGTCAATTAATGGTGCTGATTTAGAAAAGTTAGACAGTATTATTGAGCGCAAAAAGCCGCTAAAGCGTAATGAACATTTATTTCAAGTCGGTGGTAAATTCAACGCCATTTATGTGGTTCGTTCGGGTTCTTTAAAGACTTATTCGCCCACAGTTGATGGTCAGGAACAAGTGACGGGCTTTCATTTGCCCGGTGAATTACTCGGCTTGGATGCCATCGGTAAAGGCAAACACCCTTGTGCGGCGAAAGCACTGGAAACCACCAGTATTTGTGAAGTCCCCTTTGAAGATCTGGAAAAACTCACTCAAGAATTGCCTACTTTGCAACGTCAGTTACTACGCTTGATGAGCAAAGAAATTTTTGATGATCAGGAACTCATGCTACTTCTAGGTAAGAAGACAGCAGAAGCTCGTTTATCGGCTTTTTTACTCAGTATTTCCCTGCGTTTTAAACAGCGCGGTTTTTCCTCTATTGAGTTTTATCTGAGTATGTCACGCAATGACATTGCTAACTATCTTGGTTTGGCAGTAGAAACGGTCAGCCGTATGTTTACCCGTTTTCAGGAAGAAGGCTTGATTGCAGCGGAGCGTAAACATATTGTGATTAAAAACCGTGAGGCCTTACAGCTAATTGCCGGTGTGAATGATATGAGTGAAGAGTGTTCCAATAAAAAATCACAGGCAACAATATAAGCGCTTTCTATTTGCTTATAGTTATAAGCTTATAGTGCATGCTTACCACGATATAATTTACTGCGCATTTCTTTTAGACGACTGGCAGTTCTTGGAAACGAAAGTTTCAGTCGCCGTCCCTCATATAAACCATCCGGTTCTACTTCAGCGTTCATAATTAAAATGCAATGATGGTCATATAGGGCATCAATCAAGTGTACAAAACGCTTGGCAACATCATCCGTTTCTTCATCCATTTGGAATACATGAGAGATTAAAATTGTGTGATATTGTTGCGCAATGGCTAAGTAATCGGCACTGGAGCGAGGCGTGTTGCACAATTCATTAAAATCAAACCAGATGATGCTTTGTGGATGTGTTTTTGAAGCACGATTGACGGCCAATACCTGAATTGAGCGTTTATTGATGGTGATAGACTGGGGCAAAATCTCTGCATGATCACCGGTCTTGATAAAATGCTGAGCCATCATATCATCGTGGTAATCATTTAAAGGGCAGTGATAACAGCCTTCCTTTTCCAGTACCAAGGCACGATAGTCGGTGTCATGATTTAGTTCAAAAACCTGAGTATGTTGTTTGAGTAATTGAATTGCAGGCAAAAAACGATCCCTTTGCAGGCCATTTTTATATAAAGCATCGGGTTCAATATTAGAGGTAGTGACTAGGACGACACCGGCGGAAAATAAAGTGTCTAACAAGCCCGCTAATAACATCGCATCCGTAATATCCTGAACATGAAATTCATCAAGACACAGCAGTTGAAATTCTTGTGCCATTTGTTGCGCAACAATAGGCAAGGGATCGGGTGACTTAGGCAAATTTTTAAGCCTTTCATGCAAGGACTGCATAAAGGGATGAAAATGGATGCGCAGTTTGTTTTCAAAGGGTAGGGTGTGGAAAAAACTATCAATAAGCCAGGTCTTGCCACGACCGACCCCACCCCAGAGATAAAGTCCTTTAATGGTAGTTTTTTCTGTGCGAGAAAAATGTGCTAAGACATTTTTTTGTAACTGTTTAAACCAGTTGCTAGCAGTGTTTTTTGTGCTGCTACTGCGTCGAGCGGCTTGTGAGGTGTTGGGCGAAATAAGTTGCTCATAAAGTGCCTGAGTCAGTTGTACCGCTTTTTTTTGTACCGGATCGGGACTAAAGTGAAGTGCTTTAATGGCATTGAGATAGGCTTTTTCTGGCGTCATAGCGCTATTATACTACTCTTTTATATGTCGATGTCAGCCATAATGTTTTTCAGATAGGCTTTGACCGTATCAGGCTCAAAAGGCTTGTCACAAATACCGGATACACCTGCTTGTTGTACTGCAGCCAGACGATTATTATCGTTTTCACTGGTCACCATTAAAATCGGAATTGAACTTTGGGCACTTTGTTCCCGCACATAGCGTGTCAGTTCACCGCCATCCATTTCCGGCATATTATAATCAGTGACAATTAAATCGAAAAAATTATTCTCAATTAAGGGAATTGCTTCCTTACCATTGATGGCTTCCTGAAATGAACTAATGCCCATTTTTTTCAATACTCGCTGGATATGCTTACGCGCCATGGCACTATCATCGACCACTAAAACATGAAAGCCATTAAAATCCAATTCTTCAACATCGCTGGCACTGGGATTAATAAAATCCAGGGTATTAAATAAGGCACGTTTTAAATCCGCAAAGGCAAACGGCTTGGGTAAAATGGCCACTACTCCTGCCTGACGGATCGGGTCTAATTGCTCAAATGCGGTTTCGCTGGAAATCAGCATAAAAGGAATTTTTTCCATGTTGCTATCATTGCGCATGGTTTGCACTAATTCCGTACCGGTCATATCGGGCAGGTATAGGGCGCTAACCACCAGATCCGGTGGGTTATCAGCCATCAAAGCCATGGCCTGAGCACCGTTGTGGGCAATTTGTATGCTATTAACCTGAGCATCCTGAAAGCGGCTTTGGATAATTTTTGCTTGTACGCTTGAAGGTTCAACAATGAGTATTATCAGGTCAGAAATTGTTAAATTATTGTCATCCATAGTGATCTTTTTTTGTCTGTGGCGTTAAACCTAAAAAAATCAGTTGAACCTACTGCGACCGCCTTATGCACTGAATCTTAAGGATTTTCCAGAACATTTTGACTTCACCCGTAGGTGACTACGAATAAAGCCAAAATAACCTGTAAAACCCTTAATCTTCAGCACCTAAGTCGCTCTCGCTACGATTCAACTGATTATTTTAGGTTAAACTTATAATAAAATTTAAGTGTAGTCCAAAAGAAAAAAAGATCGACTATTTTAATCTGAAGGGGGTATATAAAGTCGCTTAATGGCACTGGATAATTGTTCGGGACTGATCGGCTTGGTAATAAAATCATCCATACCGGCTTCAAAACAAGCCTCTCGATCATCTGTGGTGGCATTAGCGGTGAGGGCAATAATGGGAAGATGTTGGCCTTCAGGCTCTTGCTTACGCCAGGCAATAGCGGCATTGAGGCCATTCATTTCCGGCATACGCATGTCCATAAAGGCAATGTCATAATGGTTTTGACTGAGTTCTTTCACCGCCTGAACACCATTCAATACGCGTTTGGTTTGATGTCCGGCTTCTTGCAGAAAGCTGCTGAGTACCATGGCATTAATATCTTCATCTTCGGCGATCAAAATCTTCAATGAAATATTATCTAAATCAATATATGTCGTTTTTTTAATGGTTCTTTCTTCGGGATTGAGTAGTTCTAATAAGTCCTCGCCCAGTCGTTCGAAATTGATGGGCTTGGTGATGAAGGCATCAAAAAATGTATTGCCCAAGGCTTGTAATTCAGGACGCTTGCTTAAATAATTTAAGAAGATTTTTTTCGGTGGATTATAAGAACCATAATTAATTTCATTAATTTTTTCAGCAATATTTAAGGGAACTTTTTGATCCCAGCTGGTGGATAATATGACCAGCTCAAAGGGATGTTGATGTTTGATGCTTTGCTGTAGACCATTGAGTAATTCGCTTTCAGAATAAAAACGTTCTACTTGAAAACCTAAATAGCTACAATAACTTTCTAAAGCTTCATGCAGGGCATTTCTACAAGCAACAATCGCCACACACTTATTTTCAAAGAGCTTATAGTAACGCTCTTTCATATTACCATGCTTATCAACCTGTAGTGAGAGTTCAAACCAGAAGTGGCTGCCCTGACCTAAAACACTCGTTAAGCCGATAGTGCCACCCATGAATTCAACTAATTGTTTGGAAATGGTTGTGCCTAAACCTGTGCCACCAAATTTATGGGTTTGCAGGTCTTCAGCTTGAGTGAAACTGTCGAAAATTTTAGTCTGTTGTTCTTTGTTGATACCAATGCCGGTGTCTATGATATCAAAGCGTAAATTGATTTTTTCACCAACTAATGCGTCGGGATTGGTCGCACTGACTTTGAGTAGCACTTCCCCTTTTTCAGTAAATTTAATGGCATTGCCCACTAAATTAAATAAAATTTGTCTGATGCGCTGGCTATCACCAATAATAAAAGAGGGGAGGTTGGGATCAATATAGACAATAAAGTCAAGTGAATTTTGTTCAGCACTGGGTGAAAGTATGGCAATGACTTCATTAATGGTGTGATGTAAATCAAAGGTACAATGTTGTAATTGCAGTTTGTTGGCTTCAATTTTAGAGAAATCCAGAATGTCATCGATCAGTGCATGCAAGGATTTTGATGCATCGAGTAAGGCCTTAGTATATTCTTTTTGTTCTTTATTTTGATCGGTGCGTTGTAATAGATGAGCAGTGCCAATAATACCACTCATTGGGGTGCGAATTTCATGACTCATGGTGGCTAGGAAACTACTCTTTGCACGGGTTGCTTGCTCAGCGGCTTTTTTTGCTTCGCGTAATTGTTTTAACATGGAGTGTAAATAAAATGGCATGGCGATGAGGACAAAAAATTGGGCTGAAGTGCCCAGTGGATTTTTTGACCAGGTATTGTCAAGGAATAAAATATAATTGTATTCTACGAGCACTAAAACAACCGCAGGTAATAAATAGGCAGACCCATAGCGGGTGCCATAAGCAATATAAAGCCAGATATAAATAAGAATAAATTCACTGCCCCCGTCACCGGTTAAAGTAATGGTATAGGTTGTACAAGTGAAGTCAAAAATGAGCGTAATATAGCGGCGTACATTGGAGTCGGGATTGCGAAAAATATCCAGGCCAATGACAATTGTAACGCTAAAGAAAAAAGTAAAAAATAAATTGTACTGCTCATGGGTGATGGTAAACTCACCAGAAGACATGCCCAGCCAGACGTAGAGTGAGATAAACAGCCCTAAACTAAAACGAACAACGGCGGAATAAAAATCTTTGGATTGTCTAACGGTTGAAAAATCGTATCGTTTCATAATTTATTAATTGTAAGTTGATTAGAAATTTAATAGGATCATCCGTTTATATAAATCTTTTTTCCATGAAAGATTGATATATCCCTAATACTTGAAAATGCAGGCTTCGTTCTCTTTGTTAAGAAATGTAATTTATAACCTCAATCATGTAGTACCTATACAATCAATCGGCTATAAATCAAAATGCCTCGCTGCATTACCAAGTATCAAGGGTATAAGCATTAGTGTAACATAAGAAAACTATTAGCAAACTATTAGCAAACTATTAGCAAACTATTAGCAAACGAATAGCAAACGAATAGCAAACGAATAGCAAACCAATGTGTCAGTAATAGAGTAATAAAAGCCCTATATGAATGAAATTATAATTACCGCAGAAAATAAATGCAGTCATTGCCATGGTACTAAATGTTGCCAGTATGTGACCCAGCAAATTGATACACCGAAGAAAAAAGACGACTTTCAGTTGATGCTATGGCAAGTTTCTCATGCCAATGTTGAATTCTATAAAGATGAAGATGGTTGGTTTCTGATGTTTATCACGCCTTGTGAACAATTACAAAGCAATGGCGAGTGTGGCATTTATCATCAACGTCCTGATATTTGCCGGGAATATTCCAATGATTATTGTGAATATGATTCGCCTGCTGAAGAGAGTTTTGACCTGTATTTTAAGACTCATGATGAATTGCTGGCTTATTGTCGCAAGCGTTTTAAAAAATGGGACAAGAAGCTTAAGAAAATGGAAAAAGTACAATAATAATACTTGAACCTAAAAAAATCAGTTGAACCTACTGCGACCGCCTTATGCACTTAATCTTAAGGATTTTCTAGAATATTTTGACTTCACCCGTAGGGTGACTACGAATAAAGCCAAAATAACCTGTAAAATCCTTAATCTTCAGCACCTAAGTCGCTCTCGCTACGATTCAACTGATTATTTTAGGTTGAAATCAAGCCATCGAAGCAATATGAGAATAAAACCAATATGTATGAAATAAAAAACCTAATTATTCAGTTGTCACAATGGTTATATCCGTGGTTGGGTGAAATCTCTATGGCCATTATGGCGACCTTGTTAGTGATTTTTGGTGGCAGGCTAAATCGCATGATTAAGCGTCAAATCGGTGGCTGGCATTTTATCTTGCGCACCGTGATTTTTATTTTGCTTTGCACCTTTGGCTATGGTGCGGTTTTGATTTATTTAACGCCCATGTTGACACAATTGCTGGCCTCAATGGGGATGATATATCTTGGACCCTTGGTGGTCGGTATTTTTATCGCCCTGGGTAGTTTTGCAGAGAGAAATAATCACATTTAGTTTTAACTGATTATTCTAGTTTAATAGTCGGGCAAAATTTCTGCAAAGGAATGGATGGCGGGAAAACTTTCAACATCTTTTAATCCTGAGCGGCTATCGGGCTTGTAGATGGCGAGTAAATGCTTAATGCCATAGCTTTGGGCGGAGCGGAGGACGTGAAGGTTGTCATCAATCAATAGCGTGCGCTGTGGATCATAGCTTTCTAAACTTTCCAGTTGTGTCCAGAAACGAATTTCTTCTTTGGGGATGCCCAGTTGATGGGCGCTGATCACCTGATCCAACAAACCGCCCAAAGGGGTATTTTTCATTTTGAGAGCGAGACTTTTCTGATGCGCATTGGTCACTAATACCCGGCGCTTACCGGATTTTTTTAAGTTTTCTAAAAATTCCACCACAAATGGATGCACTTGAATCAAGTGTTTTACTTCCTCTTTGAGCAGGGCAATGTCTAAGTCCAACTCCTTGCTCCAATGATCCACGCAATACCAGTTGATAGTGCCTTCAATCGACTTAAACAGCGGTATCAAAATAGCCAGTGACTCGGCTTTGGAAATGCCGTGTTTTTCAGCATAGCGCATTGGGACATGCTCTAGCCAGAAGTGATTATCAAAATGCAGATCCAATAAAGTGCCATCCATATCAAGAAATACACTGTCTATATCATTCCAATTTAACAAAATTCAGCCTTTATTGGGGTAAAAAGAAGTAAATTAGGGGGTAAATGAAAGATTAACCGACCTCTAATGTCCTAAACGTATAAGAAAACTGCTATTATAGCAAGTTTCCAGCCGTGCGGATGCTCTCGTTATGGCTTAAAAAATTTAGGAAACCACCCAGTTTTTAGGAAGCTATTGTGTCACAAAAACCAGAAATAACAGCCTGTAAGGTCGTTGCCCAGAGTCGATTGTTTCGTATTGAGCAAGTTGATTTGACCTTCTCCAACGGTGAAGCGGTGGTTTATGAACGTCTCAAAGGCTCCAGCCGTGGTGGTGTTTTGGTGGTGGCTGTCCAGGGTGATAGTTTTTTAATGGTGAGAGAATACGGTGTCGGCGTTGAAGGTTATGAATTAATGTTCCCCAAGGGACGCATTGAAAATGATGAGCCGATTCTGGAAGCTGCTAATCGTGAGCTTCAGGAAGAAGTGGGCTATGCGGCAAAAGAGCTGACCTTGATCAAATCCATGACTTTGGCGCCGGGCTATATGGGGCATCAGACCCATGTGGTATTAGCAGAAGATTTATATCCCGCTACCTTAGAAGGGGATGAGCCTGAACCTTTAGAGGTGGTGTCTTGGAAAATAGATAATATCGATGACTTATCAATACGTGAAGATGTCAGCGAGGCCAGAACGATTGCCGCAGCCTACATGGTGAAAGCCATATTAGAGCAACGTCAATAAATGCGCTATGGTGAGCTAAAAATGAACATAGTGATTATTCATGTCATTCAATGAAATGAATTCCGAACAAAAACTGCCTGATTCCGTGAAAGCGGAATTACGTCGTGTCCTGCCCAGTGCTATTGAGTTGGCACGTTTGGCGGGTGAAAAAATCATGTCGATCTATGAAACTGATTTTCAGATCAGCAATAAGAAAGATAATACCCCTGTTACTACCGCCGATCTGGAAGCGAATGCGCTTATTGTGGCGACACTCTCTGCTTTGACGCCGCATATTCCTATTTTATCAGAAGAATCAGATGAAATTCCCTATACAGAACGGAGTACATGGGAAACCTATTGGCTGGTTGATCCATTGGATGGTACGCGTGCTTTTATTGAAAAAAGTGGTGAATTCAGTGTCAACATTGCCCTGATTTACCGTCAACAGCCTGTTATCGGGGTGGTTTATAGTCCGGTACAGAAGGTGGGCTATTATGCCTGCAAGGGGAGTGGTGCTTTTCAGTTAAATGATGTGAATGAATCTCAGCCTATTCAAGTCTGCGCTCAATGTACGCCTGTTGTGGGTGAACAATCCAGAAATATTGTTGTTGCCGGTACGCGCTCAGCTCGCAGTAGTGCCTTGCAGCGTTTTTTTGCTAATTTGGATGCTGAGTTTAATGGCCGTGAAATGAAATTCTTAGGCAGTTCTCTTAAATCCTGCCTAGTGGCAGCGGGTGAAGCAGATCTCTATGCACGGCTTGGCCCTACCTCAGAATGGGATACGGGTGCGGCACAGTGTATTGTTGAGGAAGCCGGTGGTTTAATCACCGATACCCAAATGCGACCTTTGCGCTACAATACTAAAGCGTCTTTATTGAACCCCGAATTTTTTGTCTTTGGTGATAAATCCATTCCCTGGAATCAGTTTTTGTAAGCACTATTGACACAATCTTAAAAATCAATATCAGTAAATACTTCATCGCCAGCACTACCATCACTCATGCGAATTTTCAATTGTAAGTTATTATAAGAATCGGCGTATTCCAGTGCGGTTTTAACATCAATCGTACCGGCTTTATACATCCTGTAAAGCACATCATCAAAGGTTGCCATACCATACTTTGAGCCTTGTTCCATGGCTTCGGGTAATTTTTCTAATTTACTTTGTTGTAAAATTTCCGTGACATAAGGGGTGTTGATCAATATTTCCACTGCGGGGTATAAATTGCCATCCTTACCGGGAATCAAGCGCTGAGAAATAATTGCACGTAAGTTACGTGATAAATCTTCCGACAATTGTCGATGCGCATTTTTAGGAAAAAAGTTAAAAATGCGATCCAACGCCTGAATGGCATTGCTGGCGTGTAAGGTGGTTAAACAGAGATGTCCCGTATCAGCATAGGCCATTGCGTGTTCCATGGTTTCTGCATCACGCACTTCGCCAATGAGAATAACATCGGGTGCTTCACGCATGGCATTTTTCAGAGCATTGCCATAACTTAGGGTATCAAGTCCCACTTCCCGCTGATTTACAATGGCTTTTTTATGAGCGTGAATAAACTCTACCGGATCTTCAATAGTGAGAATATGGCCGCCAATATTGGAATTTCGATAACCGACCATGGCGGCTAAAGTTGTTGATTTTCCTGAGCCAGTCGCACCGACAACCATAATGAGACCATTTTTGCTGGCGACTAGATCATTGAGTGTTGAAGGCAGATGCATCTGTTCAGTAGTTGGAATATCGGTTTTAATATGGCGGATAACCATAGCAATGTCACCGCGCTGGCGAAAAGCATTGGCACGAAAACGACCCACTTCAGAGACTGAAATAGCAAAATTTAATTCCAGCGTGTCATGAAATTCCTGCAGTTGTTCTTCATCAACGAGCTTAGAGAGGATGGATTCGATTTGAGATGAGCTTAATGTTTGCTTACTGACGGGTCTGATTTTTCCCATTACTTTCATTGATACGGAAGCATGGGTACTGAAGAAAATATCAGAGGCTTCTTCATCGACCATCAGTTGTAGAAATTTAGTGATATCCATAGCTTGCCTTCAAGATTTATCTTTTGCTAAAGGTGTGAAAGGTATATTGTATTTTTGCTTATTATAGCAAGCAATAGTGATAAATATAGGGGTAGGGGGCAGTGTTGATGAAAGCTGTGAAGCAGTTAGTGCTGGTAAACCGACATAATCGCTTTTAGTTCTTGCAGTACTCGCTGGTATTCATCAGCATTCAGGCCATCAACTGCACTGATAGTTTGATTTTCTTCCATTGCCACAATGGTTGCATTGACTGTTTCACAGCCACTTTGGCAAAGTGTTTCAAGGCATTCAGTTAGTTTTTGATGATCCATACAAGGCACTATTATAGTAAAATTGGTTATGTATTATACACTATTAGCATTTGCTGTAAAACTGATTTTTATGCTAGGCTGTGAAGAATTAGATAAAGCTTACTTGATTACCCACAAAGCTCCGCCATATTTCGATAATTATACTATAATTATAGTATAGTTATCGAAATATGGCGGAGCTTTGTGGGTAATCAAGAATTGTTTTCCTGCGGTTAAAGAAGCTGACTGTAAGCATGTTCCAATCGTCACGGGTGGTGGTGCGGCAAGTGTTGATAAAATTGAGTTTATCTGGGTTAACACTATGATAGGTAATATTAAAAACTCTATGAAGGGAAGCTATCATTCCATTAACTCAAAACATTTACCTCGGTATCTTGCTGAATTTTGTTATCGGTTTAATAGACGCTTTAACTTAAAAGACATGATGCCAAGGTTTTTATGCGTGGCGATGAAAACGCCACCTATGAATGGAAAGCTCCTAAAAATGGCGGAGCTTTATGGGTAATCAAGAAAGCTTATGAGGCTCACTTATGAAGCGTATTGAACAATTACAAAATCTTTCACGAGAACACCATCAGTCATTGAGTTTGGCACAAAAAGCCATTAAAACCCATGAGGCACAAAATGCCGAGACAATTGAGGCACTCTGTCAGACAATAGTGCAAGATTATCCGCTGACTTGGATGAAGCATTTTCAGGTGGAAGAAGAAACCATCTTTGCACTTTTTTCAGAATCAAAGACTTCTGAGGTCTCGCAGTTGTGCCAGTTGTTAGAGCAAGAGCATCGACAAATGGATGTTTATTATGAGCAAATGAAAAATGCAGATTATACTGTTTTGGGCGATTTTGGCATACTATTAAAAAAGCATACCCGAATGGAAGAACGGCAATTATTTCCATTGCTGGAAGATGTCATGACTGAAGAACAATTACAAAGTGTTTTTAGCGCATCAAGTTGAAAAATAATGAGCCTATGAGTTATCGAAAAAACCTATTGATGATATAGAATTAATCAA
The DNA here is from genome assembly GCF_016097415.1 of sulfur-oxidizing endosymbiont of Gigantopelta aegis. NCBI lineage: Bacteria > sulfur-oxidizing endosymbiont of Gigantopelta aegis. The sequence continues at coordinate 3,269,621 of NZ_JAEHGE010000001.1, read as the reverse complement.
TTATACAAATCATGTTGGGTTTGTTACTCTAGATTTTCACAATGTAAATATGTTTTCATGTATACGTTCACAGGAGAATGAAATGAGTAACAAATCGAAATTAACAATGACAAATGGATGTCCCGTTGCAGACAATCAAAATGTGTTAACAGCCGGTGCCAGAGGACCAATGCTACTTCAAGATATTTGGTTTCTTGAAAAGCTTGCCCATTTTGACAGGGAGGTCATCCCCGAACGTCGTATGCATGCCAAGGGTTCGGGGGCATACGGGGTGTTTACAGTCACTAACGACATTAGCCAATACACTAAGGCAAAAATATTTTCTGAAGTCGGTAAAAAAACGGATGTTTTTGCACGATTTTCGACTGTAGCCGGTGAACGTGGTGCCGCTGATGCAGAACGCGACATTCGAGGTTTTGCGCTAAAGTTTTACACTGAGGAAGGCAATTGGGATATGGTTGGTAACAATACCCCCGTGTTTTTCTTAAAAGATCCGCTTAAATTTCCTGATCTTAATCATGCTGTTAAGCGTGACCCACGCACCAATATGCGTAGCGCCCAAAATAATTGGGATTATTGGACACTATTGCCCGAAGCTTTGCATCAGATCACCATCTTAATGAGTGACCGGGGCAACCCGCGTAGCTATCGGCATATGCATGGTTTTGGTAGTCACACTTTTAGCTTTATCAATAAAGACAATGAACGATTCTGGGTGAAGTTCCACTTCATATCACAGCAGGGTATTGAAAACTTGACTGATGAAGAAGCTGAAATCTTGATTGGTCAGGATCGCGAAAGTCATCAAAAAGATCTGTATGAAAGCATTGAGCAGGGTGATTTTCCACGTTGGGATTTTAAAGTACAAATCATGCCTGAAAAGGATGCGAAAGATTATCGCTTTCACCCATTTGACCTTACCAAAATCTGGTCACATAGTGATTATCCGCTTATTGATGTGGGTGTGTTGGAGTTACAACGTAATCCTGACAACTATCACGCAGAAGTCGAACAGGCGGCTTTCAATCCTGCGAGTGTTGTTCCGGGCATTGGTTTTTCACCCGATAAAATGTTGCAGGGTCGCTTGTTTTCATACGGTGATGCACAACGCTATCGCCTAGGTGTTAACCATTCTCAGATACCGGTCAATGCACCTCGCTGCCCATACCATAGTTATCATCGTGATGGCGCGATGCGTGTTGATGGCAATATGGGAAGTACGATAGGTTATGAGCCTAATAGTCAGAGTGAATGGCAAGAACAGCCAGAAACAAAAGAGCCCGCATTTGATTTGTATGGTTCTGCTGATCATTGGGATCATCGTGAAGATGATAATGATTATTACACACAGGCAGGTGATTTATTTAGATTAATGACTAAAGAGCAGCAACAAGTACTGTTTGAAAATACAGCGCGTTCTGTTGGCGGTGCAGAAATAGATGTGCAAAAACGTCATATCGCTAACTGTCTTAAAGCTGATCCCGCCTATGGTAACGGTATTGCAGATGCCCTTGGCCTTAAAGCATAGTTTTTTGATATAGCGCCCGTTTCGGGGTGAAATGACTAACGCTCAATGAGTATTTCACCCTGATCTTTAGGCTTATTAAACAACAGCCCAAAATGAGCAATCACACGATAGATCAATAATAAAGCAATCATGATGCTATAAGGCAAGGGAGAATAAACGCCGACCTTAACTAGCATCCAGAAGTGCACCAAAACTAAAATGCTAATGAGATAGATAAGTTGGTGTAATCGACGCCAATATTTGCCCATCCAGCGAATGATTTTATTGAGCGAAGTGATGGCTAATAATGTCAGTAGGGTAAAAGTAATCAGGCCAATCAAGAGATAATTTTTTTCTTCAATATCTTCCCATAAATATTGCCATTCCCAGCCTAAATCATAGTGTAAATAAATCAGCAGATGCAAGACTGCATAAAAAAAACAATAGAGACCTAACATGCGTCTTAGACGAATAATCCAATTCCAGTCAGCCATACGCTTGCCATAAGATGCATGGACTTTACGGCTTAACCAAGCGACTATTCTACGTAAAGGTGTAATTAATAAGGTTAGAATCAGAAAAATGAGAGACCATTTCCCGGTGCTATGAGTGAGGGTTTCTAAGGGATTGATGCCTAATTGATCAATAGCAAAAGAATAGCTTAGGCTGGCAAGTGGTAATAGGGAAATAAGAACGGCGAACCACCAGGTTGAACGAAAATTATTTTTTAGAAAGAGCGAGATGGAAAATGCTGTCCGATGCTTTTTTTTGGGAGCCAAATCAATAATTTTTTTCAAGATTCATCCCTTTATAGAGATGGGCTACCTGTTCAGCATAGCCGTTAAACATTTGGGTACGGCGTTTTTTTATTTCCCCAATGCGGTTTTCACGGCGCTGTGTCCAGCGCGGGTGGGCGACTTTGGGGTTAACATTGGCATAAAAACCATACTCGGATGAAGCCGCTTTACTCCAGCTACTAATAGGTTGCTCTTCTAGTAAACGAATATGAGTAATGGCCTTAATGCTCTTAAAAGCATATTTCCAAGGCACCACTAAACGTAAGGGCGCACCATTCTGCTTGGGTAAATCCTGTCCATATAAGCCGGTGGCAATTAAGGTGAGTGGATGCATTGCTTCATCTATACGCAGTGCTTCACGATAGGGCCAATCCAGAGAGTCAATACGCTGACCAATCATTTCTTCAGGGCGTAATAGGCTGACAAACTCAACGTATTTGGCCTTTGATGTCGGTAGTGCTAATTTTAATAAATGGCATAAAGAAAAACCAGACCAGGGGATGACCATAGACCAGCCTTCGACACAACGTAAACGATAAATACGCTCTTCAATGGGCATGGAGGATAAAATTTTATCAATATCAAGGATTATTGGTTTTTCAACTTCACCTTCAATGGTTAAAGTCCAAGGTTCGGTGGTTAATACCTTGGCTAAATGAATCACCGCCTCTTTATTGGTGGAGAATTCATAATAATTATTGTAACGGGTTATCTCACTCAGGCTATTACTTTTATCCTGAGTTATATTATGTAGTTGCCCCTTATCTAGTTGACTCTTATTTAGTTGACCAAGGTTTTCACAGGCAAGTGAGGAATTGGCTAATAGAAGAGAGCTGCTACTGCCAAGAGTCATTGCACCGAGAGAATAGGCGCCGATGGTACGGCTACTTTTTTCAATAAATGCCCGGCGGTTTAAATAGAGACTTTGATCAGTGACTTCGTTTTCTATTTCGTTCGTGTGGGAGTGCTTAGAATAACTAGTCTTTTTGTAACTTCTCAATAAGTCTGTGCAAAACTTGAAATAAAAACAAAAAAAGTCTTGACAGCATTTTAGAGGACAAAAATTGCATTTTCACTGCCCCATGTAATTTATCCCTATAAATGATCCTGTCGATCTGTCTCAGATCGAAATAGAATATTTTTGAATATTATCTTAACTGAGAGGGAGTTTGATCAACACAGGGCAAACTAAAGAGCCTTAAAAAGCCATGATACAATTGTTTTATTGAAAACAACCTGTATTGATTATAGTGAAAAAATTACCTCCAATTCCAGAGATACCTGAAGAAGAAAAGACACCGGTAGTCCGATTACTCCTTGCTTTCATGGAGCAACAACAGGAAATCATTCAAAACCAACAGGTTGAAATCGATGCCCTTAAAACAGAAGTTGCTAAGCTTAAAAAGCACCTCCAAAGCCTAAAATAAGAGCCAGTAAATTGCCAAAGGATGATGACAATGATAATCCGACAGGTCATTCAGGAAGCAAGAAAAACAACTCAGGAAATGGGACTAGTAAAAGTCGTAAACGAAAGAAGAAATTGGCTATTCATAAAACCACCGTTATCAAACCAGATAACCTGCCAGAACATTCACGTTTTTTAGGGTATCAGGATTATTTTGTTCAGGAGCTGCTGATTAAGCCTTTCAATACTCGTTATCGATTGGCTCGCTATAAAACACCCGATGGTGATACCTGTATAGGAAAATTGAGCTTTGATACACATATAGGACATTTTGGCCATACATTACAGAGTTATATCGTTTATCAATATTATCACCAGAGAGTGACTCAGCCATTGATAATACAACAATTAACAGAATTAGGTTTTGATATTTCAACGGGTCAGATCAATGAGATTTTAATCCATGACAAAGACCATTTTCATACTGAAAAAAATACATTGCTAACTGCCGGTATCAACAATAGTACTTATATCCATGTTGATGATACGGGTAGTCGTCATGATGGAAAGAATGGTTATTGTACTCACGTTGGCAATGAAACCTTTGCCTGGTTTTCAAGTACTCGATATAAGAGCCGGATTAATTTTCTACAATTGTTACGAGGTGCTGCTGTTGATTATACGCTCAACGATGCAGCACTTGATTATATGAGAGCAGAAAAATTACCTCACAAGCCATTGAGCGTTATTGAACAAAGTCATCAGACTTGCTTTGATAATGAAGAAGCCTGGAAATACTATCTGCAGAACAATAGTATCATAACACAACGGCATGTTCGCATTGCCACAGAAGGCGCTTTACTGGGGGCATTAATTAACAGTGGCTTTCCAAGTGATTTGGTGATTGTGAGTGATGATGCAGGACAATTTGATATTTTGTTGCACGCATTATGTTGGATACATGCAGACAGAGTGTTTCAGCGGATACTACCACTCAATGAGCGACATGATAAAGAACTGAACTGGGTACATACTCAGATTTGGGAACTATTTTATGATCTCAAACAATATAAACTTGAGCCAGATGATCCGTTGAAGTCAGCGATTGCTGAACATTTTGATGAATTGTGCCGGACTAAAACAAGCTTTGAAACGTTGAATCAGGCACTGAAACGATTGGCAAGAAATAAAACAGAATTACTGCTGGTATTGGAACGGCCTGATATTCCTCTTCATAATAATTTGAGTGAAAATGATATTCGAGAATATGTTATTAAGCGTAAAATTAGTGGTAGTACACGCTCAAAGGATGGGCAACTTTGCAGAGATACCTTTGTCAGTTTAATGTGGCTATACTTAACCGGACACACAACTTAAAATAACTAAAAGATAAAAAGTGTGACCTAAAATGAATGATCAAACAAAAAAACCGAATAAAAGCTATACATCAGAATTTAAAGAATCAGCTGTCAAATTAGCTAATGAGACGGATCAACCCGTTTCTCAGACTGCCAGGGAGCTAGGTGTTAATGTAAATACTCTACATACCTGGATCAGTAAATATTCCAAACCGGTGAAGACGGTAGCCAATAGAAGTGATGAACACATTTATGATGAAGTAAAACGTCTGAAAAAAGAATTGGCAAAAGTGATTCAGGAGCGTGATTTATTAAAAAGGCCACAGCGTACTTTGCAAGGGAAACTTTGTGAAGTACGCATGGATAACTGATCAGGCTAAAGATTACCCGGTAACGATTCTGTGCCGTTTTATGGATGTTTCCCGTAGTTGCTATTATGATTGGGTTAGCTCTCCTAAAACGGATAGAGAGAAAGAAAATGAAGCGCTTACTGAGCAGCTAAAAAACTGTTTGAAGACAGTCGCAAGACTTATGGAACCCGTCGTCTTAAAAAGAAAACTGGCTGAAAAAGGCGTTCATATAAGCCGCCGGAGAATTGGTCGATTAATGAAAAAAGCCGGTTTGTTTTGTAAAACGAAGAGACGCTTTAAAGCGACGACTAATTCCAAGCATAATAAGCGTATATCTCCAAATTTACTGGAAAGAGAGTTTACTGTCTCTCAACCTGATCGCTACTATGTGGGTGATATTACCTATATTGCCACCAAGGAAGGCTGGTTATATTTAGCGGTTGTCATTGACTTATTCTCTAGGCAAATTGTTGGCTGGTCGATGGATGAGCGAATGAAAGCCAAGCTAGTCAATGATGCTTTACTGATGGCCATATGGAAGCGTAAACCAATGGATGGATTGCTTTGGCATACTGACCGAGGTAGCCAATATGCCTCTGATAGTCATAGAAAAATATTGTCGGATCATAACATAATTCAGTCTATGAGCCGCAAAGGAAATTGCTGGGACAATGCTGTATCAGAGAGCTTCTTTCATAGTTTGAAAACTGAATTGACGCACCATTGTCGATTCAAAACCAGAGTAGAAGCAAAGCAGGCAATATTTGAATATATTGAGGTATTTTATAATCGGGCGACATAAATGCCGCCCATTACCGTTGACGGCCATCGGCTCCTCAGCCTGTGCCGTGAAGATATTGTAACAGGATCATTACCGTTGTGAAAATACCTTGGGTGAATGGAACGGCTCTATCGTTCCAGAGGGCAAAGCCCTTTCTCTTCATCTGTTTAAAGTTAACATGAGAAACTAAAATGATAGGAAATACAAAATGACAAAAATCACTTGAAACAGCCAAAAAAATATTTAGAAAACTGTCCGGAAAAGTGTTGACACATCAGTTTAAAGAAAACTTGTTTGAAACAAGGAATTTCATTCTGGGATTTTATTAATGACCGGATCAGCAAGAGAAATTTGATCCCATATCTGCCTGAGTTGCTGAAAGGTAAAGTTTGTGCTGTTTAAATGCACAGACTTATTGAGAAGTTACAATTGTTTTTCCTAAAAGACCCAATAAAGCCCTATACGGAACAATAACTTAGAAGTGCTTTTTCCTAATAATTTATCGTAATATTATAGCAAAAAATCGACTGTCAAGCAATTAGAATATTGCTGTAACAGCATTGATCATCAGGAGACTTTTTTATACGTTTTTTTGACTTCATCGGACTGATATTGGCTGTTCAATGATTTGTGTTCGTACTTGTTTGAATGGGAAAATTGTTCAAAATATAGATAGAACTATGCTACATTGTCATTTTTCTTCTAACCCATAAATAGACTGGATGTTAGATATAATCTCAGACAAAGATAAATTCTTGATATTAAAATCTTTCAAATTAATCCCTTTTTCTTGCTCCATTGCATCAAGAAATTGACGTAAATCTGATTTTATAGATTCAGCAATATTAATGGTTTGGCCTGGTGACAATAATGGAAATATTCGAAAAATATCATTGCGATGTTTTTTTATATTTTTTGAGTCTATGCGTTCACCTGCTTTTTTCCTGGCAGTCAAATCAAGCCAGGCTCGAGCTTTGAACGGTAAAATGAAACTTGGCCCAAGTATTGATATGCTATCAATGATCACTTTTCCTTCATGGATGCATTGATAATAATCGTCATTGAGCAGAATGGCTGACAAGCTGGATACATTTTCATCCATTGGAATCGGGGTTAGATGTCCATTGCCCTCATATTTTAATTGATCTGGTTTTCGTGAGAAAAGTTCTAACATAAAAGGGAATTCTTTATTTTCAGGATTGCTAAATCGATAAAATTGTTTATCCCCAGTACTTTTTTCCTGATGTTCATAAGAGCCTTCTCTTACAAATTCCCAAAATTTTCTTACAAAAGCCACATCCATGGCTTCTGCACATAAAACAATATCAAGATCTTTGGTGGCACGAAAATCAATACCAGCCTCTTCTAAAGCAAGATAGCAGGCCACGCCACCAATCAAAACATAACTTTCCTGGAATTCATTAAAATATTCTCGAAAATAATCCAGACCTCTTATCATAATTTATTACTCCAAAATTTTTCTATGAGTTCTTCTAATGCCTGATCTATGCGTTCGTCATTTATACTTACAGGTGTTAATTTGAGACTTAGCCAAAGTGACAACGGATCAATAATATGATCTTCTGTTAAAAGGTGTGGGTTATAACGCCATAGTTCCAGTTTAGTGCAGTGCGGCTCACCTTTATCGCATTCATTCAGTTTCAATAATTTTTTGAGACCAGTCCATTCATTAACAAAAAGCGCCAGAACTGAATTATGGGGCTCTGCAATCATGGTCAAGTTGGCCAATGCACTTTCACCAGATATAAGAGCAGGGAATGTGCTATCAGGTTGAGTGATCCAAATAGTCTTTTTAACAGGGTTGTTAAAATAAGGTTGAGCTATTGACCATAATTTTGTTGCCTCTAAAGGAAAGAGTAGGTGCTTTTCTCTACCTTTTATTATAGAGCTGGCTAATCCCTTCTCTTCAAGCTCTTTAATTGCCCGAGTTAATGTCATCCGACTGTAGCCTAAATTTTCTGCTAATTCTTTGCCAGGAAGTGAGGTTTTATAATATCCCAGAATATATCGAAGTAGGAGTATTTGAGAGACTGAACTTAAAGGTTTTAGAGCGGATTCTTTTGCAGATTTAAAATATTCTCGTAAATCTAAACCCATAGTAGGCAAATAGAGTTGATTGCCTGGCACAATAAAAGGCACATTCTGTTCAATCAGACGTTTACGGTTAAAAGAAGTGATTGTCCCAACGATGTAAATGATATCGCCAGCGTATTTTTTGGCTACAGCATTCCAATGCTTTTTCACTATGGCAGGAGATTCATCATTAGAATTCAATGAAACCATAAGTAAACAAGGCCTATTAAGGATATGAATATGATAAAACTCATATAACTCCTGTAGATAAAAAGGCATGTCTGAAGCCTCAGGCCATTGATGTACTTCTGTTATTTCTCCTAGTACTTCATTAACGTAGACTTTAAGTGTTTCAATTAAATTAGTCATTATCCTAATAATTGTTAATAACAAGGTAATTGCACGATAACATTAGTGATGTTACTGTGCAAGTTTTAAGTTACTACTTCAGCAAAAATCGGTGAACCCACTTAAACCTCATCAATTAGCCAAGTTCATGCTTTTTAAAAATTCTTGATTACCCACAAAGCTCCGCCATATTTCGATAATTATACTATAATTATACTATAATTAAAGTATAGATTATGTGTGGAGTAGAATGATGTCAAAAAATAAAATTCAGTTTCAAGAAGGTTATAGTTTATTTGAGCTTTTTAATGATTATGGCACTGACAAACAGTGCCGACAAGCCTTATTTAAATGGAAATTTCCTGATGGATTTGTTTGCCCAGAGTGTGGCAATAAGACTTATTGCACTCTAGAACATCGCCATCTTTATCAGTGCCACCATTGTCATCATCAGACATCAGCAACCTGTGGGACAATATTTGATAGTACCAAACTGCCTTTATCTAAGTGGTTTTTAGCGATTCATCTTATGACTCAATTGAAGACAGCGGTTTCAGCATTAGAATTAAAGAGACAGCTTAAGGTAAGCTACAATACAGCCTGGAGTATGAAACAAAAGATCATGCAGGTTATGAAAGAACGTGATGACAGTAAACCTTTATCAGGCATCATTCAAATTGATGATGCCTACTGGGGTGGTGAGCACAGAGGCGGCTCCAGAGGTCGTGGTTCAGAAAATAAAACACCGTTCGTTGCAGCCGTTTCTACTAATGAAGATGGACACCCGATTGCAATGAATTTAAATGTGCTTAAAGGGTTTAAATCCAGTGAAATAAAACGATGGGCACAAACTCATTTAACACCTGGAAGTACTGTTTACTCAGATGGGTTAAATTGTTTTCCTGCGGTTAAAGAAGCTGACTGTAAGCATGTTCCAATCGTCACGGGTGGTGGTGCGGCAAGTGTTGATAAAATTGAGTTTATCTGGGTTAACACTATGATAGGTAATATTAAAAACTCTATGAAGGGAAGCTATCATTCCATTAACTCAAAACATTTACCTCGGTATCTTGCTGAATTTTGTTATCGGTTTAATAGACGCTTTAACTTAAAAGACATGATGCCAAGGTTTTTATGCGTGGCGATGAAAACGCCACCTATGAATGGAAAGCTCCTAAAAATGGCGGAGCTTTATGGGTAATCAAGTAAAAATTTATGGCACTTTCTTTGAGTGGCTCACGTTTGCACCACTAAATGGCAGGCACGGGTCGAGCTACACACTCAAGTGCATTCCTTCAAACGGTTGGGTATCTGGCGTCAACTACCTTGTCCGGTTGGCGAATTATTAGCTTGGCCGGTTTCTAATTTATTTTATTCATAGTGAGTTTTTTACAATCGATTATTCTCCTTTAATTGTCTGCTCTTCTTTTTAACTTGATTTTTCTTTAGTCGCTGCTCTTGATCTGGCTCTAGGGCGAAAAGCGACCGATGTGCGGCTTTTGCTCTTGCACGAGGCCACTTTGAGCTTTTTGGCTTTTCGCCCGCTCTATGCTTTTTATCTTGCTTTTAAAATGTTCAGCGATCAATGAGTTAGCCATTAATCTAAGCCTTTCATCGCTTGTTTTCTACGATAACTGTCGCCTTCAATTTGATAAATAGACGCATGATGAATGAGTCGGTCAATGGCAGCCACTGTCATCATATTGTCAGTGAAGATACTATCCCATTCACTGAAAGCCTGGTTTGAGGTAATGAGCAAGCTATTGCGTTCATATCGGTGCGCAATTAATTCAAATAGTACCTGGCTTTCACTATTGGTTTTTTTGACATAGCCAATATCATCAAATAAGTAACTCATATTTATCCAGCTTTTTCAGTTCAAATTCCAGAGATAACGCTTCTTTTGCCTTTTGAAGCATTTGCACCAATGAAGTGCTGCTCATGAATTTAACCCGCACTGATTGCTCGATGAGTGCGTAACCAATAGCGGCGGCTAAATGCGTTTTCCCCAGACCACTGGCACCAAATAAAAGCAGATTATGTCCTTGCCTGAGCCAGTCTAACTGAGTAATTTTTTGTTTGAGCTGTTGGGCTGTCACACCGGTTATTTCATTAAAGTCATACTGTGATAACTGTTTACCAATGGGTAGTTTGCTTTCTCTTAATAAGCGCTTTAATTTATTGTCATGCCGGTAACTGGTTTCTAATTCACATAAATGGGCTAAAAATAATTCAGGCTCCCAATCTAATTCAATGGCTTTTTGTGAAACCTGCTGCCATTGTTTGACCATGGTCGTTAAACGTAATTCTTTGAGTAAAAACGGTAAACTTTGTGCATTGGCCATATTAATTCCCCAGTAATACATTGTAGGTCGATAAGTCATGTTGCTGACTGGTGTACTGAGGTCTATCAACCGACATGGGCGCAAAAAAGTCACGGCACGCTTTGATGGAAACTCGACTGCCGGCTTCTAACGAGGCTAAGACAAAACGACCCAGCGCTGCTTCACAATCATAGGCATCGGCAATGGACAGCAAGCTCACCATATAACGGCAATCATCATCATGAATGCCCGTTTGTTTGAGATTTTCCCAAATCAGGGTGAAATCACCTTCTGGGACAATATCATCTCGGTAAGCCGATGATTTAAAGGCATTGGGCTTTTTGGCTAACGAGTGAATGATATGTTTATAATTGATTGAACGCGAACGGATATGGCGGTGTGCATAAATACGCTTTAAACTTAAGGTCAATTCATGACCATAGAAACAATCTAAATGTTGATCATAAATATGGATCAATAACGTGGTACCAATCAATCGGGAGGGTACGGTATAAGTGACTCGTTTAACTGAAATGGTACTCCTTGTGGTGACTTTAACATAGAGCTCACTAAAGCCATTGGTGCGGCGGCTGGGAAGCGGTTTTAAGTGTGCTTTTTCTTCATTAAATCGTGTTTTACAGCGTATGTTTATTTGGCGAACGATGTCATCAATAAAGGCTTCATAATCCAATAAGGCGGTAAAATCTCGACTGCCACGAAGGAGTAGCTTTTGTTCGATTCGGCGTTTTAAATGACCATTAGGGGATTCAATGGCTCCATTTTCATGGGCAATGCCTTTATTGTTTCGAGTGGCTTTTATACCATAGTATTGACATAATTTTTCATAACGCTCGGTCAGCTTTTCTTGTTCATAATGATTGTTAAATGCAGCACTTAGGCTATCGGTTCGGTGGCTTACAGGGACACCGCCTGATTGCCATAGCGCATTTTGTAAGCCTGAAGAAAGAGATTCAAAGCTCTCTCCACCTAAGACAACTTGAACATAAGTCCAGCCACTATAAACCAATCGGTAGTGATAAAGTTTGTGTTTAAACTCTTCTCCGTCAATCGTGATTTTAAGCTCATTAGCCCAGGTGTAATCTGAAATACCCATATCACCGGCAATGTGTTTTTGTTGAAAAATAACTTCTTGCTCCGGTCCTTCCTGAGCACGCCAGCGTTTGACTCGGCGTTGCAGTGTTCTTAGGTGAGTGTTGTCAAATTGACCGGGTTCTAGCTCTTCCAGTGCTTCTAATAAGGTAATGGGCTGTAGTTTGGGCTCAATCTCAAGTAAGGGCACTAAATGTTGTTCAAAAGCACCATTTAAGGGATCTTTTCGAGTTTTGTACTGTCTGGGCTGTGTGGTGCCGCCGGGGTGCTTACCTGTATCAATGCGTCGCGCTGATCTTTCTGAAAATCCTGCTTTGGCTGCTGATGAAGCTTGAGTGTGATTCGGTTGTTTTCGATGTGACATGTATAACTTGACCTGTTCTTGGGTAATTGATTTTCCAGACATAAAATCCTTCTCGATTAATGTGTCTGGAGTGTATCAAACCGGCCAAGCTAGTTGTCGCCGACCGGACAAGTTAATTGTCGCCTAATAGTTGGGTTTAAGATTTTTTCGTTTTCGTTACCTCGTAGTCATCTGGATTTAAATACAAATCCATCATTTCCTCCCATGAATCCATGACAAGAAACTGAATAGTCCCTCTGAACATTTCCCACAAATACCGCTTAGAACCTGCTTTAGTTCGACAGGCCTGATAAGCCCCATCGGTCAGCTCAAATATTTGATGAAAGTAAAAGGCCAGCAAGGTAAGTAGGTACATGTTATAGCTGAGATGTTGTTTACCATGACCATAATTATGTTCTATAGAATAGCCCTGATTTTTCAGCGTGTTAAAACACTCATTCTCAATCTTCCATCTACAACGCCCAGCCTGAACCAGTTGGATAATATTGTGCTCACTGACTTGAAAGTCAGTCACCCAGCTATTACGATAGGTGATCTTTCCTTCTGAATTGATGAGATGATACTCAAGGAAGTTAACGGTGACGGCATCAGCTTCACCATGTAATGGAACTGCATTTTTCCAACGATACTGATGGGTACGACCTTTCTCATCGATGGTTTCAAATGAGGACAATTCAGTAAAGTCATTGAGCCATTCGAAAAGATATTTATGATCACCTGGTTTGGTCACCAGAAGATAATGCATTTTATTATCTTTAATGGTTTCAATCATCGGTTGGTGTGACATCAGTCCATCACCACAGATAACAAAGCCTTGGCGAGGGTGGTCTTTTTTCAATTGAGCAATGAAGCGTTTGCTGGCATTGATCTCACAGTCTTGTTTCTCTGTACCATCTTTATTTTGGATGGCTTCAGGCATGACTGGTAACACTTGTTTTTTATCTGGGTGCATGATGGCACCTTGTAATACGGCATGACTGTAAGTGATTTCACCGCTTTTATGTTCTTTATGCAGGCATTGTTCACAATGAATGTCTTTTGAACTGTGATACTGGGTGCCATCAATTACGCACAGTAATATATTGGGAAAAATAGCATAATCTTCTAAATGTTTGTGCCGTCTCAGACGTTCAAACAAATCTTTAAAAATGGGGGCGAACCCTTCACTGGGCACAGCATCAAGTATCTTTCGCAGTTGACTGTTTTGAGGTATATTCTCAACACCAAAGAGGGTTCGTAAATTATTTTTATGAAGCTCTTCTTCCATTCGCAACTGAAACTGTGCAAGGGAAGGCTCTTGAAAATACATACAGGCCATTGCCCAAATACTGGGTCCTAGGGGTGGTTGGAAATCCATGTTGGTGCATAGGCATACCGCCATGCACATAAATCTTCTTTGCTTCTACAGCTTGTCCATCGGGTGTAGTGACTTGTAATATCCAACTATGAATGACACCTGTTTTGAGAGGAAAAGCATTGGTATAAAGAGCCGCTTGATATTTTTTGTCGGCAGAAAATTTTTGGATGCGGTTGGCTTCACCAAAGTAGTCTTTCTGACTATCGACTTGTTCGGTTTGGATTGTTTGCTGGGGCTGATTATCGGTGTTTTTGGAGCAGCCATTAAGACCTGTGATAATTATAAAACTACCAGTGATAAGCAAATATTTTTTATTAAATTTTATATTCTTCATAAGTTATTTATTATCCTTAAGATTCAGTGCATAAGGCGGTCGCAGTAGGTTCAACTGATTTTTTTAGGATTATTATTGTTTAAATGAGAAAATTCATTAAAACATAAAAAATGTTTATGTCCTATAAAAAAGCCCACTCAAAGAGCGGGCTAAAGATTAACGCATAATTATTATTGATGTGAGATTAAAAATCACCTTCATCGTCAGGTGCATCAACACGATTGGCCGGTGTTAAAGTCGCACCACGCATTGGTTGAATGACACTGAAACCAAATTCATCACGACCATCAGGCAACTGCTCTAATAGATTGATACGTGGGAAGGTAGGCGATAGGTTCGCGACAGTTACAGCACCACCTAAACCTGAAACGGTAACGGTTTCTGCCGTGCCACTACGCAGGTCAAGGATATTGATGTCTGCCTCGTTGACATAGCGACCAAAGGCTTCAACGACATCCAGAGGAAAGATGTCATAACCATCAATGCTTGCAGTTTCACGCTGGCTGAATTGAGTAGAGTTAACCCAGGCCATTTGAGCGCCATAAGCCTTGCCCACTTTAACCAGAATTAACATTTTCTCATCGGCACAAGCACGAGTCACACCAGGATAGCCGGCTTTCTTACAAGTTAGCTTAGACACAATCTGATTACGGTTAATGCGATTGAAGTCACCATCAAAATAGTAAGCAGCAATATCAATATGACTGGGTAAGTTTCCACCCTTGTCTAAACCGGTCTCTGCATCCACCAAGCGTACATTGGAAGTACGTGAACGTAGTTTTGAACCATACTTATCAAAGTTTGGTTTAAACACATCCAGATCAAAGTTCACACCTGAATAATTGAAGAACCAACCACCACTCCATCCAGGGATTCTAGCCTGCTGTGTGCCATTGCCCGAAAGTTCCAGGGTTTGCACTAAGCTACGGGGCCAGCCAAGGAAATGACAATCATTCTTGGTGTGGTTTTTATAGTTAGGATCGGTTTTATCCGAGATACAAGTACCAGCGGCAGCTTCTGCTTCAGGTGAAGCAGGAATATTGCCTCGAGCAATCATCGCACCAATAGTCAAACTATGATAAACATCTTTCACAGTAATAGGACCAGGCATAATAGTATTGTTGTAGCGGAAACCACGTATCTCACCTACGTCGGCATCGGTTAGAGCGCGGAAAGCATCAGCATAGACATCATGTAAAGTCCCTTCAATATCAGCAGGCATTTTTAAGTTTGCAGGATCATGCTCATAAGAGAAACGATTACGTTCCAGAACAACTTCTGTACTTGCCATTTGATAATCAATGGGCACAGTCAGTGTATAACCATTGAAAGGATTCAGGAATTCATCACCTGGAACCCAGTCACCACCGCCTGCAACACTAACAAAGGGTGCGCGAGCATCTTTGACTAAGTCAGCAATTTCACTGTCAGGACGGATGCTATCATCAATATCATAACGCTTCCATTCCCATTCTTTTAGCTCACCACCTTCAAATTCAAGCTCGAGTAAACCCACTTGCATACCATCTTCACCTTCTTCGATGATGACTGTTTTATTGCCGTCGATATTGGTGGCAACAACAGGGTAACGGGTACGCTCATGCGTGTCAGAGGAGAGAATAATCTCTGGGAAACGAACACCTTCAGGCATTGTTGCATGTTCAGCATTCCATAGATTTTCAGGAATGCCCGCTTCAGACATAACCACAACTAAGTCAACACCTTCACCTTGCCAAGGCGTACCGGTAGCAGAGTTAATGTATTGCGTATCTATCCCCTTATCAGCACGTAAAATTTCTGTGAATTTTATGATTTCAGGTACGGTGTGGAAGCCAACGGTAGAGCCCCATTGTGGCATTTCCTTACCCAAAGGATTTTGTACACTCTTTTCTTTAGCTGCATTTCGATTGGGGTGATCATCCGCCCAGCCAATGGCTTTGTTTTGTGGGAATTTGACACCACCCATACAGTTCGAGAATGACAGACCGGCTGTGACATTAGAGCTAACAACTTGAGGGCCACGATTGGTCGTACAGCCAATGAAACCAATTTTAATACCGTTTACTTCCTTAATATAATAAGGATCAGTAAAATGTTCACCGGCTGTTTTACCATTCACACCAGGACCAACATTCAAACCATTATAATAGGCATTAGCAGAAATTGAACGCCAGCGACGCTTTTCTCCATTCTGATCAGCCTTAATGGCGTGTTCAGGGTTAAAGCCCTGATAGATATTGCCACTAGGATCGTATGGTTTCATAAACATCTGGCCATATTCAGCTTCAGTAATAGGGCGAATATCGCCATCACTGCCAAATAGTTGTTGATAACGATACAGACCGTAGACAAACTCCCAGTTACCTGCTGCAAACACATCAGGGGCTAGCGCATCCCAGACATCAACCAATGCTTTGCCCTGAGTGTAGGTGGCAACTGCGCTACCTTGAATGGTATCGCCTGTGTGCCCCCAGATTATTTTACCCTTATGTTTTTTCTTTAATTTCTTAATAACAGTCGCAGCACGCGCGAGTCCACCTTCAAGTCTACCCGTGGCATCTGCTCTGGCATTTGGGTGAGATTCGGTGTCACCATGTAAATCACCGGAATGCATGATATAGACTTTACGTTCATTTTTATCATCGTCATCGTTGTCATTATCGTGTTTATCATCAGCAAAGGCGGATGCCGATAAGGTCAGTGCTGTACCTGCAAGCATGGCAAATACGGCTTGAGATAACCTTCGTTGTCTTGTAAAAAACATACTTAACTCCCTATGTTCTGTTTTTTTTATGAATGGTTATTAGACATCGCTAATAACGCCAAGAATATACTAGGGGAGTTGATGCAAGGATGTAACCGGAGCGTACCCGATGCTAATCTAGGGCGTACCCTAGATTGAACAGTGGAAATCTATTGGATTACCAAAAATTGAAAGGGTCAGGCTTGGTGTATTATGCTGAATAACTTGTTTTTCTTGGAGTAAAATTATCAACTAGACTAAAATGTATACACATCATACATTTATTTAATGTCTGACTGATATGATGTGAACAATGACTACAACTTGTAAACTGCTGTTGAGGTGTAGCACTTTTTTTTATTTTATGTATGCTTGAAATTTTATTGCTGTTAATGTCATTGCTAGCATTAGAATTGTTGGAAGGTTTTGTTTTTTGAACTTTTTTCTGTACATCAATAGCATGATTAATTCTTGCTTGCTCGATAAAATCTTCAGCCGTGTTACTTTGCTCCCTACAATATTTAAAGTTTATGCCAAGATTAGTAACGTATTTCCAACTGGTATTTTTTTCAATTCCCAATAATACACCCTTATGCCAGGTAATATTATTGTCACTGAATTCCTTTTCTTCAGGAGTGACTCCCTGAATAATACTTTTGCTCATAAAAAATCATCCCTATAGTGAGTTGTAAATTTTTTTAGTAATTTGTTATAGGATATATTGTATAAGCTTAAGGAGAATATTACTTGTCTATACAGGACAAAAACTTGACCGAACAGGACATTTTTAAAAAATTATTTATTTTGAAGAGATTTTGGGATATAGAATGAAAAATCAGGTGGAAAAAGTGGAAATGGTGCCCGGACCTGGAATCGAACCAGGGACACAGGGATTTTCAGTCCCTTGCTCTACCGACTGAGCTATCCGGGCAACGATGCTACTAATTAATTGTTGCGTGTGTTGCAGTTATTACTGATATTGAGAAGAAAATGGCTTGCTTTTCAATGGCGTGATTATTTGCTTAATCAACGGCGTGTATTCTGTCGTTTTTGCCCGTTTCTGTCAAGCAAAAAATGAAATATTTTTGACTTATTGATGTAATATTTATTCAAAGGGTAATATTTTTTTTAAAAATAATAAAAACTTGTTAAATTTCATGTGTATAGAGAATTAATTGCCAATATTGTTTGTGTTTGTTAGGTTTTGCCGAATGTGGACAGAAATATTGAGTTGGACTGTAAGATGGTGTGCTGAGTGGTATGACCTAAGTTAGTGTAGTAATAATGTGAAAGTTTAATGTTCATTCTGAGACAAGCAATGGAGCATCTTCTATGAGTTCAATAAGGTTCCGCCCCTTGTCTTTAGCTCGATACAGGGCTATATCAGCCTGTTGATAAGCCGTTTCCCAATCAGGTGAATTCTGGCTGCTAAAAGTATAAATGCCAATAGAAGCGGTCACTACAATCTGAGAATCATCTTGAACGTTTATGATATTGTCACGGTAGTGAGTATTCCATGTTTCTTGAAACTCATTAAAGGTTGAGATTATGTGAGTTGGCTCTATAGCAACGAGTAATATGCTGAATTCATCGCCACCCATTCGGCATAGGTGATCCGATGGTCGTAGAAAACGTTGTTGCATTTGTTGAGCAAATTCGATTAATAGTTGATCGCCTTTTTGGTGACCATAAAAATCATTGTATTTTTTGAAGCCATCAAGGTCAATCATTGCTAATGCGAGATGGGTTTGATGACGTTTTGCTCGTTGAACTTCCAGCTTAAATGATTCAGTAAACTTTCTTCTATTATCAAGTCCAGTCATAGGATCTTTGCTTGAACGTTGCTCTAATTTATTCATGGTTTGCTTGAGGTGTTCAAGCGTTTCATTATAGGTGAGAGCGATTTCTTTTATTTCATGAGAATCGGCCAATGGTTTTTTTATGTCAACGGGTAATTTTTTTTGGATGGCACTGAGTACTAGATTAATTGGCGTTATCAGCCAGTTGCGAATATAAAGTGCAAAAATGATGATTGCAGATATGGTCAGTCCTAATGACAATATCAGGAAGAGTTTAAATTGTTCTTTAATGAGTAAAATCTTGTGTTGATCAAAAACAACCTTGGCAAGGTATTTTGAGGAATATTTCTTAATGTAAGGACTTGAAAAACCGGCTAGTTGGAGATAATAGCTATTTATTTTGTGCCCTTGAGGCGCGATTGTTTGAACTTGATAGGGGACTTTTTCGCTGATGATTTTATTAAAGGCCTGTTGATCACTTTTAGTCTTTGACTCCAATTCTTGAAAAAGTGCAATTTTTTTATTACTGTTTTTTTCGGGAATAAAGGTCATGGGTATGAGCATGTTATTCCAAAATTCAACAAATAGGGAGATTTGTACGCCGTCTCTGTGAGAAGTATAGTCAATTAATTTTTTAAAATATTCATTGATATCCGGATCGATAAAGGCGAGTTCCAGATAGTGATTGTCATCAAGCACCGACATAGAATAAATTTTCACTTTTTTACTAATGAATTCTATATTGGGTTGCCCGACCATGATTTGTTTGGTTCGTCTGATTTTTTTTAAATAATGGGCTATATTTTTAAAAGGTGCTGCACCAAAATCCAAGCCTAGGTCGGGGGGAAATGATGTTTTTATGATTTTAAAATCAGCATTGATAATATATAACTCAATTGGGAAGCCGGATTTTTCTTTTAAGATTGTTTGTAGTTCGACAAAATCGGCAGGTGTTTTGTTTTTTTGCAGAAATTCTTGGGCAAATTGATGTAGTTCTAAATAATTATTTTTTTTCTGAAGGAGTAGTTTATCAAGCAGGTTAAAAGAAAGGTTAATTTGCGCACGGATGTCATTGAGCAAGAGTTTTTCATTTGCTAGCTCATGTTTCTCAATAGCAGAAACTATGAAATTAAAACTGGTAAAAGATAATGCACTGGATGCAATAAGAATAATTAATAAGAGTTGGAGTAACTTGCGAGCCATATATGATTAAACCTATGTGTTTAAATCATGGGGAATAAAAAACCAAAATTGACAGTGACTATCTGGAGTTAGTAAGTCAATACCTTATTGGCAGTATATAACATTGAGATGAATTAACAACTCTTTATAGAGGGGGCTATACTATGCCCATCTCAACTCTATTGCGTCCATTCTCTTTAGCTTTATAGAGTGCTTTATCTGAACGTGACACTAATTCATCGGCATGATCATTTGCTAAAAGACTTGCTACGCCAAGGCTTATTGTAATGGATAAGGATTTTCCGGCAAATTTTATGCTTTCATTTTCCACCGAACTACGAATTTTTTCAGCAATATAAACGGCTTTTTGTTGATCGCATTCAGGTAAAATAATAAGAAATTCTTCACCTCCCCAGCGAAATAATATATCGGATTCACGTATGTTTTCTTTGATAATATGGGTTAGTTTTTTTAACACTACGTCACCGGTGGGATGGCCATAAGTGTCGTTGACTTGTTTAAAATAGTCGATATCAAGCATTATCATTGATAGGTGGCTATCGCGACGTTTGGCCTGAGTGCGCGCTTGTGAAAAAAGCATTTCAAAGATTTGACGATTAGCGGCGCCTGTCAATTTGTCGGTTGCTGCCATAGTTTCCAATTTGTGTTGGTAGCGGCTGATGAGCAAGTAGACTAGGAAGATAATAATGAGTGAAATAACTGCGCTGACCAGCAGGTTGATGATGAGGGTGTTTTGAATACGCATTTCATCCTCATCTTGTTGCTGTTCAACAATAAGATACCAATCAAATTCGGGTACAAAGCGGCTATTTAAGTAGGTTTTTTTACCCTCCTTTTCATAATTGAACGAGCTATTGGCTGAGCTAAGAATTTCGTTGGCAAATATTGATAAACCCTGTTCCTGGCGTATGTTTTCTGTGCCGTGATGAGAGGTTCCTCGTAAAGTGAGGTTGCCTTGGGTATCAATAAAATATATTTGTCGCCCATAGCGATTTTTGTAGTCTTCAATTAGACTTTTAACCGCTTCAACAGCCAAGCCTACGCCAATAGCGCCAAGATAAACACCATTGTAGTCATAAACACGATGATTAATAAAGATGGTATAAGCTTGTTTTTTTGCGGTATCAACATCAACGTTAATTTCATAATCCTGATGCATGTTTTGTACGCGAAAGTACCAGCTATCTTGTTGGTTTATTTTACTGACAACTTTTAAAACGCCGCTGGAATGGTAATATTTACGTGTTTTCTCAGACACAAAAAAGCTGGTGATAGTGCCATATTGAATCTGAATTTCTTTTAAAAATCGAATGATAGCCTTTTCATCTTGTTCACCGTTTATAATCCAGTCTCGTACAAAGGTATCTTGTGCCATGATTGATGAAATAAAGATGGGGCGTAATAGATCGCGTTGTATCTCAGAGTAAATATTATCGCTAGTGAGTGGTAAGGTAGTTTTTTCAATTTGGTTGATAACTGATTCGTGTGCGACAAAGTAACTGATATAACTGGTTGATAAAAATCCAACGAGTAGCAAGCTTGTTAATAATGCGACAAAGCGTAATTTTCTATTCCACATATAGGGTCTCTAATGAAGGGCTGTTAAAGAGATAAACATAAAGTATAGACTAAAAAGAATTTTCTATGGGAATTTTTTTGCTGTAAGGAATAAGGAAAGTATTTGAATAATAATGATTTTTACTCAGGCATGAGAAAAAATCATTATATCGCGAGTTAGTGGCTCAGAAAGGGCTACTACTGAGGCTTATAGTCGTCTGGTTTTGCTGGCTCTTCATCACTGAAGAGAAATTTGTCCATTTCTTTTTCTAAGAATTTTCGGTGTTCAGGATCAATGGGGGATAGGCGATATTCATTGAGCAACATGGTTTGGTGTTTTACCCATCCCGCCCATGCTTCTTTGGAAATATTTTCAAAAATTCGTTTGCCCAGCTCACCAGGATAAGTTAATCGTTCGAGGCCTTCGGCTTCTTTTCCTAATTTTACACAGTTTACCATTCGTGACATATTCTTACCTTTTTATCGTTCTTTTAGTTGTTCTTTAAATGCTCTTTACTTGTTAGTACTGCTATTCAATTGTGATATAAGCTTTGTAATGGGGGTGGGCATACCTAATTTCAATGGTTTTTGAGGGTTGAACCAGATGAAATGTTGATCATCCATCACGCTTGAAGGGGGGGCTATGGTAATGGAAACAGGACTTGTTTGCAGGTGGTAGTGACTAAATGTGTGGCGAAATTCTGTTTGTATGACAATATCGTTAATCGTCTTAAAATGATATTTATCCAACCAGACTTGAATATCATCATGCTTTTCACATTGTGGAAAGGACCATAAACTGCCCCAAATACCGTGTTCAGGACGTTTTTCCAGTAGCACTTCACCTTCTGGGGTAAGTAGCATGAGCAAATAAGCACTTTTAACTGGCATTGTTTTCTTTGGCTTAGCTTGTGGGTATAAGTTCTGTTGCTGATGCTGAAATGATTCACAGCCTTTTTGTAAGGGGCATAGTGAGCACTGGGGCTTGCTACGACTGCATAAACTTGAACCCAAATCCATCATGGCCTGATTGAAGTCATCACAGCGTTTCTTAGGGGTGATGTTTTCAGATAATGTCCAAAGTGCTTGTTGTGTTTTTGAGTGGCCACTCCAGCCTTGTATGCGGTAATAGCGGCATAGGACTCGTTTCACATTGCCATCAAGAATAGCATGGTGCTGACCTTTGGCGAAGGATAAAATCGCACCGGCTGTGGAACGCCCGATGCCGGGCAAGGCTTGTAATGCTTCTCTGTCATCGGGAAATTGGCTGGCATGTTCTTGGGCAATGATTTGAGCTGTTTTATGCAAGTTGCGAGCACGGGCGTAATAGCCCAGTCCTGTCCAGAGATGCAGTACATCGTCATGAGGGGCTTTTGCCAGCGCATCGAGATCAGGAAAATTGTGCATAAATCGCTGGTAGTAAGGAATGACGGTTTTGACCTGCGTTTGTTGCAGCATGATTTCAGAAATCCAGACGCGATAGGGGGTTTTATTTTTCTGCCAGGGGAGATCTTTTCTGCCGTGTTGGTCAAACCATTTGAGTAGTGCTTTAGCAAATTGGGCCGGTGTTTGTTTGCTGATAATAATGTTATCCGTTAAGTGAAGCGTAAAAAAAGTCGCTAATGAAAAAGCCGGGTAATACCCGGCTTGTTAGTGCTGATTAAGGTGCTGGTCTATGTTTAGAACTTAAGAAAGCCTTTGAGTTTGTCACCAAACTTTTTTTCTAATTCTTTGCTGACTTTCTTTTTCACTTCACCTTCAATGAGCTTGCTGAGATTGGCTTCTTCTGATAATTCAGAAAACTTACCCTTGATGGTATAAGGGATCTCTTTGCCTTTAAAGTCAGTACCCTGTGACTTGCCATCAATTTTTAAACTATTTAAGAGTTTAACCGAGAGAGTATAGTCAAGATATTCTTTGGGAAAATCAGCATAACCCTTGCCCGTAAGCTCCATCAAAGGTGATTTGCTGGAAAGATCGTTGTTTTTCATCACGCCATTTTTGATATTAAACGTCCCTTTTAATTCAGTAAACTTAGTGTTCTGTTCTTGTGAGCCGGATGGTGCCGTACGACCTTTTAGTAAGGCATCGGCTTTTCTTAGGGTGTTTAAAATATCCAGCTTTTTGATATGACCATCAGTGATGAGTAATTTCATATTACCATTACTGTTTTTTACCAGTCTATTTTTATCATTGCCGATAGAAGTGATGTTAGCACTAATGTTAGCAGTACCGGTGAATTCTTGTGAGCCTGTAGTGGCTTGTAATAGGTCTCCGATTTGCACATTTTTCAAGACATTGTTGATTTTTACCTTTGGGGTTTTTCCTCGGGCATCAATGTCTGCCTTTAGGTTAATACTGCCCTGATATATTTGGGCACTGAGTGGGGCTAATTGTACCAAGCCTTTATTACCTTTTAAGACAATAACCACATCAGTCATTTTGGCACCACCGGCGATAAACTCAGCAATGCTTAATTTACCATTGAGGTTTAACTTGCGTAGTGTTTCAACAGGAAAAATGGGTGCACTTTTAGCTGTTTTGACAGGGGCTTTGCTTGGCTTGGGTTTAGTTGTTGGAGCAGCTTTAGTTTTCGTGTCTGTCTTTGCTGTCGTGCTGACATCAGCAGGCGCTGCCATGGCATAAAAGTCTAGATTTAATTGATTGAGTGTTAAATCAAAACCATAGCGAGGTGCTTTAAAGTTTTTAATCGAGGCATTTCCTTTTAAAGCCGTATCATCAAGGTTGGCTTCTAAAGCGCTGATGGTGACTGAGTCTGCATTGCCGTTAAATGTCATTTTAGCATCAGCACTATTAAGCGCCTTAGCTTCTTTCATATTGGGTAATGCAGCACCGAGGGTACGGGCTAATTTTTTGGGTGAAAACTGTTCAATGCTGACTTCACCATTAAATACGGGGGAGCTATCTAGCTTGGCCGTATGGAATAAGCCATTAATGACCATATCAAAGGAAGTGAGTTTCATTTTGTTGATTTCAAGCACTTGCTTATTGCCATCAAAATGAATATCGCCACCCAGAGTGGTTTTGTTAGCACCACCGGGGAGGGCATCGCCGGTTAAATCCAATGAGAGCAAAGTATCAGGTAAACTGAATTGTTGCTTTGATAATGAGATTGTTGGGCTACTGGTTAAACTAAAGTCACCTTTTATGGCCGGTTGACTGCTTTGAATATAAGTGCTTATTTTCAGCTCAAAGGGCTTATCTTCAATTAACTCACTGATGCTAATGTTACTTTTGGATAAACTGATTTTTTGTCCAGCTTGTTCATCAGTCCAATTAATGATGGCATCTTTGATATTGAGTCCAGCAACGCTAATGGCTGGCATAGAGCTACTTTCAGAGGAAGCTGCTTGGTTTGCTTTACTGGTAGAAGCGGGTGCTTCTTTGGCTGGATCGGCTGTGGTTGGGGGAGAAGATAAATCAGCCCAGTTAGTTTGCCCCTGTTTATTTTTTATTAGGTTCAATTCCATGCCATTCAGTTGAATTTCACCGATATCCAATTGGTTGGAAGTCAGTAATGGCATAATGGCAACATAGAGCGACGCGCCTTGCATTCGGGCAAAGGGCGTATCAGTAAATCCCTTGGCATTACTGAGTTCAATTTTGCCTAAATCCAGCGATACGGAGAGCGGCAAAGAGATGGATAAGTCAATATCGCCGTCAATTGTCAGGGTTCGACCAGTTTTGTTATAGACCTGCTGGGCAATTTCATCTTTGTAGTCATTTGGATCAACAAGGATTGGTAATAGGACGCTAGCCAGAACAATTACAATTACAAATGATGCGATAAGCCAGAGTAATATTTTAAGTAGTTTTGTCATATATTTTTACCAGTGATAAGATGTTGTAAAAAAGAGCATGGAAATGTTCACATAATATATGTATTAAAATATATAAAACTAACAATAGCAACCTATTCTATACCCGTGATACTTGGAAGTGCAGCGAGGCATTTTGACTAAGAGCCGATTGAGTGTATAAGCACTACATGATTGAGGATTTTAGTTAAAAGAACGAAGCCTGCATTTCCAAGTATTATGGGTATATAGCCAATTTTGTGTTTAATATGACCGATTTTTGTAGTGAAATTTTAAAAAAAAGTGCTTTATTAACATCTTATCGAGATGAAGAGTCCCTAGTGGCTGTCTTTTTTGATGTGATGATGCAGCAGTTTGATGCCTTGGAAAGCATTGTTTTATTGAAATTCGAACGAGTGCATAACGATGCCTCTATTTCTGTAGAAGCTTATCAGGATAGAAAGGCCTGCTATGGTTTGGAGCTTTCGCAAACATCACTGATCGCTAATAACTTGGCTGAGCTGGGCCAACATGCCATGAGTGTCGAGTCACTTGAGGCGTGTCAGCAGGCAATTGTACAAAATAGCGAACTAAATGATTGTGCGCTTGCTGTTGAATCGGTAAGCACAGAAACGGTAAGCCTATTACTCAAGAAAATGAATCAGGATAAGCAAACCAGCTTTTTTATGGCTTATCAGTTTTCCGCTCAAGTTGGTGCTGAGATTCACTCATTATCCAGCAACGATTTACCCATAGAAATTCGTTCCATTGTCTTGCAATTAGTCCACTATCTCTCCGAAATTTATAGCAATCATCAATTATTGATTTCATTGAATGATAAGGATGCATTGACGGGCTTGTATAATCGAAAGTTTTTTGATCGCAAGATGAACCAATTATCCTTGGAAAGTGAGCATCAATTACGCCGTCAGGCTGAAATGAATAAGCCTGAAATAAGTAAGCATAGTTATCTGGCTATTTTAGATATTGATCACTTTAAGCGTATTAATGATGCTTATGGACACCTGTATGGTGATGAAGTCTTGCTACATTTTGCCCAACAGATGCAAAAAGTATTTCGAGACGATGACTGGCTTTTTCGTTATGGTGGCGAGGAGTTTGTAGTGCTGCTAAAAAATGTCGGCTCTGATATGGTTGAGACCATTTTACATCGTTTTAGAAAACACATTGAGAACTATGATTTTCCCTCGGTGGGCCAAGTCACGATCAGTATTGGTGTGACGCAATTAGACAATAGCAAAATGCAAAGTGAAATTATCGACCGTGCCGACAATGCGCTTTATTACGTCAAAGAACATGGGCGCAATAATATCGCCTTGTACGAAACATTGGTGGCACAGGGCGAATTGCAGGAACAGGTCAATGAAGGTGACATTGAGTTGTTTTAGTGCTCAGTAGTATCCATTTGTAGATAGGGTCTTTTACACTTTCAGTGACTGTAGGGTGGGCACGCTTTTTGTGCCCACGCTGAAAATGTGAATACAAGGTATTGAGTCAGCGTGGGCAGATAAAGCCATGCCCACCCTACTACTGCTTTTCCAAATATCATGGGTATAAAATGGATGGATGCTAACTATATAAGCTCTTAATTTCTTTCTTAAACTGCTCCATTACCTTGGGTCGTTTGACTTTAAGAGTGGGGGTCAAAATACCATTATCAACTGTCCAAGGGTCGAGGCTTAGAACCACTTTACGAATTTTGGCATAACCTGGAAAATCGTGTAAAACGGTTCTTAAATGGCGCACAATCTGACTATTGACAGCCTTATCATGAAGATTGTTTTTATCAAAGGGATCTAAGTTGTTTTTCTGTGCAATCTGTACCCATTCTTCAGAATTCAATACCAGTACCGCACTGAGATAGGCCTGACCTTCGCCTAATAACATGGCATGTTCAAATAGTGGATCGATCACGATGGTATTTTCAATGTCTGTGGGAGGAATTTTTTCTCCATTGGACATAATCAAAATATCTTTTAAACGACCAGTGATATAAACATGGCCGCTGTTTTTATCGATACGTGCCTGATCACCACTATGAAACCAGCCATCAGGATCAATGGCCTGTGCGGTAGCGGCATGATTGTTCCAATAGCCCATCATCACCCCGGGGCTTTTGATGAGCAGTTCATCATTATCACCAATTTTGAGTTCAATGCCCTGTAGGGCATGACCAATTGAACGCGGGTCGTTATTGTCGATACGATTAAATGTCGCGACAGGACTGGTTTCTGTTAGACCATAGCCCTGAATCAGCGTTAGCCCAAGACCAATAAAGGTTTTCGCAACAGGAAATGGAATAGCAGCGCCACCGGTTGCTGCCAGCCTGAGTTCACCACCAAATTTTTGCATCACCTTATCGGCAACAATGCGTCTGAGTATTGGCCAGATAAGACAGGATAAACATAGGCTAGAACGTTTTTGTTTGTATAAGAAACGGTTCCAACCGACCTGTACCGTGAGTTTAAATAGTAGCCGTTTGATAGGCGAGCCTTTTAATAGAGTCCCTTCAATTTTGGCATAGACTCGTTCATAAATACGTGGCACAGAAATTAGAATGGTGGGCTTCAGTGTCACCAAATCTTCAGCAAGCACTTGAATTGAGCGGGCAAAAGCCACTCGACAACCGACCATCATGGTCAGGTAATAACCGAGGCTGCGCTCAAAGGTATGGGATATGGGTAAAAAAGATAGAAATAAGTCGTCTGAGCGAACTTTCAGTTCGGCGGCAGAAGGGGATACGATGGATAGGATATTATTATGGCTAAGCATCACACCCTTGGGCTTGCCCGTTGTGCCAGAGGTGTAAACAATGGTTGCCAATTCATTGGGATCACCATCGCGCTTATGCATGACATGGCCTTCTTCCGGTAGCCATTGTTGCATGGTGGTCACGATGTCGAGTTCATTTTCTAATTGTTCTGTCGCATCAACCAAAACCACCCGCTTTAAAAAAGTGTTATCAGCACAATTATCACGTAAACGACCCCATTGACTGCTATCCTGAACGACTAATAATTTGATTGCTGAATCTTCAAGAATATAAGCAATATTATCCGGGCGATCTTCAAGATACAATGGTACGATAACTAAACCTAAGCCAAGTGCAGCTTGATCAACTGCTATCCATTCTTTGCTGTTTTTCATCAAAATGGCAACGCGATCACCACTTTCTAACTCTTCGGCATCGATGGCTTTTTGCCAGCGACCGACCAGCACGGCCATTTCATTCCAGGTAGTTTCTTCCCATGCTTCGTCTGGGGTGTGCTTTTTTTGTTTGTTATATTGTATATAGGCAATATCATCGGCAGAACGTACTGTGCGTTCATAAAACAAGCCATCTAAAGTAACGGCTTGTTGTAAACTTATTATTTTATCTTGAGAACTGGCGAGCATGCAGTAATTCCTTGGGAAGTTATATTTAACGTCTGCTAGTTTCCGTGTAAAATATAACACATCTAACAGTCAATTCGAGTAGGAAAACCCCTTGAATGGGCGTTTTTATCGTAAATAAAGGAGCTTTTTTTGAAAATTTTCGTAAATGGTGATGCCAAAAAGGTGTCAGACGGCTATTCTGTGCAGAATTTACTCGCTGAGATGGACATTGTCGGTCAGCGTTTAGCCGTTGAAGTGAATGAAGAAATTGTCTCAAAAAGCCGTCATGATACATATTTATTTAATGCCGGTGATAAAGTGGAAATTGTCCATGCAATTGGCGGTGGCTAAAGTCTTTGCGATATATCATGTTAAGCTCAGCAACTGCTATTATCATGCACTTTTTAGGCTATAATGCGCCTTTAACCTAAAATAATCAGTTGAATCGTAGCGAGAGCGACTTAGGTGCTGAAGATTAAGGGTTTTACAGGTTATTTGGGCTTTATTCGTAGTCACCCTACGGGTGAAGTCAAAATGTTCTGGAAAATCCTTAAGATTCAGTGCATAAGGCGGTCGCAGTAGGTTCAACTGATTTTTTTAGGTTTAATTTACCCAGAACACTTAATTATCAGGACATACTATGCAAGATGACAAGCTGATCATTGCTGGCAAAGCGTATCACTCACGTTTACTCGTCGGTACTGGCAAATATAAGGACATGGATGAAACCCGTGAGGCAATTGAAGCCAGTGGTGCAGAGATAGTCACGGTGGCTATCCGTCGTACCAATATTGGTCAAAACCCTGATGAACCCAATCTGCTGGATGTTATCTCGCCTGATAAATACACTATTTTACCTAATACAGCCGGTTGCTATACCGCTAAAGATGCGGTGAGAACCTGTCAGCTAGCCCGTGAATTGCTTGATGGTCATGATTTGGTGAAGCTTGAAGTGCTGGGTGATCAAAAAACACTCTATCCCAATATGATTGATACCATTGCAGCCGCAGAGATTCTGATCAAAGATGGTTTTAAAGTCATGGTCTATACTAGTGATGATCCTATTATGGCGAAACAGTTGGAAGAAATGGGCTGTGTGGCGGTCATGCCGTTGGCTGGTTTAATTGGTTCAGGCTTGGGCATTTGTAATCCGCATAATATTCGTCTGATTAAAGAAAATGCCACAGTGCCTATTTTAGTTGATGCCGGTGTGGGTACGGCTTCTGATGCGGCAATTGCCATGGAAATTGGTTGTGATGCGGTGTTAATGAACACCGCCATTGCTGCGGCTAACAAGCCGGTGCTGATGGCTTCGGCAATGAAAAAAGCCATTGAAGGGGGGCGTGAAGCCTTTTTAGCCGGACGTATGCCGAAAAAAGCCTACGCCAGTGCATCTTCACCCATTGATGGTACGTTTTTCTAAGTTTGAAAGTGAAAAGTGAAAGGGGGCTGCTAGTGAAAGAAAGTTCAGAACAAGTTAAGCACCCCCGTGCGATCAAAAGTTATGTGGTACGTTCGGGGCGGATGACGCTGGGACAGGAAAAAGCCTTTGCCGATCTCTGGTCTGTCTTTGGTATTGAACCTGAGGCAAAGCTTGATTTTGAACAATTATTTTCCCGTCAGGCGCCTGTTATACTGGAAATTGGTTTTGGCATGGGGGATTCATTAATTGAAACCGCTACCCGACATCCGGAAAATAACTATATTGGTATTGAAGTGCATCGTCCCGGTGTGGGACGTTTATTGGGCAATATAGGTGAGCAAGGACTCACTAACCTCAGAGTCATGCGGTTTGATGCCATTGAGGTGCTAAAAAATCAAATTCAGGACAATAGTCTGAGTGCTGTTTATCTGTTTTTTCCCGATCCCTGGCACAAGAGAAAACATCATAAACGGCGCATTGTGCAAGATGATTTTATCCAGTTGTTACGGAAAAAATTAATACTTCATGGGCAGTTTCACATGGCAACGGATTGGGAACATTATGCTAAACAGATGCTTGAAAGCATGTTAAATGCTCCGGGGTTTGACAATTGTGCTGTAGAGGGGCGTTATATTCCTAGGCCAGAATACCGACCCAGAACCAAATTCGAGCGCCGTGGCGAACGCCTTGGACATGGTGTTTGGGACATACTTTTTGAAAAAATAAATTAATACAATTCCCGTATCAGGATAAAAAATTATGGCAAATGTTGAGTTTGATCCACAGCTCATTAAACGATATGACAAAGCAGGACCACGCTACACATCATATCCTACCGCAGTACAATTTTGTGATGATTATACCGCTGACAGCTATCGCAAGTTTGCGGAAAAATCCAATCAGTCTGATAAGGCCCTCTCGCTTTATTTTCACATTCCTTTTTGTGATACCGTGTGTTTTTATTGCGGTTGCAACAAGGTGGTGACTAAGGATCGTTCTAAAGCTGCGCCTTATCTGGAGCGAGTACACAAAGAAATTGCCCTGCAGGCAAAGTTATTTGATCCCTCTCGTAAAGTCGATCAATTGCATTGGGGTGGTGGTACACCGACGTTTATCAGTCATGACGAAATGCGTGAATTGATGGCAGTGACCCGTCAGCATTTTAATTTGCATGATGATGATAGTGGTGAATATTCCATTGAAATTGACCCGCGTGAAGTGTCCCGTGAGAGTATCAAACTATTACGCGAGCTAGGTTTTAATCGCATGAGTCTGGGAGTGCAGGATTTTAATCCGGCGGTACAAAAAGCGGTGAATCGAATTCAGAGCAGAGAGGAAACTCTGGCTGCAATGACTGCGGCACGGGAAGAAAATTTCAAATCCATCAGCGTTGATTTGATCTATGGACTGCCCTTGCAGACGGTCGAAAGCTTTGATCAAACTCTGGATGAACTCATTGAAATCAGTCCTGATCGGGTGTCGGTCTTTAATTATGCGCATTTGCCCGAGCGTTTTAAACCACAGCGTCGTATCAATGAAAGTGAACTGCCTTCTGCGGCGGTAAAGCTGGAAATTTTTAAACATTGTATGGATAAGCTCACGGCAGCGGGCTATGTTTATATCGGTATGGATCACTTTGCCAAGCCCGATGATGAGCTAACCATTGCTCAGAAAAACGGTGAGTTATACCGCAATTTTCAGGGCTATGCGACCCATGCTGACTGTGATTTAGTGGGTATAGGCATTACTTCAATAGGCACCATTGCCAATAGCTTTGCTCAAAATGCTCGTACCATGGATGAATACAATGCCTTGATTGATCAGGGTGAGTTAGCGATTTTCCGTGGGGTTGAAATTGACGATGATGATTTGATTCGTCGTGAAGCCATTATGCAATTGATCTGTCATTTTAAACTTGATTTTGCCAAAGTCGGTGAGCGCTTTAAGATCGACTTTAAAGTCTATTTTGCAACAGAATTAGAGCGTTATGCCACTATGGTGGAAGATGGTTTAATTGTACTGGATAAACAGGGTATCGAAGTGACCTCACGGGGGCGTTTATTGATTCGTAACATCTGCATGGTGTTTGATCGTTATATTAAACCCGATGAAGAAACCCAACGTTTTTCCAAATTAATATAGTGTTTCGGAACAATACCAACACCGGGCTACTTATAGTCAAAAACGTGATGGCATTCATGTAATGAAAGAGACGGATGAAGTGCATATTTTTATGATTTTATTCGTACTCATTTTTCACAAGAGTAAAAATAGCACTCTTTTCTTATCTTAGCTTGCCAATTTGGACATTCTCAACTAAATTTTAATGTAACTACTCAGCGTATTCACCCTTTATTTAATTTCGTCGTTATTTATATCTAAACACGTTGAAGAGTTACATTTTTATTAGCATTTTAAATATTGAGAAAATAATGTCCGAAGCAAAACATGTGCTGATTGTCGATGATAGTCTAGTGTCGAGAATGATGATCAAAAAGGGCTTGCAAGCGCTCTGCCCACAATGGCAATTATCCGAAGCCAAGAATGCTGATGAAGCACTTGAACAAACCAAAGAACACATCTTTGATTTGTTTAGTATTGATTTTAATATGCCGGGTATGGATGGTTTAGAACTGATGGCTGAACTGAATCAAAACTTTCCAGAAGCACCCAAAGCCTTATTAACAGCGAATATTCAAGATTCCATTCAAGAAAAAACCACCGCATTAAATGGTCGATGCATCAATAAACCCATCACTGAAAAATCAATTGAGCAACTGGTCGCTTATTTTAATGAAGCACCCTAGTGAATTTTCGGATGAGAAGCAGTGATGACCAATAATATATCGCCAGAAAAACAAGCCGTTACTTTGACTGAGATGGAATTTGACCTATTGACGGAACTTTTCAATGTGGGGATTGGACGCTCGGCAGCAGCATTAAGTGAAATGTTGCATCAGGAAATCCAATTATCAGTACCAGAGATTTCTTTTTGTAGTGTCGATGAATTGCTTGAGCGATTCCCCAATGATGAAAACATTATCACGGTGTCTCAGGATATTTCGGGTCCCTTTGACATGCAATCCATGTTGCTGTTTCCCGTGAGTGGTAGTCTCAATGTGATCCGTGCCATGTTAGGCAATCATCTGAGTGATGAAATGGCCACTGAACTACAGCAGGAGGCTTTCACTGAAATTGGTAATATTGTGCTGAATGCCTGTATTGGTATTATTGCCAAAATGCTGGATGACAATTTTGTTATCAAGTTACCACAATTCAGTGATGATAAAGCCGAAAACCTATTTAAAAACAGTCATTTTAATACCAATCAGGTTGTTATGTCGATGCAAGTGGATCTTACCCTGACGACTAATCAAATAAGTGGTCATATAGCCTTTGTTCTTGGTTCAGTGTCGATGGATAGTATTAAATTACAACTCAATAAAATGCTTGAAAATGTCTGATTCTGCTTTCAATCGACTCTTTAAGCATTGTAAGGTTTTATTGAATGCTATCAATACGGGCTTGATCATTCTGGATCAGGATTTACGGGTTGTGCACTGGAATCGTTGGGTTGCCAATGCCAGTGGTCTAAGCGCTACTCAAGTTTACCAGCAAAGCTTGTTGCAAGTTTTTCCTGAATTAAAAAATACCCGTATTCATCAGGCCATTGAAGTTAATTTTGAGTTGGGAATGCCGGCTGTTATCTCTAATGTTTTTAACCATTCACCCTTGCCACTGTATGTGAACACCAATAAAGAAGATAAAGAAAAAACACCCTTGTTGCAGCATATTCAAATTACCCAAATTCGTTTGGATGATGAACAAGAGCAACACGAGGTTTTTTGTTTAATTCATATCAGCGATGTGACAGCGAGTGTGATGCGGGAAAAATTGCTCGAAAAACATATCAATGAGCGTAAAAGTGCTCAAGAATCCATACGTGAGGCACGTCGTTTGGCTGAAATTGCCAGTTATACCAAGTCACAGTTTTTAGCCAATATCAGCCATGAAATCAGGACACCGCTTAATGGTATTATGGGCATGACTGAACTGCTCAATTATTGTGATTTAGACGAAGATGCCAAGACTTATATCAAAGCACTCAATGTGTCGAGTCAAACCTTATTAGGTATTGTTAATGATGTGCTGGATTATAGCAAAATTAATTCCAAGCAATTATTACTGAATGCGAAAGCATTTAATTTTAGAGACTTAATTGATGATATTGATCGTATTATACGGGCTAAGTTAATGCTCAAACAAATACACTTTGATATTAAATTTGATGAAAATATTCCTCAAATTGTGATTGGAGACAAGAGCCGAATAAAACAAGTTTTAATTAGTTTGTTGGATAATGCTGCTAAATTCACCGAACAAGGTTCAGTTGTTCTTGCCATGACGATCCTCTGTCAAAATGAATCACAACTGATTCTTAATGTGAGTGTTGAAGATACAGGGATTGGTATTTCTGAAAGCGATCAGGATAAAATATTTGAATCATTTTCTCAGGGTGATGGCTCGATCACCCGCAAATATGGGGGGACGGGACTTGGTTTAGCCATAAGCAAACAATTGGTAACACTTATGGATGGTGAGTTGATGGTTAAAAGTCAGCCTGGCAAAGGTTCACTCTTTAGCTTTGATCTAAAATTAGCTTTGGAAAGTCGCTAAAAACGCTTTACGCTTAATTTTAAAATGTATCATCGCCGTTGACTGTTGATTAAAATCTTTGCGCTGTTCAATAGCATAGGGCTTAAATCCCAGATGTTGATAAAACAATAGAGCCTTAGTATTTTGGCTGTAGCAAGAGAGGTGTACTTCATTGAGACCTAATTGTTGAAAGCCAATCGCCACCATTGTCTGCACTAATTTTTTCCCCAAGCCCTGTTGTCTCTTTTCTGGTTTGATTATGACATTGCCGATAAAGGCAATATTATGGTTTTCTACATTATAAAAATTAGCAAAGCCAATAACTTGTTGTTTAGGCGCAAGCTTAAGATCAAGCATAACGGTGGACTCATAGCGTTCGCTAAGTTGTGCTTCAAGTTGTGCTTGGGTTAAAGGGTAGCTGGCAGAGGGGAAGAAATAAAATAATTCGGTTTTGTCTTGGGGGAAATTTAAAATCGCCTCCAAGTCAGATGATGTTGCCTGACGAAAACTCAGTGTGCTATTTTGCATACAATGCAGTGAGTTCATCATGTAATAAACGCAATGCTTTACCACGATGGCTCATGCCATTTTTAATGTCAGGGTCGAGTTGTGCTGATGATAGCTGGTGCTCGGGCACCCAGAATAGTGGATCATAGCCAAAACCATTATCACCTACTTCTTCGCGCATGATAATACCTTCCCAGGCAGCTTGGCAAATGATCGGTGTTGGATCAGCAGCATGACGCATATAAACCAGAATACATTGATAACGTGCAGTACGTAAGGCATCATCGTCTACGTCTTTTAGGGCATCTAATAACTTTAAATTATTATTCGCATCCTTAGAGTCACCCCCGTATTCGCCACTGCCTGCTAAGGTTGAATAACGCGCGGAATAAATACCGGGAACACCATTCAGGTAGTCAACTTCAATGCCGGAATCATCGGCAATGGCTGGCATCCCGGTGATTTCTGCGGCATAACGTGCTTTGATGATGGCGTTTTCCACGAAGGTGGTGCCGGTTTCTTCAACATCACCCACACCGAGTTCCGTTTGTGGCACGATATTGAGACCCAGATCAGTGAACATTTTGACAAATTCCCTGACTTTACCTTTGTTACCACTCGCTAAAACAATTTTTTTATCTAAATTCATTTTTCATTCTCTATTTTTTGGGGACAGATTAAATAAGCTATATATCTTTACATTAGTAGGATGCGGTGAGGAACGAACCGCATCAAAGACGTACATTTAAAGCCATTGATGCGGTTCGTGCCTCACCACATCCTACATCTGAAGTGTAAAAAAGGTTTGAGCTATGCCATTCTCTGTTTACTAAGTGTTTGCTTAGATGATTAAGCCAGTGCTTCAGTCTGCTTTTCAATCAGATGTTCGATGCCTTTTTTGCCTAATGCTAACATGGCGGTGAGTTCTTCTGGTTGAAAAGCATGGCCTTCAGCTGTCCCTTGAATTTCAATAAAGCCCCCGACTTCATTCATGACAATATTCATATCGGTTTCAGCGCAGGAATCTTCAGCATAATCCAAATCTAATACCGGTTCGCCATTATAAATACCAACTGAAATAGAGGCAACATGACCGTGCAGCGGGTTCTTTTTGATGATTTTCTTCTCTAGCATGTAGTTCACGGCATCAACCAAGGCGACATAAGCGCCAGTAATTGAGGCCGTGCGGGTGCCGCCATCGGCCTGAATGACATCACAATCCAGCGTAATAGTATTTTCGCCTAATGCTTCGAGATCAATCACCGCCCGTAACGAACGAGCAATAAGACGCTGAATCTCCATAGTGCGCCCACTTTGCTTGCCCGCAGATGATTCACGACGCATTCTCTTGCCCGTTGCACGGGGTAGCATACCGTATTCTGCTGTTACCCAGCCCTGCTTTTTGCCTCGTAGGAAGCCCGGCACTCTGGTTTCTACGGTTGCAGTACAAAGCACCTGGGTTTCACCGCTTTCAATTAATACTGAGCCTTCTGCATGTTTGGTATAGTGACGAGTGATTTTGACTGTGCGCTGTTCATCGTTAGCACGACCGCTAGGGCGTGTAGTACCGCTGGAACTCATAGAGTGGTTTCCTGTGATGTAAAAATATAAATATTGTCAACAGGCTTTATTGATGTTTAATTTAGCCTGTTATAAGTGCTAAAATTATAACATTTAGAGCGTAGAAAACTGCAAGAATATTTTTATTTTCTAGTTCTTCACATTATTGCGTACCAGTGAACTGCTACGCAATATACGAATTCACCGACATTTACTCTCAAGTAAAAAGCCTCAGAAGGAATGAGGCGTAGGGTGAGCACGTTTTTTGTGCCCACGCTGAAATGTGAATATAAGATTTCCCCTTGAGTTCAGAAGTAAGTTTGTTTATATAAAACACAGCAAAATGCTGATAAAAGTCAATACTACGGCTATTATAGTCTGGATTTCTTCATTGAATGCCTCATACTGCTAAAGAATTGTTTTTTAATAATGTTAGCAGAGAGAATACATGTTGTTGATCCAATGGAATAATGAATTAAGTGTGGGTATTGACTCAATCGATGAGCAGCATAAAAAACTCATCAATATGATCAATACACTTAATGAGGCCTTGGCAGAAGGTGAAGCCAATGAGGCCCTAATCGCTATTTTTGATGATTTAGCGGATTATACAGTGAGCCATTTTGGTTATGAGGAAAAGTTATTTGCTCAACATGCTTATGAGCAAACAGAGTCTCATATCAATGAGCATCATGCAATGATTGAGCAGGTTCAGAAGTTACGACAAAAAATGGCTGATGGTGATTTTTTAGTTGGGGTTGAAGTGATGGTTTTTTTAAAAGACTGGTTGCTCAACCATATTCTAAAAACCGATAAAGACTATGGCCAGTTTTTGTTAGCAAAGGGCGCGAGTTAAATTTTTTATCGCTGTGTGCTTATTTATTCCAAGGCAATAGATTCGAGAGCTGATCCAGCTTAAGCTTGGACAAGATTGACTTAGACTCGTTTTCATCGGGCATCTTTTCCAACATTTCCAGTAATTCATCACAACTTTGCGGGCGCAGACGCTGATCCGGCTCCATCGACCAATCAACAGCCTCCAAAAGTATCTGACTGTATTTGCGCTTAAATGCATTGACCGCCGGTTTCATTGGATCGTCGTCCTTGCGTTTGTTGGCTGACGGTGGCGGTACACCCTCAATACAACTTCTCATGGTAGCGCCGATGGCATAAATATCAGTCCAAGGCCCCATATAGCCACGTTCAGTCACTTGTTCAATGGGAGCAAAACCAGCGGTGGCCACGACACGAGCATCATATAGACGGGTTTTCATGGTTTCCCTGACCGCACCAAAGTCTAATAACAAAGGCCTGCCCCCTTGGCGCAAGTGAATATTGCTGGGCTTGATATCCAGATGTAATAAGCCCTTGTCATGTAATAACTTTACTCCAGACAATAATTGCGGGAAGACTTTACGTAATAATCTTTCACTGAGGTTGCCTTTGTACTTGCGAATATAATCTTGCAGGTTGACCCCTTTTTCATCTTTCATCACCATATAAGCCGTGCCATTGGTCTGAAAAAAGTTAGTCACATCAACAATGTTAGGGTGTTTGAGTGTTGCTAGGGTACTGGCTTCCTGAAAGAAAAGCTTACGGCCTTTGTTATAGGATTCAGGTGCAGAAGGATCTAAACTGGTGACATCCGTATCATTGACTCTGACGGCCAGTTTTTTCGGCATATATTCTTTAATCAGTACGGTGTGTTTTTTGTCTGCAACACTATGGGCGTTATAAACTATACTGAAACCGCCGCCGCCCATTACATTGTCGATAATGTATTCATCAACCTGGGTTCCTTGTGCAAGAGGGGCTATATTATGCGCCATGGGCGTTTGTTAATCCTATTAACTTCCGGTAAAAATTCATGAGTGTATAAGAGAGTATAGTGAGATAAACGCAGAATTTCTATGGGTTATGCTACAATCTATAACAATCGTTGAAATTATTCTTCTAGGATGAAGAAATATGGGATCGATCAACCTGCTTCGCACATCCTACAAATGTAAAACCAAATGGGCTTATTTGATCTGTCCCAGAAATATCACCTCTACTTATGACACTTGGAGTCTCTATGGTTAAAAGTATGACTGCCTATGCCCGACAGGAAGCAAAACTGGACTGGGGCGTGATGGCCATCGAATTGCGCAGTGTCAATCACCGTTTTTTGGATTTGAGCATTAAAATGCCAGATGAATTGCGGGCGTTGGAAATGCAAATCAGAGAGCGGATTAAAGCCCGATTTCAACGGGGTAAACTGGACGTTTTTATTCGTTTAAATATTGACGAAAATAACCAACAGCTCCTAGCCTTCAATCATGACTTGGCGGAACAAGTAGCCAAAACACTACATGAAATCGATAAGTTAATTTACAATGCCGCACCCGTGAGCGCGGTGGATATTATTAATTGGCCGGGGGTAATGGATGCTCGTAACATCGATCAAAATGCTATCAATGATTCTGTTTTTCCCGTATTAGATTCGGCATTGGCTGAACTCTTAGAGGGCAAACAAAGAGAAGGCCAGGCCTTAGGCGAAATGATTGCTCAGCGCATCGCTGACATGCGAGCGGTGATTGATCAGGTCAAAGAAAAAATGCCGAAAATTCTTCAATTACAACGCCAACGATTAGAAGAAAAACTGCAACATGTGCAAGCAAACCTATCGCTTGAAGCCGAAAATGGCCGACTAGAACAAGAAATGGTGTTATTGGCACACAAAGCCGATGTGGATGAAGAAATTGACCGCTTACAGACTCACCTGATTGAAATTGAACGCAATATTTCCGCTGACATTCCCGACAACGAAGCCATTGGCCGCCGCCTGGATTTCCTTATGCAAGAACTCAATCGCGAAGCCAATACCCTCGGCTCAAAATCTATCTCAGAAATCACCACGGCAGCTTCAGTCGAGATGAAAGTATTGATAGAGCAAATGCGTGAGCAGATACAGAATATTGAATAGCTGTTTTTGGATGCTGTCGTACACACATTTAAAGATGATAATAACATTGAATATGTGAGAATTATTAGCGCAAGAAAAGCATCTAAAAAAGAACTGCATTCATACCAACAAAGGTGTAAAAAATGAAAGATGAATATGATTTTACTAATGCAGAACAAGGTAAGTTCTACAGACCTCTGGATGAGTTGGATATTCCGATATATCTGGATAAAGAAGTGAAGGATTTTTTTATAAAGAAAATTCGTGATAAAAAACAGAAATTCTCTTTAAATGAAACAATTAATTCTTTGCTAAAAAAAGATATTGAAATATCAAAAAAACTAGCAAGCTAGGGCGTAATATGAGTGTCAAGAGGATAAATTTGTCTTTGGCTGAAAATCGTCCTGAATGAAATGCTCTCAGGGTGCATTTCTAAATATCAGGGGTATAATACACCAATAAATTCTGTCCAAAAAAGTATTAAAAAAGAGAATAAACTATGTTTAACCACAGCCCTGAAACCGATTGCGGTATGTTGTATATCATTAGTGCGCCATCGGGCGCCGGTAAAACCAGTCTGCTTAAAGCCTTATTAGAAGAAACCGACCTGATTGAGGTTTCAGTTTCCTATACGACACGAGAAAAACGTCCGGGTGAACGTGAGGGCATTGATTACCATTATGTGAGTCATGAGACTTTTCAGCAGATGATTGCTGAACAACAGTTTATTGAACATGCAGAAGTGTTTGGCAATTTTTATGGTACATCAAAAAAACAAATTAAAGAAAAATTAACTGCGGGCATCGATATTATTCTGGAAATTGACTGGCAGGGTGCTCAGCAGGTACGTAAACAATTTGATACCTGTACTAATGTGTTTATTTTGCCCCCTTCACGACAAGAACTCTTATCACGCTTGACGGAACGCGGGCAGGATTCCCATGAAGTGATTAGTAAGCGTATGAATGAAGCGATAGAACAAATGTCACACTACGATGAATTTGAATACTTAATTGTTAATGATCAATTTTCCCATGCGTTGGGCGAGCTTAAAGCCTTGATTTATGCCTTCCGTTTACGCCAATCGCCACAATGTCGCCGTCATCACAATCTTATTGAGGCTTTGTTGGTATAAACCTCAACAAATATATGGTTTTTAATTAAGCATTATATCT
Organism: sulfur-oxidizing endosymbiont of Gigantopelta aegis; assembly: GCF_016097415.1. Classification (NCBI taxonomy): domain Bacteria; species sulfur-oxidizing endosymbiont of Gigantopelta aegis. The sequence goes on along the minus strand of NZ_JAEHGE010000001.1, from coordinate 3,228,711 downwards.
TGTGTCATTCTCAGCGCTTGAGTATAATGACTAGTTCACTATCGACTATTTAATTTCTAGGGGTATAACACCAATGGCACGAGTGACAGTTGAAGATTGTCTGGATAATGTAGAAAACCGTTTTGAACTGGTGATGGTTGCAACTAAACGCGCTCGCCAAATTGCCAATGGTCAGGAACCTTTAGTTGAAGCTGAAAACGACAAGCCTACTGTTATTGCCTTGCGTGAAATTGCTGAAGGTAAAATTGGTCCTGAAATTCTGACTGAAGTATCGGCGATGGCGCACATGGGTGCTTCGTTGACTTCAGTAGAAGAAGCGGGTCAAGAGATGACTAGCGAAGAATAAGATTTTTGTCAGCAAGGCGTAGTTCTCATTACGCTGAGTTATTACAAATGTCATTTTATCAAATTCTGACAGGGACTCCAGCTATTGTTTCTCATCAGTGATCTCTGCGCCATGCTGAACGCTTATCTCGATGAAGATCAGGTGAGTGCTGTCTACCATGCTTATCTGTTTGGTGCCGAAGCCCATGAAGGGCAAACGCGGATGACGGGTGAACCCTATATCTATCATCCCATTGCTGTGGCCAGGATTCTGGCTGAAATGCGCATGGATGAAAACACTCTCATTGCCGCTATTCTGCACGATGTCATCGAAGATACTGAAACCCATAAAGAACAGATTGCCAAACTCTTTGGCGAAGAAGTCGCCGAAATTGTCGATGGTGTCACCAAGTTAGATCATATTCATTTTGACAACAAGCAAGAAGCCAAGGCGGAAAGTTTTCGTAAAATGATTCTGGCGATGGTGAAGGATATTCGGGTCATTCTCATCAAATTGGCTGACCGTCTGCACAATATGCGTACTCTGGGCATTATGCGGGCCGATAAAGCTCGTCGCATTGCCGGTGAAACACTAGACGTTTATGCTCCGATTGCTAATCGCTTGGGCATGAATGTAATGCGTCATGAGTTGGAAGAGCTGGGTTTTAAAGCTTACTATCCCATGCGCTATCGAGTGTTAAAAGAATCTGTTAATAAAGTGCGTGGCAATCGTAAGACCCTGGTGAAAAAAACTCAGGAAGCGCTGGAAAACCGCTTATCACATGAAGGTATCCAATGTGACGTCCTCGGGCGAGAAAAACACCTGTATAGTATTTATCGAAAAATGCAGAATAAGAATCTGCCTTTTTCAGAAGTTTATGATGTCTATGCCTTTCGGATTGTGGTCGATACTGTTGATAGCTGTTACCGTGCATTAGGCGCTGTTCACGCATTATACAAGCCAGTTCCTGGAAAATTCAAAGATTATATCGCCATCCCTAAAATTAATGGCTATCAGTCATTACACACTATATTATTCAGCCCCTTTGGCGTACCCATTGAAGTTCAACTGCGCACAAGTGATATGCATCGCGTCGCAGAAAATGGTATTGCCGCTCATTGGGGTTATAAAGAAAGCGAGAATAACGGCGGCGTAATTGCTCAGGCCAAGGCTAGAGAATGGCTGAAAAGTTTATTGGATTTGCAGCAAAATGCGGGTGACTCCATTGAGTTTTTAGAAAGTGTTAAAGTTGATTTATTTCCGTCGGAAGTCTATGTTTTTACGCCCAAAGGGCTGATCATGGAATTACCCCGAGGGGCAACCATCGTTGATTTTGCTTATGCCGTACATACCGATGTGGGTAGTTCTTGTGTTGCCGGTAAAATCAATCATCAACATGCGCCCTTAAGCACGCAATTGAAGAATGGTCAGACCATTGAAATTATCACCGCACCGGGTGCTTCGCCCAATCCTTCATGGCTGAATTTTGTTTTTACAGCTAAGGCGCGTGGTAGCATACGCAATATACTGAAAAATCTCCAACGCGATGAGTCCATTGCCTTGGGAACTCGTTTATTGAACAAGTGCCTGGGCAACGTCAATATGTCGGTACAAGACTTATCTCAAAGTCGCATTGAACGGGTGATAAAAGACTATGAACTCAATTCAATGGATGAATTATTACATCAAGTGGGTTTGGGTAATCGTATTCCACAGTTAGTTGTGCGGCACTTATTACCAGAGCAAAGTGATGCGCTTGATCAGGCGCGTCAAGAGCATGGGCCATTATTGAATATTCGAGGCACAGAAGGGATGGTGGTTCATTATGGACGCTGTTGCCATCCTATTCCCGGTGATCCAATTGTCGGTTTTATTAGCTCAGGGCGTGGTATTGTTATTCACACCAAGTCCTGTAAAAATGCTAAAGATTATCTTAAACAAGCTCAAAAATGGATTGATGTTGAATGGAGTGATGATATCAGTGCTGAATTCAGTGTGACCTTGAGAGTGGTAGTTGAACACAGAAAAGGTGTCTTGGCGACCATCGCCTCAGCACTTGCAGATTGCGAAGCTAATATTGAGCATGTCGTGACCGCTGATAGAGAAGATCAGCTCTACTCCCTCGATTTTACCTTGTCTGTACGTGATAGAACCCATTTGGCGGATATTATGCGTAATCTGAGATTGCTTGCTATCGTGGCCACTCTGACTCGTCTTTAGTCTTTCAATACTAAGTTAAAACTTCCTTTCAAAGTATAAAATTTCAAAATTTGTAGTATATTTAAATATAAGAATTTAAACCGCCTGCATGATCAAGCAAGGAAGATAACATCAAAGCATTAAAAAATGCGCGTCGCCAGTATAACCACCTGGTTGCAACGGAAACACTGGAAGATTATTCGCTGCGCTATACCCCCAAATCATTTCGTAAATGGTCAGAATTTCTCATCGCTAATACAGCATTGGGCAGTATCTCGTTTCTGGCATTGGAAGCCATTGGTGCGACTATTGCCATTCACTATGGTTTTCAAACCGCATTCTGGGCTATTCTCACTGCATCAGTCATTATTTTTTTAACGGCGATTCCCATCAGCTATCACGCTGCTCGCTATAATATCGATATAGATTTGATCACTCGAAGTGCGGGCTTTGGCTATGTGGGTTCTACCATTACATCACTTATTTATGCCTCGTTTAGCTTTATCTTTTTTGCGCTTGAAGCAGCCATTATGGCGCAGGCGCTGGAGCTTTATTTTGGTCTGCCTTTGGCGTGGGGCTACCTTTTTAGCTCGCTCATCATTATTCCCATGGTGTTTTATGGCATCACTTTTATTAATAAATTACAAATGTGGACCCAGCCAATCTGGATCACCATGATGCTATTGCCCTTTATTGCCGTGTTGCTTAAAGAGCCAGAAGCAATAACGGCGATGCTTGGTTTCACGGGCAGCATTTCAGAGAGTTCAGAGTTTAATTTTTATTACTTTGGCTTCGCTATCGGTATCTCTTTATCGCTCATTGCGCAGATTGGTGAACAGGTTGACTACCTTCGATTTATGCCACCATTGGAAAAGCATAATCGTTTTAAGTGGTGGGCAGCCATGCTACTTGCCGGGCCGGGGTGGATTATTCTGGGCTTTCTAAAACAGTTGGGAGGTATTTTTCTAGCCAGTGTCGTCTTATTGGCGGGCTTATCATTACATGAAGCAAAAACACCGATACAGATGTACTACATAGGCTATCAATATGTGTTTGAGAACCCCGAAGTTGCCTTGGCGGCATCGACCTTTTTTGTCATCATTTCCCAAATCAAGATCAATGTAACCAATGCTTATGCTGGCTCATTGGCCTGGTCAAACTTTTTTTCTCGAGTCACACATTCCCACCCGGGTCGCGTTGTCTGGATGGTTTTTAATATTGCTATCGCGCTATTATTAATGGAACTCGGTCTTTTTTATATGTTGGAAAAAGTGCTCGGCTTGTATTCCAATGTCGCTATTGCATGGATTGGCGCGATCACGGCGGACTTGATTATTAATAAACCCCTTGGGTTGAGTCCCAAAATAATAGAATTCAAACGCGCCCACTTATACAGTTTTAATCCAGTGGGTGTCGGTAGTATGGGCATTGCCTCAATAGTCGCCATTATTGCTTTTATGGGCTTTCTTGGTGATATGGCGCAAAGTTATTCGGCATTGATTGCAATGTTCTTAGCTTTCATTTTATCCCCCTTGTTTGCCTGGTTCAGTGGCGGAAAATATTATATTGCCCGCAGCAATGACTTATATAAAGACACTCATCATCGCTCGCCAGCAAATGCCATTGTCACGCATCAATGTGAAATGTGTGATAACGAATATGAGCAGGAAGACATGGCCTATTGCTCTTTTCATGAGGTGAAAATTTGTTCTCTTTGCTGCTCATTGGATTCACTTTGCCATGATGCTTGTAAAGAAAAAAGTGAATTCTCTTTGAGAAAAAAACTGGCATATTGGTGCCATAAACTCAGTGCTGGTCAGGTTTCGTTTAAGGCTTGTTTAAGGCTTCAGGATTTTATCAGCATTAGCTTCGGACTTTTGTTTCTGTTGGCAGTCATTGCCTGGATGGTTTATTCTGCACAACTTGAAGTCATGTCGGATGACTCGATTATTTATCTTGAGCAAGCTTTTATTACCTTCTTTTTTCTAATCTCAATTATGGTTTGTACGCTGGTCTGGTGGGTCTTACTCCTACAGGAGAGTCGAGAATTGGCAGAGAATGATTTAGAGCAACAAAATAAAGCGTTGAAAGAATCACAAGAGGCCATTTTATATCAGAAGCAAGCACTGGACGAACAGAAGGAACTCTATGAGTTGGTTTTTAAAAAAACCATGAGTGGCGTGTTAATTCTGGACATTGAAAGTAATCAATTTATTGACTGTAATGAATCAGCACTAAAAATTCTCAGGCGGGGTTCTAAAAAAGAGGTTTTAAATCTTGAACCGGCACAAATATCTCCAGAATTTCAGCCTGATGGGCGAAAGAGTGATGAGAAATCTTATGAAATGATCGCGCTAGCCGTTAAAAATGGTTCGCATACATTTGAGTGGAAGCATTTAACAAAAAATAATATTGATATTTGGATCGAAGTGACTCTAACGCCTATTGTTATAGATGGCAAGCAAGTATTACATACGGTGTTTAAAGATATTGAAGAACGAAAAGCCACAGAAAAAAACTCCATGAACAAAAAAATAGCTTAGATTATCAGGCACATCATGATGCACTCACAGGACTGCCCAATCGAGTATTGTTCAATGACCGCTTATCACAGTCCATCGAACGAGCTAAACGACAGAATAATGAATTAGCACTGTTCTTTATCGACTTGGATCGCTTTAAAAAAATTAATGATTCACTTGGGCATGTGACAGGCGATAAAGTGCTACAAGAAGTGGCAACGCGTTTAAAAAATGCGATCCGTAAAGAAGATAGTCTTGCCCGGCTAGGCGGTGATGAATTTACTATTTTAATTGAAGAACTGGAACGAGGACAAGATGCCTCTTTATTAGCCAAAAAAATCCTGCAAAGTCTGGCAGAACCCATTTACATTGATGAACATACACTCTTTGTTTCAAGCAGTATTGGCATTAGCCTGTATCCCCAAGATGATATAGATATGCACAATTTACTTAAATATGCAGATGCAGCGATGTATAAGGCAAAAGACGAAGGTCGTAATAATTTTCAGTTTTATTCATCAGAAATGACGGCATTAGCTTTTGAGCATATTGTGATGGAAACAAAGTTACGTCAGGCTTTAGCGCAAGAAGAGTTTGTTGTGTATTATCAGCCACAGGTCAATGCTGTGACCGGAAAAATAATAGGCATGGAAGCCTTAATTCGTTGGAATGATCCGGAATCGGATATGGTTCCACCGAATAAATTTGTCCCCATTGCAGAAGAAACAGGCTTAATTGTGCCCATCGATCAATGGGTCATGAAAACGGCGATCAAACAAGTGGCACAATGGCATGAGAAAGGTTTAAATCCAGGTGTGCTTTCTTTAAATCTCGCGATTAAGCAACTCTATACCAAGGAGTTTACACAATACTTGCAGGGAATATTAAAGACCATGAATTTCCAGCCTGAATGGCTGGGTTTGGAAGTGACCGAAGGACAGATTATGTCTAATCCTGAGGATGCAATTGCTATTTTGGAAAAACTCAGTGCGATGGGTGTTGTCATATCTGTGGACGATTTCGGCACGGGCTATTCATCGCTTTCCTATCTAAAACGTTTGCCTATTAATAAACTAAAAATAGATCAATCCTTTATTCGAGGTTTGCCGAGTGATGATGAAGATGCCGGTATTAGCCGTGCAGTGATAGCCTTAGCCAAAAGCCTTAATTTAGATGTGATTGCGGAAGGAGTGGAGACGATGCAACAAAAGGATTTTCTAGTCAGCAATGGTTGTGAAAATATTCAGGGCTATTTTTATGCCAGACCCATGCCTGCAATAGAAATGGAAGTATTGCTTTTAGGGGCTTTGCAATCATAATGAACAAGCCAATAAAAATACTTATACTGAGTTTATGCTTATTGATTTTTATCAGTCTGAATCCTCTCAATGCAGCTACACTTAAAGCCAACATTGAAGCTCAAAACAAGGTGCAAAATAAGGCAATAAAATCTCAACAAAAAATTAACATGCTCAGTGAACAGTCAACTGATATGTTACATGAATATCAGCAAGTCTCTGAACAACTTAACACCCTAACAATATACAACCAACAACTCAGCAAATTAGTTCAATCACAAAATGATTTAGTCATCACGCGCACTCAGCAACTCAATAGTATAGAACAAACTGAACAAGCGATAGTGCCCTTAATGTTGCAAATGATAAATACATTAGAGCAATTTATTCAATTAGACATGCCCTTTCTAGTACAAGAACGTTCAGAAAACGTCAGAGAGTTAAAACAATTAATGGATCAATCGGATGTCAGCAGTGCAGAAAAATACCGTCAGATCATGGAAACATTTTTACAAGAAATGGAATATGGTCATACCATTGAAACATGGCAGGGCAGTCATCCAGAAAAGTACAATGCGGTAGTGAATTATTTTCGTATGGGACGGGTGGTGTTAGTTTATCAAAGTCTGGATAAAAAAAATTCTTTTTACTGGTCTAAAGATAAAGCGCAATACGTACCTCTGTCATCTCAATATTACGCCTCACTAGAGCATGGCTTGCGCATGGCTAGAAAACAGTTGGCACCTGAATTTATTACTTTACCGGTTAGTATTCCTCGAAGAGTGGAGGAAGAAAAATGATAAATAAACGTAATTGCTTATTAATGATTATTGCCTTCACCACTTTAGTCTGGACTCAATGGGCTTTTTCAAAGGCGAATGACTTAGATACACTCTTGAAAGAGGTAAAACAGTCTGGCCTGCTCAGTGATAAAAAAAATAAAGCCCGGGAACAGCGCTTTAAGCAACAGCATCATGCACGAAAAAAATTATTAGCACAGGTAAAAGAAGAGCTAGCGCTGGCACTACAACGCTCAGAAACACTTAAAAAACAATTGCAGAACAATGATAAAAAACTGGCAGACATCGATGTTAATATAAGCCAAAAAGGAGCTAATCTGGGTGAGTTGTTTGGTGTTGTCAGACAGATATCAGGTGAAACCTATGCGCGTTTTAATAATTCTATCATCTCTATTCAGTATTCACAGCGCGGCATTCTACTAAAGCAATTATCAGATAGCCGTTCACTGCCCGCCATTACCGATTTAAAACAACTTTGGTATGAAATGCAGCGACAAATGACTCAGTCAGGTAAAAATGTTCAATTCAAACAAATGATAATCACTGCTGAGGGTAATGAAGAAGAACGACTTGTTACCCGTATTGGTGAATTTAACAGTTTGAGTGATGGACATTATTTACAATATTTGAGAAAAAGCAATCAACTGGTAGAACTTAATCAACAACCGCCACAACGTTTTCTTAATCAGATTACACAATTGGAAATAGCGACTAATACATCCCAAAAAGGTGAAATAGCATTGGCTATTGATCCTTCAGGAGGCACGCTGCTCTCACTGCTTAGCCAGATGCCGGATATTCAAGAACGGATCAGACAGGGTGGCATTATTGGTTATATTATCTTATTCATTGGCACTTTATCCTTGCTTATCGCCTTGGAGCGTTATTTCTATTTAGCAACGATTGGTTTTAAAATGACCAGACAAAGAAAGTCCAATCAGCCATCCATGAACAATCCTCTGGGGCGAATCATGACGGTATACCATCAGTTTAAAGCGCAGCACTCAATTGAAACATTGAGCTTGAAACTAGATGAAGCTATTTTATCAGAAACACCGAAGCTGGAACGTCGTTTGGTTATGCTCGGACTGTTTGCCACGGTAGCCCCCTTATTAGGCTTGCTGGGCACTGTGATTGGTATGATAGAAACATTTCAGTCAATTGCATTATTTGGTACTGGCGATCCTAAGCTGATGTCTGGAGGTATTTCACAGGCATTAGTGACAACGGGGCTGGGTTTGATTGTTGCCGTGCCTGCAGTATTGTTGCATGGCTTTTTGCAAACGAAAAGTAATCGACTGATCCAAATACTGGATGAAGAAAGTGCTGGTTATATAGCGCAACTTGCTGAGCAAAATGATCCGCAAGCCTGATGTCGATATATTCATACGGAACGAATAGATGCCATGCTGAGTGAATACTTACAACTAGCACAGAATGCAATCTGGCAATTACTCGACTTCATGTATTCGGGTGGTTATGTCTTATGGAGTATTTTTTTTCTTAATATAGTTTTATGGATGTTGGTCGTAGAGCGCCATTGGTTTTTTCGCTACAATTTCCCCTTGTTAGCAGAACAAAAATTACGTCCCTGGCAGGAAAGAAAAGAGCACCAATCATGGTATGCCAAGAGTATTAAAACAATGATTTTGGCAAAGTTACATAGTCGGCTGAATCAACATCTTAGTACTATTCATGTGTCAGTTGAACTCTTGCCTATTTTAGGGCTACTGGGTACTGTGATCGGAATGATCGAAACCTTTGAGATTTTAAATCTCTATGGGACTGGCAATGCCAGAGCTTTAGCCGCCAGTATTTCTAAGGCCTTAATCACTACCTTAGCAGGCTTGTTAAGTGCTATTCCAGGCTTGTTTATGAGTAGTTTGTTGCAGCAACAGGCAGAACAAAAAATGCTGCAAGTCACAGATAAAATGACCGACCAGGAAAGTGATCAAAAATGAGAAAACGTCATATCAACAATCCAATGAAACGTCCGGTTAACATTAACCTGACCCCAATGATTGATATGGTATTTATTCTATTGATTTTTTTTATTGTCACCACCTCATTTGTTAAAGAAACGGGGGTTGAAATTAATCGACCTACAGCAAAAACAGCCGAACGTCATGAACAGGGCAACATTTTAGTGGCCATTACCAAAAAAGGTACTATCTGGATTGATAGGCGTCAAGTAGAAACACACTCAGTCAGAGCGAACATTGAACGACTTAAGGCACAAAACCCAGAGGGTTCAGTGATTATCCAGGCAGATGCGGTTGCCCAGACTGGGGTTTTAATTAAAGTTATTGATCAAGTGCGTTTGGCGGGTATTAGTAATATATCCATTGCAGCAAGCAAACCTTAGCTGTTTGACATCTTAGTGCTTGGTTTATGAATAATTAACGCTAACTCTTTTGGTGGGCAGTGCCCATCCTATATATTGTATTAATAAAACATAACTATGCCAATCATACGCTACTTCAGCACCTTTGTTATTGGTGCCTTATTTACCTTACTTTTGTTTGTTGTGATGCAAAAAATGCTGACATTTAAGCAAGTAGAAAAACAGAGTACGATAAGCTTAAACGGGCTGGATTTTGTCCGCCTGATCCGTGAGCAGACGACAGAAAAAAAGCCGCAGCAAGTGCAGCCTCCCAAACAACCCGACTTGCCTGATAATCGACCACCAGCACCTAAACTTCCCCCGCTACAGGTGATGAAACCACAACTTGCGCCTATTGTTTCCCCTATGCCAAAAATTAAGACACAACTGAACCTGAATGAGGCACTTTATTTAGGTGACTTTACACCGAATCAAACTTTAGCAACCCCTATTAGCAATGAGAGCAAAGCTATCATCAATAAATCTATCATCAACGAAATTATGCTTGATGAAGAAGTGGTGGCCTTGGTTCGAATTGCTCCGATTTATCCTTCCCGAGCGGCTAGAATTGGTATTGAGGGTTGGGTGAAAATGGAAATATTAATTAATCAATCGGGACGAGTTGAAAGCGTTAAGGTGTTAGCAGCAAAACCTGAAAATATTTTTAATCGTGCGGCCATTAAAGCAATGAAACGCTGGCGTTTTCGTCCTAAAATAGTTGCTGGTAAGGCTGTCTCTAGAACAGCACAACAGCAAATTAATTTTAAACTAAGCAAATGAGCATACACAGAATCATAGCGCAATTGAAAGCACTAATCATACTCATTAGTCTAATCATTTTTTCTTGCAATCTTTATGCAAGTGGCACGCTAACGGAACGCCATTATAAAAAGCTCCAGTCAATCCATAAAATGATTGAAAAAAATCAACTGACTCAAGCCAACAAACAACTGGAACAATTTTTAGCGAGTAAGCATAATGCCTATACTCAGGCAATTTTCTTGCAAACTGCCGCACAGCTTGCAATACAAAGAGAGCAATATTATTCTGCTATTACTTATTTAGAACAAGCCAATGCCCTTAAGGTTTTACCCAATTTTATCAGTCGTAATATCCGCTACAATTTGTCACAATTGTATTTACAAGAAAACAAACTTAAGAAGAGTCTACAAGCACTAAAGGGCTGGCTGGCTTTAAGCAAGGGAAAAATTACTGTGCAGCAACATATTTTTGCTGCGACGGTATTTTCTCAAGACAAGCAATATAAGTCAGCAATTAAGCATGTGAATCAAGCCATTAAAGCACAGAAAAAGAGCCGACTGGCAATACCAAAATCCTGGTATCAATTATCCATTTCTTTATATTTACAACAAAAAAACTATCATCAGGCAATTAAATTGTATCAAGTTCTAATAAAAAATTATCCACCGAATAAAGCAGACTGGCAGCAATTATCGGGACTTTATATGCAAACTCAGCAACCCAGGCTGGCGTTATCAGTGCTGGAGTTGGCTAACAAACAGCAGATACTCAATGTGGAGGAAGATTATCTTCGCTTGTTTAATTTATATTTATACGTTGATTCACCATTTCATGCCGCAGAATTATTACAATCCAGTTTACTATCAGGTGCTATAAAGGCAAATAAAGAAAATCAGCTCAAATTAGTGGATGCCTGGATTATGGCTCAGGAATATGATCAGGCAATCAAAACATTGCAAAAAATTGCTCAACTAGAGCCTAAAAATGGTCAATATGTATTTAAAATAGGACGCCTACTAATGGAACAAGGTAAGTGGCAAGCGGCCTATGAGAAATTTGAACTTGCCCAAACAAAAAAATTAAGCTCAAAAGGGCATGCTTATTTACTACAGGGAATTAGTGCTTACTATGCCAAAGAGCCCAAAAAAGCACAGCAAGCATTAAAGAAAGCATTAGGATATAAAAAATACCAGAAAAAAGCAGATAGTTGGTTGGAACAAGTTAGCTATATTACCCCTGAGTTATCCCCACGAATTTTTTTAGTAACTCGTTGAAATTTTAGAAATTGATCGACTTTCATGGCGAACTATGATCAAATTAGTTCACCACAAAGCAATTTGGAGAACGCCATGAAAGCAACACAATTATTACATAAAAAATTATTATCTGCATGCCCTGATATGCATAAAATCAGATTAAAGGCACTCATCGCAGGTGTTAATTCAGCAATATCTGAGCATCAGGTAACAGTGACTGGCTTGGGCAGAAACTTGAGGGCTCATTCAAAAACGAAAACAAAGCATGATATCAAAAGAATGGACAGATTAATTGGCAATATACACCTGCACAATGAACGTAAAGATCTCTATCAGTATTTGACATTGCAATTGGTTGGTGAACAAAAGCACCCTGTTCTTATAGCTGATTGGTCGCCAATACCAGGTAGTGAAATTTTTCAACTACTCAGAATATCCATACCAATGGGTGGTCGTTCACTTACTATTTATGAAGAATGTTTCGAAGAAAAGAAATTGAATAATACTCAGGTTCATAATACTTTTCTGGATGAACTTGAAGCAATATTGCCAGAGGGTTGCCAACCCATTATCTTATCCGATGCAATTTTTAAAACACCCTGGTTTGAAACAATTGAAGCAAAGGGATGGTTTTGGGTTGGTCGAGTTCGGGGCAATGTACAGATCTCATTAGAGGGTGAAAAATTTGAAGGTTGTACTACTATAATGAAGCAAGCGACCACAACGCCAACAGGATTAGGTACGATCTTCTATAGCAAAAGCACAGCATTTCCTTGTGAGGGTACTTTATTTCATGGGACTGAAAAGGAAAACATAAAAAGAAAAACGTGGAGGAATTTCTCAAGATGCAAAGAGCCTTTACTATTCTAAAAAGCAAAACAACCCTGGCTATTAGTTTCTCATTTACCTAAAGAAATCAACAAGCCAAAGAAAGTCGTTAGGCTGTATAAATTTCGCATGCAAATTGAAGAAGGTTTCAGAGATACAAAAAATCAACAGTATGGTATTGGTCTTGCACAAGCAAAATCTAAATCTGCAAAGCGATATAATAATTTATTATTAGTCGCAGCACTGACACAGTTTTTACTTTGGTGTATTGGCAAAGTTGCTGTGAATAAAAAATATCACTATGACTTACAAGCCAATACAATCAGGCATAGAACTGTGCTTTCTAACGTTTATATTGGGATTCAAATTATTCGAGATAAACGGTATAAAATTAAAAAGAAGGAAATTAAAATGGTTTTTGAAAATATTTCAAATTTTACGCAACAAGTTGTTGACATTTGTTAAAAAATTCGTGGGGATCCCTCAGATATTACCCACTAAACTTGTGGGAAATTGAATGTGTGACTATACTTGAAAAATATGAACTTAGCATAAAAATGGACGATATGGGTTAAGCAATGCTGATAGAAAATAAGAATATACTGCTTATAGATGATGAAAAATATTTTCGCGATAGTATTCGCTTTTTTCTTGAAGATTGCGATTTTAATATCAAAGAAGCAGAAAATGGTCGTATCGGTACAGAGATGATTCTCCAACATCAGCCAGACTTGATTCTGATGGATCTCTATATGCCGGAAATGACGGGTTTAGAGGTATTGAGTTGGGTAAAAGCGCATAAAATTGAAATTCCGATAATAATTATCTCCGGTGCAGGTGTTATCAGTGATGTAGCAGAAGCCCTGCGTCAGGGAGCATGGGACTATATCTTCAAGCCGATTGAAGACCTGTCTGTTTTAGAGTATGCAGTTAATAAGGCCCTTGAACGGGTAGAGCTATTAAATAAAACGCGTCACTATCAGACTCACCTTGAGGAAGAAGTTGAAAAAAGAACCCTGGCATTAAAACAAGTTAATGCCACCTTGCTGGACAATCAAAAGCATATAAAACGAGCAAATTTAGAAGAACAAGTTGTCTCTCAACTGTTAAAGTTGAGCTTACAATCTAAAGATGAAAATGAGTTTTTATTAGCTTCAATCAAAGCCATGGTGGAGCAATTTTCCTGTAATCAGCAAAGCATTGAAGGGGCTTTATTCACCCAATCGAACAAAGAAAAAACCATGGAATTAGCCTATGGTTGTCATCTTTCTGAAGCGCATCAACAGCAATGTAAAAATCCGGCTTTTGCTCAGGAATTATTCCATCAATATCATGCATCCAAACAGAAATCTTTACTCGAAAATCATAAGACTGAACATCATTTTTGTGTTGCCCCAGCCTATTTAAAAGGTGCTGTATTTGCTCTGATTATTATTTATTATCCCCCTAATTGTCAGGTAGAAGAAAATGAAAAGTCCTTTATGTCGAGAATCTCAGATATTTTAAGTATGGGACTGGCAAAGTTTGATGCTGAAAAAGAAATTCAATATTTAGCCTATCATGATTCCTTAACGGGTTTACCTAATCGTTCAATGTTATTACGTCGTTTAGAACAAGATATCACCATTACTGTGCGCCATGGCTGGCATGGTGCATTGATATTTGTTGACCTTGACCGTTTTAAAAATCTCAATGATGCACTGGGTCATATTATTGGTGATGAATTACTAATACAAGTGGGTAAGCGCTTGCAAAACTTAATGCGCTCAGAAGATATGATTGCCCGTATTGGCGGTGATGAATTTGTGATATTGCTTTTAGAACAACAAGAATCTGTTGATGTTGCAGCACAGAATGCACAAATGATAGCGAAAAAAATCAGTGATGTAATATCTCGACCTTATGTGCTTAAACTACATGATTACTTTATGACTGCCAGCCTTGGCATTAGTTTTTTTCCTGAAGATGGCGATAGTGCTACTGACTTATTGAAACATGCTGATACAGCCATGTACCGCGCTAAAACTCAAGGAGGCAATGACTGCCAGTTTTATCTGCCAGATATGCAAAAAGCTGTAGATGAACGTTTAAGAATTGAAAAAGATGTACGTCAGGCACTAATAAAAAATGAAATGATGCTTTACTATCAGCCTCAAGTCATGATGGCTGATAATAAAATCATCGGTGCAGAAGCATTGTTGCGTTGGCAACACCCCGAGCGTGGTTGGGTGTCGCCTGCTGATTTTATTCCAATTGCAGAAGAAACAGGCTTGATTCTAGATATTGGCGAGTGGGTATTAGAAACCTCAATAGAGCAAATAAAGCAATGGTACGATCAGAAATTATTAAACGATAATGATCAATTTGCAGTCAATGTAAGCCCATTGCAATTTAGACATAAAAATTTTGTTACTTTGGTAAAAGGAATTATTAAGAAAGTTAAATTACCCCCTTCATTATTGAAGATAGAGTTAACAGAAGGGACGGTTATTGAAAATATTGATGATATTATCAAAAAAATGCAACAACTAAAAATCATGGGGATTAATTTTTCATTGGATGATTTTGGTACAGGCTATTCATCGCTGAGTTATTTGACAAAATTACCCATCGATCAGTTAAAAATTGATCGCTCATTTGTTAAGGATATTAGTACTGACAGTAATGATGAAGCCATTGTGGAAATGATTATTTCGATGGGCAATCATTTGGAACTTGATGTTATCGCCGAGGGAGTGGAATCAAAAGAAGAACTTGAACTATTACAAGCCAAAGGGTGTCTCTCATATCAGGGATATTATTATAGTCCAGCAGTCAATGCTCAGACGTTTAAAGAAATGTTAAACAATCGACAACAAGAACATGACTAGAGAGAAAATATTGGTTGTTGATGATGACCATGAATTATGGACAGCTTATAAAACAGTTCTGACGCCTGCACCTCTGCCTAAAACAGACTTAAATCAATTAATAGACCTCTTTGATGATGATACTGATGAAAAAGACAATGACGAAGATGTGCTGAAGCCGAATGATCATATCGCAGATTATGATTTAAGCTTTTTTTCTCAGGGTGAAAATGCCTATAAAGAGGTACTTGAAAAAAAATCCTTATCTCAGTTTTATGCAGTGGCTTTTATTGATATTAGGATGCCTCCGGGATGGGATGGTATCGAAACAGCAAAAAAAATACGTGAACTTGATCCCGATATAGAAATTGTCATAGTCACAGCCTATGCTGATGTTTCACGGAGTCATATTGTCAATAAAATTGGCCATCCAGAAAAACTACTCTACCTAAGAAAGCCTTTTGATAATGATGAGTTGGCGCAAATTGCACTGCAACTAACCACTAAATGGCAACTCTATAAACAAGAACAGCAACAACAAGGTGCAATAAAAAGACTGTTAAATGAAAACCTGAAAATGAGGAAATACCTCGATGGTATGATTAACTCAATGCCATCAATGTTGATTGGAGTAACCGGTGAAGGGTGGATCACACACTGGAATACTCAAACTGAAATTTTTACAGGACTCAGTTATGAAAGCGTGTTCAAACAACCCATAGAACAAGTTCTACCTGTTTTAGAAGGTATCAATGACTTGATTTATCGTGCTGTCATTCGTTCTACGACTGAAACAAAAGAAAAATTTAACTTTCACTTTCATGATAAATCCATTCTCTGTGATATTATTATTTATCCTATTTCTATCACTGAAGAATCCAGTATATTAAAGAATAGTGCTGTTATTCGTATTGATGATATTAGTGAGAGAGTTAAGTTGGAAGAAGCCTTATTGCAAACGGATAAAATGCTTATGGTCGGTGGTCTGGCCGCAGGCATGGCACATGAAATTAATACCCCCTTGGGTAGTATTATGCAAAATGCTCAGGTGATCACAAACCGGGTTGCAGTGGATAACAAAAAAAATCAACAACAAGCAGAAGCCTGTAATGTCACGATGGAAATTATTCATGACTATCTACAACAGCGTGGCATCATCCAATTGCTTGATGGTATCAGAGAATGTGGTGGTCGTACGTCCAAGTTAGTAAAGAGTATGCTCAGCTTCAGCCATCAAAGTAGTTCAACGATGGTAGAAAAATTATCAGACTTGATTGATGAAGCCATTAATTTATCAATGAATGATTATGATATGAAAAAAAATTATCATTTTCGAGATTTTGATATACAGACTCAATATGATACTGAAATGGAAGCAATAGCCTGCAAAAAAACCAAGTTGGAACAGGTTATTATGAACTTGCTAAGAAATGCCGCACAGTCCATGAAAGATATGCCAGAGTCACATCAGTCTAAAATTCATATCAGGCTCTATCAGGAAAATAATCATGCTTGTATAGAAATAAAAGATAATGGCCCCGGTATCAGTGATGAAAATAAAAAAAGAATTTTCGAACCCTTTTTTACCACAAAAGAAGTGGGTATTGGTACAGGAATTGGGCTTTCGTTATCTTATTTTATTGTAACCAAAGATCATAATGGTTCGATTCAAGTGGTATCGGAACTTGGAAAAGGAACTTGTTTTACCATTAAAATTCCGTATGCGAATAAAAACATAGATTATAAATAAATAGCATTAGGATAGGATTTATTATCTTCATATTTTTGGAAACTATGGGCAAGCAAAAAGACTATGGAAAATAAAAATAATAGTGACTATGAAAACGTAAAGACTCAAGTCGAGCAATTAAGTATGGAACTTGAGGAAGCAAAAAATACGCTTTTACAACAAGAATACGAAGCCGGAATCGCTGAGCTATCAGTGGGTGTTTTACATAATATTGGTAATACCCTAACACCATCAAAAATTGCAGTATCGATGCTCTTGCAACGCTTAGATAAAAGCCCCTTACGTAATCATCTAAGAAAAATATTACAACCCTTAGAAATAGCTATTCCTGATTGTCCACTAGCAGAAGACGAAAAACAAAAATTACTAAAAATCATTAAAGTCTTACCGGATGGTTTAGAAGAAGAATATGCACAAAACATCAGTGATGTAGAAAATATTAGAGACAAGCAGGAACATATTGCCAGTATCATAGCCTTACACATGCGTTATTCACATTTAAAAGCCGATCTTTGTGATGTGAACATCTCACGTATAATTGATGACGCAATTAGTATGCAAAGTGAGTCAATTAAACGTCGTAATATTGAAGTTGTGAAAGAAATAGCAGAAGTGCCTTACCTGAAAATACAAGAATCAAAGTTATTACAAGTTCTGGTCAACTTATTAAAAAATGCTTATGAAGCCATTGATGCTAATCCTCAGAGTGACAAGCACATTCTGTTGAAGGCCTATGTCGAGAAGCAGAATGTTATTATTACAATAAAAGACAGTGGTCTAGGCTTTGACCCAGCGATGAAAGCACGATTTTTTGATTTTGGCTATACATCTAAAAAAGATGGTTCAGGTTTTGGCCTGCATTTTTGTGCCAGTTTTCTAACCAGCATTGGCGGTGAGATTAAAGCGACAAGTGTTGGTGAAGGTAAAGGCGCGCAATTTACTATTGTATTACCGGTATAAAGGAAAAACCATGCCTTATAATAATCGTGTATTAATCATTGATGACGACCCCAATATATTGAGTATCTTTGAATCAATATTAAGTCCAAAAAAATCATCTGCTAAAGAGTCTACTTTAAGTCTATTGAATGACTTATTGAGTGATGATATCACTGATGTAGATGAGCCGGAAAAACGTATTTTTGATGTGGATACAGCCAGCCAGGGTGAACAAGGTTACAAAATGGTTAAACAAGCTATTGCGGAAGGACGACCCTATAGCGTGTTATTTTCTGATATGCGTATGCCCCCGGGTTGGGATGGTATAAAAACAGTGCGTGAGGTGCGCAACATTGACCCCACAATTGAAATTATTATAGTCACTGCGTATTCAGATGCACCAGTATCAGATATTGTGAAACAAGTTGGATTTACCGATCGCTTATTGTACTTGAAAAAACCATTTGATGACGAGGAAGTCTTACAATTGGCTGATTCTCTCTCGATGCGTTGGAATCTTGAAATTAAAGTAAAAGGCATGGTCAAAATTCTCGAAGGCATGATCGATAGTTTCTTTAAACTAAAAACAGCCTTTTATATGACTGAAGAAATTTAATGTGGCTATACTTAACCGGACACACAACTTAAAATAACTAAAAGATAAAAAGTGTGACCTAAAATGAATGATCAAACAAAAAAACCGAATAAAAGCTATACATCAGAATTTAAAGAATCAGCTGTCAAATTAGCTAATGAGACGGATCAACCCGTTTCTCAGACTGCCAGGGAGCTAGGTGTTAATGTAAATACTCTACATACCTGGATCAGTAAATATTCCAAACCGGTGAAGACGGTAGCCAATAGAAGTGATGAACACATTTATGATGAAGTAAAACGTCTGAAAAAGAATTGGCAAAAGTGATTCAGGAGCGTGATTTATTAAAAGGCCACAGCGTACTTTGCAAGGGAAACTTTGTGAAGTACGCATGGATAACTGATCAGGCTAAAGATTACCCGGTAACGATTCTGTGCCGTTTTATGGATGTTTCCCGTAGTTGCTATTATGATTGGGTTAGCTCTCCTAAAACGGATAGAGAGAAAGAAAATGAAGCGCTTACTGAGCAGCTAAAAAACTGTTTGAAGACAGTCGCAAGACTTATGGAACCCGTCGTCTTAAAAAGAAAACTGGCTGAAAAAGGCGTTCATATAAGCCGCCGGAGAATTGGTCGATTAATGAAAAAGCCGGTTTGTTTTGTAAAACGAAGAGACGCTTTAAAGCGACGACTAATTCCAAGCATAATAAGCGTATATCTCCAAATTTACTGGAAAGAGAGTTTACTGTCTCTCAACCTGATCGCTACTATGTGGGTGATATTACCTATATTGCCACCAAGGAAGGCTGGTTATATTTAGCGGTTGTCATTGACTTATTCTCTAGGCAAATTGTTGGCTGGTCGATGGATGAGCGAATGAAAGCCAAGCTAGTCAATGATGCTTTACTGATGGCCATATGGAAGCGTAAACCAATGGATGGATTGCTTTGGCATACTGACCGAGGTAGCCAATATGCCTCTGATAGTCATAGAAAAATATTGTCGGATCATAACATAATTCAGTCTATGAGCCGCAAAGGAAATTGCTGGGACAATGCTGTATCAGAGAGCTTCTTTCATAGTTTGAAAACTGAATTGACGCACCATTGTCGATTCAAAACCAGAGTAGAAGCAAAGCAGGCAATATTTGAATATATTGAGGTATTTTATAATCGGGAGCGACTTCATTCGGCTAATGATTATTTGTCACCAGTCGATTATGAAATACAGCAGGAAATAGCTTAAATCGATTGATTGAAGAGGGGTAAAAGGCGACATAAATGCCGCCCATTACCGTTGACGGCCATCGGCTCCTCAGCCTGTGCCGTGAAGATATTGTAACAGGATCATTACCGTTGTGAAAATACCTTGGGTGAATGGAACGGCTCTATCGTTCCAGAGGGCAAAGCCCTTTCTCTTCATCTGTTTAAAGTTAACATGAGAAACTAAAATGATAGGAAATACAAAATGACAAAAATCACTTGAAACAGCCAAAAAAATATTTAGAAAACTGTCCGGAAAAGTGTTGACACATCAGTAATAAAAAAGGGTAAAACAAATGAGTATACTCGAATATCGATATGACCGTGAAATTATTATAGGCACACAAACTATCTTTCCAGAGTTAATAGAATACAATTTATTTGCTTATCCTAATATTATTGATTGCCGTGTACTTGCTAAAGAATGTCATGAAAGTGGGCGGCAGCTTGTGGCTTACATTGTTTTAGATGCTGAATTTATTGCAAATGATTTGCGCCAATATCTCAAATCTTGTTTGCCAAATAGCATATTGCCGGAAGCATATATCGCTATTACTAATATGCCATTAACAGAGTCTGGACAAATAGATGACAAGCAGTTGTTACCGCTTGTTGTTGTAAATAAGCAATTGCTCGAATCATGGAGTCATGAACTAGAAGACACGCCTGAACTATTAGATTATTCAGTGCTTGCACAATATAAAGACTATCAATGTGAACCACTGCATCTATCACACTTATGTCCAGTTTGGAAAACAGAAATGTCCCAGGAAGATATTGATGATATTGATTACGAAGAGGGAGAGAAAACTGATGTCATTGCATTAAGTGAAGGAGAATTATTATTAACTAATGAGTCTCATTTACCAATGACATTATCGGAGGGTTTATTTGCAGCACAAAAACATTCGGATAGTGGGATTATTTTCGTGCAACAAGATGGCTCTGATGTTTTTCAAAGCTATAATGAACTACTGATAAAAGCAAAAACGGTTGTCTCTGGGCTACAAAAAGAAGGTCTTAAGGCAAATGATGTTGTTATTTTGCAATTGGCAACGCTGGAAGATTTTTTTCCTGTTTTTTGGGGATGTATACTTGCTGGGGTTACGCCACTTACCGTTGCTATAGCGCCGACCTATGAATCAAAGAATGGTGTGCTGGAAAAGCTTTACAATGCCGCATTACTATTAAAGCAGCCACCGATAATTTATAGCGAACAATTAGCGGATTTAAATGAAGAAGAACAGTTAGAGCTATTCTTGAATCATGCACAATTAGCAAGTCGTTTGTTACCGGATACTTCGATTGAGCAGTTGCGCCATTATCTGACTATGTTTAAGGCAAATCAGAGTGCAATGTTTACCTATCAAACAAAGCGGTATCAAGGCGATATTTTGTATTTTCGAGCCTTGAGCCGAGATGAACTTAATCCTGCTAATCCGGAGTCAAGCTGGATGCAATTAGCAATGAATGACTTTGAATTAATTGATGTTGTCGGTAATCATCTCACCATGATGCAGGCTCCTAATGTAGAACTTATTGCTAAACGGCTTCAAGATATAATAAATAATATTGATTAAGCTTTATATGGGCTTAAATACCTTTGATAGTGCAGCGACGGAGTTTATCATACGCTCCGCTCAAGGCAATCTGCGATTATGTCGTAATCTCTGTTATGGCAGTCTGATTGAAGCTTGTAGTGAAGGCAAGCGGAACGTTTCGATTCAGCATGTCAATAATATCTTAATTCAACCTCACTGGCGCTCTCATGAAGAACTCATCAAGCAACAGGTGAATTAGCCAATCCCATTTATTTTATAATTATCTCTTCTTAGCTTAATCACGCACTGAAATCATTATTTTACTAAAAAAAGACGATGATAATTTGGTGTGCACTATAATGCAGTTTGGTTGAACGTATAATTTTAGTGTGGCTAGGGGAAAATATCTTATGATGGGAGTGTGGGAAAATGAAGTGATTTTAGCCAAATCGTATGATGAATAATTTGGGAAATTGTACGATGGGAGTCTTGTGCGCTACAATATACTCACTTCAATACTTATATGGTTGCTTTTCAACTAGAAAGAATCTTAGCAATATGATTACTACTTTGCTGTAAGCATTGAAATTGGCTTGATTTGTTCTATAATTTCAAAGTATTCCATCAGTTTTTCTAGCCAATCACTTCATAAATTTAGAAGATATTTTTTTGAGCGAAATTTTACCCCCTCAACTCACAGGTTATGATATCAACGAAGCCCTCTATGAAGGGGCTAAAAGTATGGTGTATCGTGGTGTGAGACAAAGCGATCAGTGTCCGGTCATTGTTAAGTTCCTGAAACGTGATCAGCCCAGCCACAATGAGTTGCTCAACTTCTGTCACCAATATAACCTGCTTAAAGAAATACAACTGGATGGTGTTGTAAGACCGCTGGCAATGGAGTCCTGGCAGGACAAGCTGGCACTGGTGATGCCGGATAGCCAGTCGTTAGACCTAAAACGCTATGCTGATGCTCAGCCTTTAAATATTGATGTGTTTTTAAATATTGCCTGCCAATTGGCCAATATTTTGGAACAACTACATGAACTTGGTATAACCCATAGAGATATTAAACCAGGCAATATTATTATTCAGCCTCAAAGCCTGCAAATAGCTCTTATTGATTTTAGTATTGCTTCTGTCTTGAATACTGAGAACCAGAGCTTGCAAAATCCTGATGAGCTTTCCGGCACCCTTAGCTACCTGTCTCCGGAACAGACCGGACGAATGAATCGTGGTGTTGATTATCGCACGGATTTTTATTCCCTTGGGGTCACGTTTTATGAATTATTAAGTGCTCAATTACCCTTTTATTCAGAAGATACAATGGAATTGGTACATTGTCATTTGGCAAAAGAACCCGAGTCTTTGTTGGTACTTCACTCAGAAATTCCTCCCGCCATTAATGAAATAGTAAAAAAACTGATGGCGAAAAATGCCGAGGAGCGCTATCAAAGTGGAGAGGGTTTGATGGCCGATTTACAATACTGCCAACAACTTTGGCAAGAAAAGGGGGCGATCCCTTCTTTTACCCTGGGTCAGACCGATGTTGCTCGGCACTTCCAATTAAATTCTAAGCTTTATGGTCGCTTTGATGAAGTGAAATCCTTTCTCGGGGCATTTGAACGGGTGTTCGAAGGAAATATGGAGGCTATATTCATCCGTGGACTATCGGGTGTGGGTAAAACAGCGCTGGTTAATGAAGTTCATAAGCCTATGACGCGCAGTCGAGGCTATTTTATTAAGGGTAAATTTGATCAACTCAAACGAGATACACCTTTTTCAGCCCTGAGTCAGGCCTTAGGCTGTCTCATTAAGCAGTTATTGGCTGAAAATAGTGACCAGCAACAAGTCTGGAAGATGCAGATTCAACAAGTACTGGGTACTCAGGGGCAATTATTGGTGGATATTGTCCCTGAGTTGGAGCAACTCATTGGTCCACAAGTTGGGGTTGAAGAATTATCCGGTGTGGCATCGACTTATCGTTTTCATCATTTATTCCAACAGTTTTTACAGATATTCACGACCCAGGCGCATCCTTTAATTTTATTTCTTGATGATTTGCAATGGATAGACTCTGCCACCTTACAGCTATTATCCGTTATATTGAATTATCGGTCTGATCCACAGTTGGATTGTGCCCATCAGTCCTTATTGTTTATCGGTGCCTACCGGGATAATGAAATCCCGGCGGAGCATCCATTACATTTGACTCTGGACAGTTTAATTCAAAGTGGTTTGCCAATAAATCACTTGCTTCTGAAGGCCTTGAGTGAAACCGATTTGAACGACATGCTAATGGATGCCTGTCTCTGTCAGAGTGATTATGCTCAGCCATTAACACAAGTGGTGTACAAAAAAACCCAGGGCAACCCATTTTTTGTTCATCAGTTCATGCAACAGGTAAAGGATGAGAGCTTACTGAGTTATGACTTTAAGCAGGAACATTGGATTTATGAACTGGAATCCATTGTGCAATTGGCTGCCAGTGAAAACGTCGTGGAATTTGTGGCTACCCGCCTGCGTTGTTTAGAACCGGCTATTATAAATATTCTCAGTTATGCTGCTTGTTTTGGTCATCAATTTGATTTGGCCACATTAGCAAAAGTGACTGACAGCACTGTGAGTCAATGTCTTAAAAACTGTTGGCAGGGAGTTAAGGCTAAGCTACTAATTCCCGTGGGCGATGACTATAAACTAGTGCCAGATATTGATTTGCAGAGTGCTCAGGATGACCACCGGGAAGACGATATAAAAGGGCTTCATCTGCGTTTTGATTTTGCCCATGATCGCATTCAGCAGGCAGCTTATTCCTTGCTCCCCGAAGTACAGAAAGCCCAAATTCATTTTGATATTGGTTGTTCGCTTAAACAGCAAAAGCAACACCAACAGCAGGATAAGATTGGCTGGTTATTTAATGTGGTTAATCAGTTGAATTTGGCTCAGCATCTAGTGATCGTATCAACAGAACGTATTGAGTTGGCGACATTAAATTATCAGGCCGGTCAAGCTGCCCGGCGCTCAACTGCTTATGACTCCGCAGGGCAATATATTAAAGCGGGGTTATCTTTGCTGGAGACTGAGACCTGCTGGCAGACGGATTATACCTTGGCACTGGGTTTGTATGATGAAGCTATCGAAGTCGCTTTCTTATTAGGTGATTATCAAGTACAGCAGCAAAGGGCTGAGATTTTATTTGCGCAGAGCAAAACGCTCACTGATACGATAAAGGCTCATCAATTGCATTGTCTGAGTCTGATTGCACAAAATGATCTCAAAGCGGCGATCCAATATGCATTGCCAATGTTAAAGCAATGTGGTTTTGAATTTCCAGCACAAGCGACGAGTGATGATTTTCAAGCTGAACTGATGAAAACACAGGCGATGCTGAAGGGGAATAGCACAGCCTCTTTAATTAATTTGCCAGCGATGACAGAGACCATGATTTTATCTGGAATGGGCTTATTGGATAAGCTGAATCAGGCTTTTTATATGATTAGTCCCGTTATCTTTGCTCTGACGGTGTTTAAACGTGTTCAGTTTGCCATTCAGTATGGTAATGCGCCAGAGATGTTGTCTACTTATGCGGCTTATGGCAATATTTTATCCAGCAAACTCAATGATATTAATGCGGGTTATGAGTTTGGTCTGTTGGCCTTAGCCTTATTAGACAAACTACAAGCGACTTCTCAAAAATCTAAGACTTGGACCGTTGTTTATGGCAATCAGTTTTATAAGCAAGCCCTTAGAGAGAGTATAGAACCTTTAAAAGAAGCATCTCTCAGTGGTTTGGAGGTAGGCGATTTATTTTTTTCGGCGACAGGCGCCTGGTGGGCATCTACCCATGCCTTTTTTGCAGGAGAAGAGCTTTCTGTATTGGAAAGGCAATTGATGAATTATGAGCAGTTTATTGCCAGCCTACATCAGGATCTGCCTTTAAATTATACTCAGATGTTACATCAGGTTACATTGAACTTAATGGGGGCGCAAGAAAATGCAATCGCTTTGCAGGGAGAGCTTTATGATGAACAGGTCAGTTTACTCCAATATCAAAAAATGGGTAATCGAACTGCAATTTGTTTTTTAAAGTTATATCAATCCATACTGGCCTTTGTATTTTTTGATATCCAAAGAGCATATACAGTTATTAATCAGGCAGTGGAATATAAGGATGCCTTAAGCAGTAACATCTTTGTTCCTGAATTAAATTTTTATGAGTCATTGATACGTTTAGCGCATTATTCGGAGCAAACACTGGAAGAGCAAGCTTTTACCCTGAAACAAGTCATAGACAACCAAACAAAAATGAGTTTTTGGAAGCAGTATGCACCCATGAACTTTGCGCATAAATGGGCATTGGTAGAAGCAGAATTTTATCGGGTGCAGGGTGATTTTTTTAGCGCAGAAGATTATTACGATGATGCGATAAATTATGCTATAGAAAATAAGTTTGTACAAGAAGAGGCATTGGCCTGTGAATTGAGCGCTCGATTTTATTTGCAACGTAATAAAACCATTATTGCCCAAGCTTATATGATGAAAGCCTATTATACCTGGGCACGATGGGGAGCCAAGGCTAAAACAGAACAGTTAGAAAAAGAATATCCACAGTTATTGAATAAGCTTAGTAAGTCAAAGCCGGATACGAGTGGAAGTATTCGCACCGTCAGTTCTACTTCAAGCCTCAAAAATGAGACATCCGTTGGTATGGATCTGGATACCGTGATGAAATTTGCCCATAGCTTATCCAGTGAATTAAGCCTGTCGAGTGTGTTGGACCGACTATTGAGTACGGTGATGGAAAATGCGGGTGCTCAGCGTACGATATTATTACTTAAAGAATCGACTGAAAGCTCTAACCATCTATCAAAGTGGCATATTGCGGGTGAATGCCGCATGGATAATCGCACTCGACAAATTTTACACAATACGCCATTGAGTGAATATCAGGAAATACCTAAAACCTTATTACAACATGTGATTAAAGTGAAAAAAGGTATTGCGCTGGATGATGCTCGTGAAGCTTATCAAGCTTTTTATGACGATCCTTATTTTGTCCAGGATAGAGAGCAGCAATCTATATTATGTCAGCCTGTACTTACCAAAGGAAAATTAACGGGACTATTGTATTTGGAAAACAAACTTGCCACCCACGTTTTTCATCAGAGTCGTCAGCAACTCATGCAGATGATGGCAGCACAGGCAGCCATTTCGCTGGAGAATGCTTTATTATATGAAAATTTAGAAGATAAAGTTAAAGAGCGTACTCATGAGTTAAAAAATGCTCAGGCACAATTATTACAACAAGCGCGGGAATCGGGACAGGCTGAAATTGCCATTGAAGTGATGCACAATATTGGCAATGCTTTGACTCCGTTGAAAACCAAGACAGAACAAACCTATAGTGCTATGCATAATAGTGAACTGGTAAATAAAGCACCAAAATTGATGCAAAAGTTGGCTGATGCGCTAGCGACACATAATGGCCTTGAAGAATCAGAGCGCATGAAGTTGACTAAAATCACCTCCATGTTACCGAATATTATGGCAACAGAATATCAAAGTCACGCAGATAATTTGGAACAAGCCTGTAATACCATTCGGCGTATTGAAGAGTTTATTCACTTGCAGTCAAAATATACGACTGTTAAACCGATGAATGATTATTTGGATGTCAATGAACTGCTCAATGATGCCCTGAAAATGTTAGATAATATACTACGTTCAGAGCATATTGAGGTGCAATTACAATGTACTGATTTACCCAAATTGTATGCTGAAGAATATCAGTTGATGCAGATTATACTCAGTGTTGTTAAAAATGCCTGTGAGGCAATGAATGGCATTGCCATAGAGCAGCGTCAAATACGTATCAGTACTTACCTTGAGAAGGGAGGTACTGAGACTGCAGTCGGTTCATCAGAGGCGATTGTTTTATGTGTTCAGGATAATGGCATTGGTTTTGCTCCGGAACTAAAAGAACGGATTTTTGCCGGTGATTATGCTAATGAAAAAAAACAAGAACGGCGAAATACTACACCTTCTTCAATTACTTCAGGTTTTAATCTACACGCCTGCGCCAATTACCTCATTGCACATGATGGTAGCATCTCGGCACAAAGTGAAGGTGTGGGTAAAGGCGCAGTGTTTACCATTAAGCTGGGGGTCAAAAACAAGGTATAAATTTAAGTTGAAGAATCAGAACGTATCTAAAAATTACTTTTTTACATCGGCCTTGAATTGTAGAAAATTGTCATCTAATCTTAATGACAGAGCATCATGTGCCTTGGCCAGAACTGTAAAGCATCGCTGCAAACATCGTTAGTAAAATTGAGGTTGAAATGAAGTTAAGTTATTTATTATCTACTTTCCTTGTGCTTTATCCCATCGTTAATATCGCCGCCGATCAGGCTTATCAATTAGAAGACATCACCGTTTCAGCGACCCGAATGGGTGAAACGGACTTACAAACAACAGCGATATCAATAACGACGTTTGATGAAGAACAGTTATCGAGCAGAAATATCCGTGATGTCAAAGGCTTAGCGAATGCAACGCCTAATTTAAATATTTCTCAAAATGTGGAGTATTCGCAAATTTATATCCGGGGTGTGGGCACGAATAATGTCTTCCCCGGTGGTGAAGCCAGTAGTACGATTCACTATGATGATGTCTATCTTTCCCGCCCCATGATGATGTTCAGCAATTTTATTGATGTGGAACAGGTTGAGGTGTTGCGCGGCCCACAGGGCACACTCTATGGTCGAAATTCTGTAGGGGGAACCATTAATATCAAGCCTTATCTACCGACGAATGAACGTCGTATTAAAGCCAGTGTTGATGTGGGTAATTATGATACTTATCGCTTTTCTGGTGCGGCCAGTGGCGCATTAATTGAAGACAAGTTG
Organism: sulfur-oxidizing endosymbiont of Gigantopelta aegis; assembly: GCF_016097415.1. Lineage (NCBI taxonomy): Bacteria > sulfur-oxidizing endosymbiont of Gigantopelta aegis. The sequence goes on along the minus strand of NZ_JAEHGE010000001.1, from coordinate 3,200,496 downwards.
ATGGCAGGCATATCCTTTATCACCAATGATAGTGATGGATATGTAAAAAATCTGGGTACGGGAGGTGCTAGTCAATCGAATTTTAACGATGAGAATGACTATGGTCTTAGAGGTACTTTACGCTGGTTATTAACGGATTCTGCAGAATTTATTTTAAGCTCGGATTATTATAAAAAAGATGACTCGGGTCAGCAACGCAAACCCACGTATCGTCTAGCCGATGGTACTATGACCAATGCATCTACCTATATTAGTGATCCGTTTAAAATTAATCCTAATTTCAATCCAGAGAACAAACTAAATAACTGGGGTGTACACGGTAAGTTTATCTGGGATATCTCAGATGATTACCAGTTTAAATCTATTTCGGCCTATAGGGGGTCTGATTGGAAATTACGTGTCGACTCGGACTATACGGAATTTGTCAGAAATGATGTGTTATTAAAAGAAGATCAAACTCAGTTTTCACAAGAGTTTCAATTGATTAAGAAAACCGGTATTTTCACTTGGCAGGCGGGTCTGTATTATTTTAAGGAAGACAATGAGTATTTTACTGAAAGTAAGTTATTATTTATTCCTTTGTCTTTGAAGTTTGAAGGGGATACCGATACCACTTCCTATGCTACCTATTTTCAGGGTAATTACGCGATGACTGAGCGCCTGTCGCTCATTTTAGGCGGTCGTTATACCCGTGAAGAAAAGAAAATTAAAGGTACTAGCTTTTTTGGCGGTGCAGGTAAAAATAAAATTACCGAGTCAGAATTCACTCCTAAAATAGGCCTGGACTTTTATATGACCGAAGATGTATTTTTCTTTGGTTCAATCTCAGAAGGCTTTAAGAGCGGGGGTTTTAATTTTACTTCACCGATTGCTGTGTCTGATTTTAAACCTGAATATTTAACGGCCTATGAGATGGGCATGAAATCCAATTGGCTGGATAACAAGCTGAGATTTAATACCAGTTTATTTTATTATGATTATACTGATCTTCAGGTGCAGTCGTTTGAAAATAGTGTCATTGTGGTTAAAAATGCTGCCAGTGCTGATATTAATGGTGCAGAGTTTGAAGTCTCTTATCTGCCTACGGCTAATTGGCAGCTTGATGCTGGTATTGCCTGGCTTGATGCTACTTATGATAAGTTTTTGGATAATGATGATATTTCCGGCAACTATCTCAATGCGGCACCAGAGTGGACGACCGATTTCACGCTACGTTATTTTCAAAATATGAGTACCGGTACGATTGTTTATCGTGTAAATTATTATTGGCAGGATGATGTGTTTTATACTGCGGATAATAATTCCCTCAAAGGCCAATCTGATTATGATTTAGTGAACGCCAGTGTCAGTCTAGTCACTTATGATGACAAGCTAACGTTGACTTTATATGGTGATAATTTAACCGATGAAGATTATTTTAATGGTACCGTTGATTTTGATACTCAAAATGGCATAGCAGGAAATATCATGCCGCCCAGAACTTATGGTATCAAAGCAAGCTATAGTTTTTAAGGCTGAGCTCAGCAATGAATTTAAATGCCTTCATGGAAATACATTAACCTCCGATGAATACTATTCAACAAGGCTCTGGTCAAAAATACATAATAAAAAACCCCACTCTGTGGGCATTAACGATTATCGTCGGCCTTTCCTGCGCGACTTATATGCCCAGTATTGTCTCCATTTTACCCGTAATGGCCAGGGAATTTGAAGGCGTAGAGAATATCGATTTTTGGATAAAATTATTGGTTACTATGCCGGGTTTTGTAGCTGCTATGGTGGCACCAATAGTTGGTCGCTGGTTAAATCTGTATGGTAAAAAAAATATCTTTATCGCCTCTATTTTGGGTCTCAGTGTCATTGGTTTCGTGCCCTATTTTCTTGATTCAATCTATTTAATATTTGCCTCACGCTGTTTTTTAGGCTTTGTCCAAGCTGGTATTATTACTTCAACAACGGCATTAATCGCCAGTAATACGATAGGGCAGCAACGAGCAAAAATGATGGGCTATCATGCCAGTGCGTATGGCTTTGGACCTATTATAGGTTTACTGGTGATCGGTTATTTAGGCGATTATGGTTGGCGTTCTGCGTTTTATATTTTCTTGTTTCCGGTGTTATTATTACCCTTTATTATCAAATATATTCAACCGATTGATTTAAACGACCCAAAGCCTATTCCTGATTCTGCACAAACGGAACAGTCGATATTTAAAGCTTATCCTAAACTTTATTTTATTTATTTTATGACCTTTGTTACGGTGATACTTACCTTTATGACAGTGCTTCATTTGCCCTTTTATCTGACTTCTTTGGGCAATATTCAGCCCTCAGATATTGGTTTGGCAATTGCCTGTTGGACTGGTTTCAAAGGGACATCGGCACTATTATACAAACAGGCTAAGTTCAGGCTGAATTTTAATCAGGTCTTTGCGTTGGCATTTTTTATTTTAGGCATTGGTTTTATGGGGATCTGGTTTACTCATTCATACTATCAAGTGCTAATTGCCTTAACAATAATAGGTATAGGAACAGGTCTATTATTGCCGAATATTAACACCTGGTTAGCTGAAATTGTGCCAGAGCATGATCGTGGCCGTGCTTTAGGTTGGATCGTCACCTTTATGGGGCTGGGTCAATTTCTTTGCCCGATTATTACCCAACCGCTGATCAATCTATTTGGTTTACCGCAAACCTTTGCCAGTTTTGGTCTGCTTTTGATGGCTTCAGCATTTTTTCTCTATAAAAAAGCACTTTAGAATACCAGGCATCGCTATTATCCCCCTGCTGCTTTATTGTTATAAACTATCTTAAATCATTTATATCCATAAGTTGCTTAAACTGCCATATTGATATTCGTACATTTAATGTGTAAAATAAAATAAATTTAACAAAGGAATTGAAAACTTAGATTCAACTCATAAGTGCAACACTATTTGGTTGTATTTGTGATATTTGCTGGTTTATCGCTGGCTCATGAAATTCCCGGGGTGGCCGAGCGTAGCGATGGCCACCCCGGGAATTTCATGAGCCAGCGACGCGCCTGACGGCGCTACTAAAAAAATCATAAGTACAGCAATGATTTGCTCGAAAAAATGGCCAATTGCTTGTAAAATCGGCCATTTTCTCCTGCAAGAGTAAAGTGACTTATGAGAACTTACAAGCAATTGACACAAGAACAAAGATACTACATTTCGACTGAGATTAAAAATGGCATTTCCCAGTCTAAAATTGCTCAGGCGATTGAGGTGAGTAAATCTACTATATGCCGTGAAATTAAACGCAACGCTGGTTTACGTGGCTATCGATTTAAGCAAGCTCAAGAAAAAGCCGTTAAGCGTCGCTACAATGCTTCTAAAGCAATTAAAATGACGGATGACATGATTGCCCTTATTGATGAAAAGCTTTCACAGCACCAGTGGAGTCCTGAACAGATATCAGGTTGGTTACTGAATGACAAAATGCTACTTCTTAGCCATGAACGTATTTATCAACACATATGGGATGATAAGAAGCAAGGTGGTGATTTACATCAGTATTTAAGGCGTCAGGGAAAGAAATACCAAAAGCGTGGTAGTAACGGTAAAAGCAGTCGAGGACAAATAATTAATCGAATTTCCATTGATGACCGTCCTAAGATTGTTGATGATAAACGTCGTGTTGGTGACTGGGAAATTGATACAGTGATCGGTAAAGGACACAGTGGTGCTCTGGTCACGATTGTAGAAAGAAAAACGCTTTACACATTAGTAGCAAGAGTGAATGGCAAACAGGCTGATTGGGTGACACAAGCAACAATACAATTGCTTAAACCCTTTAAAGACAGGCTTCATAGTATTACCGCAGACAATGGTAAAGAGTTTGCTTATCATGAGCAGGTAAGCAAAGCTCTTGATACAGCATTTTATTTTGCCCACCCTTATTCTTCATGGGAGCGAGGGTTAAATGAAAATACTAATGGACTGATTAGACAATATTTTCCTAAAGATACAGACTTTAAAGAAGTGACTGATAAAGAGGTTTACAACATGATGGAAAAACTTAATAATAGACCTAGAAAGGCACTCGGCTTTCAAACACCATTCCAGGCAATGAAAAAATCATTTGCAAGAACTGGAATTTCCTGCGTTGCACTTCAGAGTTGAATCCGCGAAATGAAAAAATGCTTATTTGTGTGCTTAACAATTTATTTTGGGATGCTAGTGAGTTTTACCACTGTTTCAGCCGATGGCATGGAAGAAACTATTGTAAAAAAAGCAGGAAACAGCAGTAAAACAACGTGCCCTCAAGAGCGCCCAATGATGTGTACTATGGATTATATGCCGGTGTGTGGTGTGAATATTGAAGGGCAGAGTAAAACCTATGCGAATGGCTGTGGCGCATGTTCTGATGTGAGTGTTGTTTCTTATACGCCAGCGGCTTGCCCTGAACGTATTCTGTCAGCAGCAGAAGTGACCAAATTATTTTCTGATAAAACCTATCAAGTTGAAATTCCCTCGCGAAAAATAACCATGACAGTCTATGCAGCTCCCAATGGTACGACACGGGGTATGCAAGGTGAGCATAAATTTACTTCGCATTGGGAAGTCAACGATAAGGGTGAAGTGTGTATTAGCTATAAAGATAAAATGAAGTGTCGGCAGATCATGTTGCAAGAAGGTGTGTATAAAAAGTTTAAAGTGAATGAACAAGGTGAGAGGGTGGTATTGGTTGTTTATCATTCCTTTGTCGATGGTAATGTGCATCATTATTAATGCCTGAATATTAAATTTCATTGCGGGAAAAACGTGAAAGAAACTGTCGATCAAGACTGGCTTGAGCAGTCTATCATCGTACTTAAAGGCGTAGGTGAAAAAATGCTGGAGCGTTTTTCTAAACGTTCTTTATTTAGCCTTAATGATCTCTTATTTCACTTGCCCCTACGTTATCAGGATAAAACCCGGGTCATCTCTATCGCTAGCTTACGCATAGGTGATAGCGCTTTAGTGACAGGCAAACTTTTGAGTTGCAAAACACACTATGCTCGCAGTGCAGTGTTAAGTTGTGAAATTGATGATGGCAGCGGCGTACTCAGTTTGCGTTTTTTTCACTTTAATAAACAACAGGTCGTTGGTTTAAGTCGTGCCTTAGAGCAAGGAAAATGGCTTAAATGTTTTGGCGAAATTAAACGTGGTCGGCAATGTCTGGAAATCATTCATCCGGAATATCGCGTCATTGATCAGCACCAGACGATTCAATTAGAAGAAAGTCTTAGCCCAATTTACCCCACGACAGATGGCTTGTCTCAGTTAGCGATTCGTAATGCCGTTATTCCAGTTATCGAACAGCTAAAGACCCAAATGGCTAATACGAAAGGGGATAGCATTACTCTAGTAAAAGATTATTTACCCCCTGCTATACGTCAGGAATTGCAATTACCCTCGCTATTAGAGGCGCTCATTTATTTGCATGCACCGCCCCCGGATTGTGCTGTTTTTGAATTAGTTGAAGGCAATGACCCTTATCGTCAAAGTCTGGTGTTTGAAGAGTTATTGGCACATCAGTTAAGCATGAAGCAGGCTTATCAAGAGCAAAAGCAATATCATGCCCCCCCTTTTCTTTTGGCAGCCAGTAAAAATATCGCCCGCCCTTATAGTGAACAGTTTTTACAACAATTACCCTTTGAGCTAACCCAGGCTCAGTCTCGTGTGTTAGCGGATATTGCATCGGATGTGAGTGACGCACATCCGATGCAACGACTTATTCAGGGTGATGTCGGCTCTGGAAAAACAGTCGTTGCTGCATTATCGGCTTTGTATGCCATAGAAAATGGCTTTCAGGCGGCCTTAATGGCGCCGACGGAATTATTAGCGGCACAACATCGAGATAATTTTCAGCAATGGTTAGAACCGCTAGGTTTAAATGTAGCCTGGCTCAGTGGCAAGAGTAAAGTCAAACAGCGCAGGGAGGCATTAGAATCCATTGCCGATGGTTCGGCGCAAATGATTATTGGCACCCATGCCTTGTTTCAAGAGGAGGTTGTTTTCCACGATCTGGCCATGGTGATCATTGATGAGCAACATCGTTTTGGGGTACATCAGCGTTTAGCTCTTTTGCAAAAAGGCTTGAACAAAGGACTGCCAAAAGAACGTCATCCTCATCAGTTGATCATGACGGCAACACCGATTCCGCGAACGCTGGCAATGACGGCATACGCGCATCTGGACTGCTCTATTATTGATGAACTCCCACCGGGGAGGACACCGGTAGAAACGGTTGTTTTAGGTGAACAACGACGGGATGATATTTTACAACGTGTACATCAGGCCTGTCTTAAGGGGCGACAGGCGTATTGGGTCTGTACTTTAATTGAAGAATCAGAAGTATTGCAATGTCAGGCAGCAGAAAAGACCTATGAACAATTGTGCTTACAATTACCGGATTTAGCCATTGGTCTGGTACATGGACGCATGAAAGGTGATGAAAAAAAAGCCGTCATGGCTTCTTTTAAACAAGGTGAGTTGGCATTGTTGGTGGCTACCACGGTAATCGAAGTGGGTGTTGATGTGCCCAATGCTAGTTTGATGATCATAGAAAATTCTGAACGTCTGGGCTTATCGCAATTACATCAATTGCGTGGGCGTGTAGGGCGTGGCAGTCAATCCAGCGCCTGTGTGTTAATGTATGGTAGCCCCTTATCAAAAAATGGTAAGTCCCGCTTGATGACTTTGCGTGAAACCAGCGATGGTTTTGAGGTTGCACGTAAAGATTTGGCTCTTAGAGGTCCGGGTGAGGTCTTAGGCACACGGCAAACGGGTTTGGCAGAAATGAAGATTGCTGATGTGATCCGTGATCAACATCTTATTCCCGGCATAAATACCCTTGCCCAACGCTTAATAAATGACTATCCTGAGACTGTTGAACCATTAATTAAGCGTTGGATCGGGCATAAGGTGGACTATAAGAATGTATAGTGACGTAAGAACAGGATTTCGAAGAGTGCTCTTGAATATGTTGAATAAGCAATGTTTGAATAAGCAATGTTTGAACAAGCAATGCCTGAGTTTTATCGTATTTTTCTTTTTCAGTGCGAGCCTATCCGCTCAGGTTTATAAGTGTGAAGATGATTTTGGTAATACGAATTTCTCCGATCAACCCTGTGCCAAAGGTGAAACAAGTGAACGACTGGATTGGTTAAAAGGAGCAACATCGACAAAAAAACAGCCTAAGGCTGTTAAGAAAAAACGCACTACTCAGGCACAGAAAACGGCCAAAAAAGCGAAAAAAAATAATCAGGCCTATGTTTTATTATCCCTATTAACCACCACGCAACTGGAATTAGAAACTGCAACATTAAGAAGTTCTCAGGATGGCGATATGAGTGACAGTCCAGAGCTGAAACTGGATGATGGTATTACGGTAGATTTATTACGCGTTAAAAAAATTCTTCTGAGCCGTGGAAAAAAACGGGTGAGTTGCAGGCGCGTTTTATTATGGCTGATGGTCATGAAGAGGTGAAAATAATTAAAGCACCCTTTCCGGTGTTAAGTGGCGAATCAAAGATTGGCCGTTTTAGTAAATCCTTAGAAGACATTAAACAGGTCGAGTTTTTTAATTCTAAAAGTGTGCTTAGAAAGGTTAATAAACAACGTAAGCAACAGGCAGCTTTAGCTAAAACTCGTAAGACTAATAAAGCCAAATCTAAGGAATCACCTGTAATTGAGTTGGATTTGACACATCAAGTTGCAGCAGTGAAACCGAAAAAATCTAAGCACATAGTTAAACCAGAAGTTAAACCAGAAGTTAAACCTGAAATTAAAGTCGTCAGTACGTCCATACCGCCCCCGGCAACAAAGCCAAAAATAAAAGTTGTCGCACCGGGAAGCTCACCTGATGTCGGTATTCAATTGATGTTTACCGATGATAAAAAAAGAACCATTCAAGGTAATAATTTAAGCAGTAGCAAGGGGGGTAAAAAAAGCAATGGCCAGACATTTTTAATCAGCAGTAAAACCCAAATCCCTTATAAGGACATCAAAAAAATTAAAATTCGTCCCACCTCAAGCAATCAGCTCATTGTGGCAGTCGAACTCAGTAGCAAAGAGATTAAAATGGAAGTGATGTCGCCCCCGTTTACACGTATTATCGGTAGCAGTGAAACCGGTGACTTTGAATACTCATTGCAGAGCATTAAAGCCATTAACTTTATTGGTCGATGAGAGTATATAAAGAGGGACAGATCAAATAAGCCGATTTATCTTTACATTGCTAGGATGTGGTGAGGAACGAACCGCATCAAAGGTGTACATTTAAAACTCGTATATTTAAAACCATTGATGCGGTTCGTTCCTCACCACATCCTACATCTGAAGTGTAAACAAGGTTTGATCGGTGTCTATAAAGAGGATAATTCAAGAAAATACTGCTTTGTGTTAGAATCAAGCTTTCTTTGAGCCTTAACATTAACGCTCCAAAATTAGCAATGAAGCCCTGTAAAATTATCTATGCCAGCAATAACTCGACAGTTTAAACGGATCCCGCACTGGGTTGCTGTTGATTATGCCTCTATTTTGCATATTCCCGATGATATCAGAGAATGGTTGCTGGACAGTGATTCCTTGACCCAAAGAATCAAAAATCATTGTCAGACAGAGAATAAGGGCTGTTTTTCGGTCAAATTGCTCCATCAGGGGATGGCTATTCCCTCCAATGATGAAGTTCAACGCCTCAAACTGCCAAGCCAACGTGGTGCGCTCATTCGCGAAGTATTACTTTATTGTGGTGATACAGCGGTTATTTTTGCGCGTACGGTCATCCCCATCAAAACCTTAACGGGGCCACAAAAACAATTAAGCCATTTGGGCAACCGCCCTTTAGGTGAGTTCTTGTTTGCCCAGCCAGACTTGCAACGTGATGCAATTGAAGTGGCGGCATTGTCAAATGGTCACCAATTGTTTGATTCAGCACAAGAGCATTGTGAGTTGGGTAATTATAGTTCTGAACTTGAAAGTATTTGGGCGAGGCGCTCTATTTTTTATCTGCACCACAAACCCCTGCTGGTTGCTGAAGTTTTTTTGCCCAGTGTGTTTGAGCAGGGTGTTTAAGGCAGAGAGTTTAAGACAGAGAGTTTAAGACAGAGAGTTTAAGATAGAGAATTAAATCGTGATTAAGCAGCGCTTATACCAATATTACTTATTAATGAGAATGGATCGTCCCATCGGTACCTGGTTACTTCTATGGCCAACTTTCTGGGGCTTGTGGATTGCGGCAGAAGGAATACCTCCGCTGGATATTTTACTGGTCTTTGCGCTGGGGGTCTTTATTATGCGTTCGGCAGGTTGTGTGATTAATGATTATGCTGATCGTCATATTGATAAGCATATTGAACGCACTAAAAATCGCCCCATTACTTCGGGTAAGGTAAGCCCTAATGAAGCGCTAGCCTTGTTTGCTATCTGCATTCTCATTGCTTTTCTGCTAGTGCTATGGCTGAATTGGTATACTATTTTGCTCAGTGTGGTGGCTTTATTACTGGCGGCGACTTATCCCTTTATGAAGCGTTATACCCACTATCCGCAAATTGCTCTTGGGATGGCCTTTAGTTGGGCGATCCCAATGGGCTTTGCTGCGCAATTAAATACTATTCCTAATGTTGCCTGGTTACTCTATGGGGTCACTATTCTCTGGATTGTTAGCTACGATACGATGTACGCTATGACGGATAGAGAAGACGATTTAAAAATAGGCGTGAAATCGACAGCAATTATTTTTGCAGACTACGATAAGCTGATGATTGCCTTATTACAAATGCTCTTTACTTTAGGCATGTTCATAGTGGCCTGGCAGGTGCAAGCCGGATTATTTTTCTATTTAGGAATAGGACTTTCTATGGTTTTTTCGGTCTATCAGCAGTATTTAATCCGAAATAGAGAGCCAAAAAGCTGTTTTCAGGCATTTTTGAACAATCATTGGCTAGGAATGATCATATTTATTGGAATTTTCTTCAATTATTTGCCATAGTTAGGAGTAATATCAATAAATAGGATTAACATAGGTAATGATGCAATTTCCTTTTTTTAAGCAAAAGAAGAATGCAGAGGGTCTAATCGGCGTTGATTTTCGCGCTAGTCGCGTGGCTATGGCCCATCTATTACCGGGCAAAAAGCCTATTTTCAAACCCACCTTGAAGCAATGTGCTTTTGAAATACTCCCTGATGAGTCTGCTGACGCGTTAAATACAGGCTCAGCTCCGAATCATCATGCACAAAATGACGCCCTGAAAAAAATAGTGCATAGCTTTCCCATCAAACAATTCCCCTGTAATTCATCCATCGAAAAATCCGCCTATGAATTATTATTAATTGATGCGCCTAATGTCGAGTCTTCTGAACTGAAACAAGCTGTTCGCTGGCGCATTAAAGATCAATTAGCCTATCATATTGACGATGCGGTCATTGATGTCTTCGAAATTCCCGGTCAGCAATCAGGACGTGCACAACACATGTATGTGGTCGCTTCACAAAAGCAGCAAATTGATGCGCGTGTTGAACAGTTACAACAGGCTGAAATGAAGCTTCAGGCGATTGACATTTATGAGTTGGCACAGAGAAATATCGCGGCTATTTTACCCGAAGATAAAGATGGCATTGTAATGCTGCGTTTTAATGCCAATAGTGGTTTGTTGACGATTACACGTCAAGGTACTTTGTATCTTACTCGGAAAATTGATTTTGGTATTAATCGCTTAGCGCAGGTTTTGGATTCTGCTTTTGAAAGCGAGAATGCTGAAAATAAGTCAAGTGAAAGCAAGGGTTCTGAACAGAATTCTTTTGAAGAAGATGATTTTAATGCCGAAGAAATAGAACTTAACATTTCAGATGAAGATGTCATTTTTGATAAAGAAGATGATTTTAAGCTCCCTGATAGTATCCATGATCTGGATGGTATTAGCTTTGAAGACGATATTCAAGAACCGGATGCAGAGCAAAGCACAATTAATGGCTTAAATGAGCAGGGCAAATTGATTGTTGATGAAGTCATTCTTGAAATTCAGCGTTCTCTTGATTATTACGTCAGTCATTTTAATCAACGTCCGGTGACAAAAATTATTCTGGCCCCTCTGGTCAATGAAGTCCCCGGTCTGATTGAATATATTCATGAAATGTTGGGTGTGCCGGTAGAAGCACTGGATTTTAACGAAGCACTTAATGTTGCCAAGCCCCTGAGTCGAGAACTACAGGCCTATTGTTTTTATGCGATAGGTTTAGCCCTACGTAATGAAGGGCAGCACTCTCAAAAGAAACAGCAGGGTGTACAGTAAACAATGCAACAGCAAATTAATTTATATCAACCCATATCAACGGCGAATGAAGAGCCTTTTTCAGCCAATATGTTATTAAGTCTAGTGGCAGCAAGTGCCTTGTTGATGATGGTGTTTTATGGCTTCTTGTATTGGAATAATATGAGCATGCAAAGAGAAGTAGCCAGCAGTAAATCACAATTTGAGCAGGCTAAAACAATTGTTGAAAAACTTGAGCTGACGGTAGCCGGTTTAACCAATTCAAAAAAAGAGCAACAGCAACTAGAACATTTAAAACGCGTGCTTGCCAGTAAGCAGCAAGCATTAAAGGACTTATCAACCATGGTCAGGGGTAATGATATTGGTTTGTCTGCTTATTTTGCGGCACTCGCAAGAAAAAATGTTGAGCCTATCTGGTTTGACAATATTAACGTTTATGCCGGTGGTCAGCAAATCATTTTGCAAGGTCAGTCTACGGATGTGAAGGCTATTCCGGAATTTGTTTCATCATTGAAAAAGGAATCTGTTTTTAACGGTATTAGTTTTAAGTAATGTGAATGCCAGGAGCGTGATTTATTAAAAAAGGCCACAGCGTACTTTGCAAGGGAAACTTTGTGAAGTACGCATGGATAACTGATCAGGCTAAAGATTACCCGGTAACGATTCTGTGCCGTTTTATGGATGTTTCCCGTAGTTGCTATTATGATTGGGTTAGCTCTCCTAAAACGGATAGAGAGAAAGAAAATGAAGCGCTTACTGAGCAGCTAAAAAACTGTTTGAAGACAGTCGCAAGACTTATGGAACCCGTCGTCTTAAAAGAAAACTGGCTGAAAAAGGCGTTCATATAAGCCGCCGGAGAATTGGTCGATTAATGAAAAAGCCGTGACACATCATAGAAACAAACTGGGCTAACAAAGGTGACTTTGTAAGGCTACAATACAGCCATGCTGCAGTTACAAAAAAAAATTCCCGCATATTGAAGTACACCCTGAAATTGGCCTAAAAACCTGCCTTATTCTTCTGCTTCATGTCATTTATTTTTAAAATCCATCCAGCTATTGGAGCAATGCGGCGAAATTGCCTTCAGATCCACAAACAAGCCTGATGGGACAAGCCGATTGGCTAGTTCGACTCGCTTATTTTCGCGATGCTCTGGATATTTCCAACAATACTCAACTCATGCGTATTGCAGAACAACTTAATATCCCTAGAAGCCCTATTGAAAAACTGCTAAACAATGGTGAAGGAATGGCCGCTTTATCATCCTGCACCACTAATGATAAACAAAAATTAATTGAGGGCAGCCCCTCTTTTGTTTTTAATGAGGGCAGACAGCGACTTTATGGTAATATTGGCTATCATATTATTGCAGCGAATATCAAAGCCTTATTAGAAGTACCTGAAAACAAGCCTTCGTGGTATTAGTTAAATATTAAATCGCTATTTTTTGTTCATCCAAGGATACCAATGAAAAAAATTGTCATTGCTTTGTTTGTTATTAGTATCGTCTCTTTTGGCGCTCTTAAGGGTGGCTTATGGTATTTCACCCAGCAGTTTGTCGATAATCAGATTTTTCATGCCAAACCTTTCGCACAAATTTCTTATGATGAAATAAAAACCTCATTTGCTGGCAGCGCCACAGTCACTGGCATTAAAGTCTACCTACCACTATTTGATGATAGTATTTCCATAGAATCCGTGCAATTTATTGCGCCGGATCTTATGACCCTAATCACTTTAAACAATCAATTGGAAAATAAACAAATACCTGAATCTTTAAATTTGATCATCACCGGTGCTTCCGTCAATCTCACCGGCAAACTCATGAAAATGATTGATAACCCAGACATTGAACCCACACAAATGGAAGTTTTTTCCACCCTTGCCTGTGGTGATGTTTATCGTATCGGTAGTCAGGCATTGGCAAAAATGGGCTATGATACTCTCACCAGTGATATTTTATTAAAATACCACTTCAACGCCCGTAAAAAAACCCTCAATTACACACTAAACAATGACATTCGAGACTTTAGCCGCATCAATATCAGTGGTGAATTAACAGGAGTTCGTGATCTCAATTCTTTACGAACAAGACGATACAGCCTGGAGATATAACACTGGAAATTTCCGATGACTCTTATATTGAAAGAAAAAATCGTTTTTGCGCCAGCAAAAGCAAACTAAGCATTGATGAATATATCAATGAACATACCCTTCAAGTAGAAGAATATTTATTATCCTATGGTGTGGAAGCCGAAGAAGGTTTGCTCAATGCCTATAAAACCATTCTCAAAACCCACGGTACAATTACCTTAAAAGCCGATCTCAGTGATCTCACTGGTACTGAAGAAATTGTGACTTTTGAACCTAACGATTTTATTCAGTTTGTCCGCCTAAAACTATTCGTTAACAATAAACGCATTAATGAAATTTCTATTCATGTTGACAAAGAAAAACTCATCGAGTCCGCAACCAATAAAGAAGTTGAGTTAGAAACGCCGGATCAAATCAAGAAAAAACAAGCGATCATTATTAAAAAATATCGTCCTGTTGCTATAGAGAATCTTGTTAATTTCAATGGTTTTAGAATCAAGCTCGTGACCACTAAAGACAAAACATTTAAGGGAAAATTAAAGATCGATCATCCAAGGATTTATAAGGTGGTCACGCGTTTACGTTCGGGGAATATTACCTATCATATCCCGATTGATACGATTAAATCTGCTGAGATTTTTAATTAGTGTCCATGCGTAAATAGTAGGGTGGGCATGGCTTTATCTGCCCACCCTACGTTTTTATTTACTCAAGACTTGATATATTGCGCGGGTCAATTTGCTTAAGTCCTTAGTTTCGATAATAAACGGGGGCATAATATAGACTAACTTATTAAAGGGGCGAATCCACACGCCTAGGGCAACAAAGTCTGCTTGCATGGTTTTCATATCAACCGACTCTTTTAATTCCACAACACCAATAGCGCCCTTAACCCGCACGTCTTCAACACAATCTAAACTTCGACAAATAGCCAACTCACAAGAGTAGCTCAATACTGGCATTGGCCACCTGACAGGCTAAAGGATTGGCCATAAACGTTGGCCCATGCATTAAGATACCCGCGCCATCAGCACTGATTCCCTGTACCACTTTTTGCGTTGTCATCGTTGCGGCCAGCGTTAAATAGCCCCCTGTTAATGCCTTACCCAGACATAGAATGTCAGGTACAATACCTGCCTGTTCATAGGCAAAGAGGCTTCCCGTTCGCCCAAAACCAGTCGCTATTTCATCTAAAATAAGCAACACATCATAGTCATCACAGATCGCTCTGAGCTGCTGTAAATATTCCGGGCAATAAAAACGCATACCGCCCGCCCCTGAACCAGAGGCTCAATGATCACTGCTGCTATTTCAGCTTGATGCTGTTGTAAAAGTTGTTCCAGTTCAGCAATATTACTCGATCCATCCTCTGCACAATGGGGCTCAGGAGCAAAAAAAATGTTGTGCTAAAATCCCTTGAAATAACTGATGCATGCCATTAAGCGGATCGCAAACCGACATACCACCCAGGGTATCACCATGATAACCGCTGCGCACGGTGAGCAGTTTTTGCTTACTCGTTTCCCCTGCGCCTGAAAATATTGCATGGCCATTTTTATCGCCACTTCCACCGCCACAGAGCCTGAATCAGCAAAAAAAAACATGCTGCAATGGTTCAGCCGTCAATTCAATTAATTTTTTCGCTAAAGTGACCGCAGGCAAATGCGTCAAACCACCAAACATCACATGAGACATGGACTGAATTTGCTGCTCCAAAGCAGCATTTAATACGGAATGATTATAACCATGAATTGCCGCCCACCAGGAAGACATCCCATCAATTAACTCACGACCATCAGCTAATTTAAGGCGCACACCATGAGCGGATTCAACAGGATAAGTCGGCAGAGGATCGCTCATGCTGGTATAGGGATGCCAGAGATGCGCCTTATCGTAGGCGAGCCATTCTGATGACGATGAAAAGGAGCTGATTTTATGAGCAGATGGTATATTATCAGACATGTAAGGGCTTAGAAAAAAAGCTCAGCAAGTTTTTCACCCGGTTGCTCAGCGCGCATAAACGACTCACCGACCAAAAAGGCATTGACCTGATGACTCTTCATCAAGGCCACATCTTCAGGCAAATGAATGGCACTTTCAGTCACCACAATACGATCATCAGCAATTTTATCTAATAATTCAATGGTGGTATTCAAAGTTGTTTCAAAGGTGCGTAAATTACGATTATTAATGCCCAGCAAGCGTGTCGGCAACTTCAAAGCCCTCTCCAACTCAGCTAAATCATGTACTTCCACTAACACATCAAGTGACAGTTCATCTGCCAAGGCAGCAAACTCACTCAATTGCGCATCACTGAGACAAGCGACAATTAATAGAATTGCATCCGCACCCATTAAACGTGCTTCATAAATCTGATAAGTATCAATAACAAAGTCTTTACGCAATACCGGCAATGAACAAGCAGCTCTCGCCTGTTGCAAATAAGCATCACTACCCTGAAAAAATCAATATCCGTCAAGACCGACAAACATGCTGCACCGCCTTGCTCATAAGATTGTGCAATTTCAGCAGGCACAAAGTTTTCCCCGAATCACCCTTTGCTTGGCGAGATCTTTTTTTATTTGGCCATTTCTCACCGGACGTCTTACCGGCAATATAGTTACGCAACTCTGATGAATTATCAATGCGTATCCGCCATTAACGCCAGTAATAATATCACCGGACTTGACCCCTGCATGGCTGGCTGCTGAATTGGGAATAACCTGTGCAACAATAGCCCCGTGATGGGCATCCACGATTACTCCAGAGCCTAAAGCATGGGGGGGCGTTGTTGTGGTGCCAGGCGTTTCGGTGTGTCAAACTTAAAAAACGCTTAAAGAGAGGATCATTAAACTTTTTCCAACATCGGTTAAGAGAGAGTCGGCAAGGACTTTATTTTGGAGATATTAACAACCGCCAGTCACTTTTTCCAACGAGTGGGCAGAGCGTTAAGTTAATAATATCAGGCTAATCAAGAAGATTGATAAGCCGGTAATGAAGATGTTTTTCTTTGTATGAATCATATCTTTTTAACCAAATTTTCTTTTATAATTTACTGTAGTTTATGTGACTGTATTTTATTAACTTAGTTCAATAGCACCTTTATGAGCGTCTAAATAAGCCAATTCATCTTTACAGGGTAGGATGTGGTGAGGTACGAACCGCATCAAAGCTTATGTTTAAGAGCATGAATTT
Organism: sulfur-oxidizing endosymbiont of Gigantopelta aegis; assembly: GCF_016097415.1. Classification (NCBI taxonomy): domain Bacteria; species sulfur-oxidizing endosymbiont of Gigantopelta aegis. The sequence continues at coordinate 3,183,929 of NZ_JAEHGE010000001.1, read as the reverse complement.
AAAACCATTGATGCGGTTCGTACCTCACCACATCCTACATTTGAAGTATCCAACACTTTTACTTCAGCAATCAATTAAAAATCCTCACGAGGATTAAATTCACTGAGTGTTTGCATTTTCTCATAAAGTGCTTTCATCTCATCACTATCAGCTTCAGGTGTCATAATCTGTAAGATAACAAATTGATCCCCTGCATCTTTACCCGGTAAGCCTCGACCTTTTAAACGCAGCTTTTTGCCACCGGGGGTATTAGCTGCCAATTTCATTTCAACTATACCTCCTAGGGTAGCTTTCATCTCATCACTATCAGCTTCAGCTGTCATAATCTGTCAGATAACAGAGTCCCCTGCATTAGTAAGCCAAGGGGTAATCGGGAGTATCAGACTGATATTTTTTCCATCAACAGTAAAATGTTTATGGCGATTAAATTTTACTTCCAGTAACAAATCACCACGAATCTGACCTGCGCCACCCTGACCACCAAGGCGTATTTTTTGTCCTTCTTTAATCCCCTTGGGGATTTTTACTTTGAGTTTCTTAGTGCCTGTTGCTACCGAAGGATGACTGCCCGGAATCTGGACATTTAAAGACCGTTCAGCACCATGGTATGAGTCTTCCAAATCAACGGAAATGACAACATTTTGATTTTGCCCTTTCTGTGGACGTCGTTGGCGAGTGAACGTATCTTCCTGACCATGAAATTGTCCACCCCTGAATTGGTAAACATATTATCAAAGATGTCATTGAAACTGCCTTGTCCGAAACCACCAAAGCCGCTTTGGCCTGCACCACCGGGAGGAGGAGTAAAACCGCCGCCACCCTGGAAAGGATTGCCATCGGCACTACCGAAGCGATCATAATTATCGCGCTTAGTTTTGTCTTTAAGCACATCATAGGCTTCGTTGATCTCTTTAAATTTGGCCTCCGAATTCTTTACCTTACTGACATCAGGGTGAAATTTTCTGGCCAGACGTCGATATTGTTTTTTGATATCAGCATCGCTGGCATTGCGATTGACATCGAGTATTTTGTAATAATCTTTTTTTGACATAAGTTTTGAGGTATTAGGTTATAGGTTGTTTGGTTTATAAGGCGTTATCTTTAAAGATGCTTAGGGTATAATATGGGGCTTAAATTGTAAAAAGAAGGTATTTTATGCTCACAGAGACACAAAAACAATTTATCTTTAAACGCTCACTGTTTCAGAAGGTGTCAGGCTATACAGCATGGAGTGTTGGTGTTTCGAGCGCAGTTGCCTGGGGACTGATGTATTGGTTAAAACCTGAAATGGTTAATCCACAGGCGGTATTGAGTCTTTTGAAGGCAAAAAAAAGACAGTGGTATCGATATGAGCCAATTCACCGATATTGCCGTTTTGGCTGTGACCGGTGCATCGGCGGCAGGTTTCAGCAGTGTTCATTTTGCTTATTTTATTAGCTGTCATGAGCAGTTTCAGCAGTGTTCATTTTGCTTATTTTATTAGCTGTCATGTTGAATTCATGGGCTAAGAAAGAAAAGCGTTATCTGGATATTATTAAGCACCTAGAAAGCAAGTGAGATTAGGATAAATCACAGTTATAATTTACTCGCTAAAATCCGCTCAAATTCTGCAAAAGTCTGAGCCATTTCGTTACTTTCAATTTCTATTCCTAGAAGTTTACTGAGTAAACTGGTGGAAAAAATACCTCGAATCCGATAATTATCTTCGTCAGGATGCTCAAGTACCAGCGCATGTTGGCGATTTAGTTTTTTCATGGTGCTGACAATATCACCCACCCGTGCCCGCTCAACCGCATTCCACTCCATCGCGTCAATGGAATCTATACTGGTCATAATGTCGAGCACACAAATTTCACTGCGTGACACACCGTTTGTTTGCTGAAACTGTATGGGTCTTTCACCTTGTAAGTCGCTATAAGTAATGAGGCCTATAATGCGATTTGCATTGCATCAGTTACGAATAATAACTTAACCTTCATTTTTTGCATACGATCAATGACTTCATCCAAACTACAGGCAGGGGATATGGTTATTGCAGAGACCTTCGTTAGATCGGTCATTGCTTTGCCCGCAGGGTCTTCGAGAGTGATACTGTCATAAGGATAATAATTGGGTTCACACAGAGGTTGCCGCCACTTGTAATGGCTTTATTTCGAGCGCTTGATAGTTAGTAGGCATCGTACATCTCCCTTTATGTGAGTGAAGTTCTTAGTGTGAGACTCTTAGTGTGAGTAAATAAGTTCACCCTTGAAATAAAATGTAGACAAAGATACTCAGGAATTCAATGAAAAGGGGAAATATCAAAGAAATTTTAATTGTAGAAGGGAAGGGTAAAGGGGTAAGAAAGGGAAATGGATAAGCCGAAGGCCTATCCATAGTAAATGCTAAACAGCCATTTCTTTTAACTTTTTAAGCGCACGTACTTTAACGACAGTAGTGGCCTTTTGGCTTTAAACATCATTTCTTCACCCGTGAAAGGGTTAATACCTTTACGTGCTTTAACGGCTTTTTTTTGACAGTAACGATTTTTAATAAACCCGGTAGTAAGAATTCACCACAGGCACGTTTTTTGATATGACGTTCGATCAGCATGTCTAACTCAGCCAGTACTGTTGAAACATCTTTTTTACTGATGTCTGTATTTTCTGCTATTTCAGTCAGAATTTGAGACTTGGTCATTTTATTTTGAATAGCGGTTGTTTTTTAGCAAGCGACTGCTTTTTTTTTAGTCACTGCTTTTTTTGCAACGGCTTTCTTTTTGGTGGTAACTTTCTTAGCCACTGGTTTTTTAGCCACCATTTTTGGACTGATTTTTTATGATAATAAGACTTTTTAGGGCTTTTATTGTTTCTAACTATTTTTTAATTATTTTACTAAGTAAAACGCTTGGGTATAGGGCTCAAATTGCTCTAACTATTCTTTTTAATTATGACATAATATCAGTCTATGATATCAGTATGATAATAATTTAAGGGCTTTTATTGATCTAACAGATGTATAGTTTTATTGTAATAAAAGTAGCAGAATAATGAAAAAAAGTGTATTTAATTGAATAATTTATGAAAAAAAGGCAAAAATGTGATTGAATCGATAAAAATAGGGGTTTCAGGACAGGGTTTGCATAATATAACAGAGTCTATTGATCGCGTTATTCATCATGCAAATATATTGAATTGAAGGTTTATGTACTGTGTTTGTGCAACATACATCCGCCAGTTTAATTATTCAGGAAAATGCCGATCCATCTGTTTGCACATGATTTAGAAAACTGGTTGATCGCGTTTAGTGATAGAAAACGATCCACTTTATACTCATACCTTTGAAGGCGCAGACGATATGCCAGCACATATCAAATCAGCAATTACGGCAACATCAATTGCGATACCCGTAATGAAAAAATAAAATGGCACTGGGTACATGGCAAGGTTTATATTTATGGCACATATCAAATCAGCAATTACGGCAACATCAATTGCGATACCCGTAATGCAAAATAAAATGGCACTGGGTACATGGCAAGGTTTATATTTATGGGAACATCGCAAGCATAGTGGCCAAAGAACTATAATTATTCATATCAATAATTAACCGGGAGGCCAGGCAAATTGTCTGCCTGCTAATAAATGTAAATGCGTATGAAAGACTGTCTGACCACCCTGTTGGTTACAATTCATATTTAAACGATAACCATCATCGGCGACACCGAGTTCATGAGCTAGTTTTTTTGCCACCAAAATCATTTTACCGAGCAAGTCAGATTCCGCTCACTAAAATCATTGATCGTTGCAATGTGTTGTTTAGGTATAATAAGAATATGAATGGGTGCTTGTGGTGAGATGTCATGAAAGGCAATGATGTGCTCATCTTCATAGGCTATTTTTGCAGGAATTTTATACTGGGCAATTTGGCAGAAAAGGCAGTTTGATTGAGTCATATTGGTCATTACTCTGACGTTGATTAAGATATTTTGCCTATACGCTAACATAAAATTCAATAAGTGGCTTGTTTTTGGTATGATTTGATAGTGGCTGAGTAAGATTTGATTGTGGCTGAGTAAGCAGTATATGAGGAAGAACAAATGAGTTGGTGGGGTAAGTTTTTAGGCGGTGCGGTGGGTTTTACCATGGGCGGACCACTGGGATTATTAATTGGTGGTGTGATTGGCCACAAATTAGTGGATAAGCCTTTACAGGCAGGCATGGATGATAATAATGAATTAACTCAGGCGGCTTTTTTCTCGGCTACTTTTTCCATTATGGGTCATATTGCCAAGGCTGATGGTCATGTCACGAAAGACGAAATTGCCATGGCAAAGCAGATCATGGATCACATGAAGCTGGATGCAGAACAAAAGAAAGCCGCGATTGCTTTGTTTAATCAAGGTAAACAGGCTGATTTTGATCTGGATGGGGTGTTATTTCAGTTTAAACAAGTGGCGCATCGACGCACGACCTTGTTGCAAATGTTTATGGAAATACAGCTTCATGCTGCTTTTGCCGATGGTAAAATGGATGAGGCTGAGCAATTAATCATTAATAAAGTTGCTCAGCGCTTAGGCTTTACCAACAGACATATTGAACAATTAAGTGCTCTGGTTCGTTCCAATCTGGGCCTAGGCGGCAATCGCTATTACTATAATCAAGGCGACGAGAATAAAAGCCATAGTGAATTAGTCAAAGAAGCCTACGAAATGTTAGGTGTATCTGCTGCTTCCAGTGATGCGGAAGTCAAAAAAGGCCTATCGTCGTTTGATGAACCAGCATCATCCGGATAAACTGGTTTCTAAGGGCTTGCCTGAGGAGATGATACAGATGGCGACAGAGAAGACGCAGCAGATTAAGGGCTTATGAAATGGTTAAAGAAGTGCGTAAGAAATAAGTGAATGTTGATGCGCATCGTGCCTTAACGACATCCTACAAATATCGAAATTTACCTCGACCTAGGATGCCAATGAGGTACGAAGCACATCATTGAATGTAAAAAATAATGCCTTCATACTAACAGCAGTCTTACAAATTAATATATTTCCCACCACTGGCAATCGCGATGGTAATCAAGCCTAAAATAAGATTGGTTGTCACTAGTTGGCGAATTTTATTCATCAAGGCACCGCCGACAGGATATTCTTTATTGGCTACGGCTATTTTTAGCTGCTGATAAGGGACAAAATAGATATAGGCATAAATGGCGGTCATGATCAGGCCGATGCCATGCATAGTCTGTATATAGAGTGCTTTTAAACCCGCTAAACCACCAAAGACATCAAAAATCATCCAGTATCCAGTGATTAAAATCGTCCCTACGGCAATCCAAACCCAAAGAAAAACCGTCCGAACACTGCAACCCAAAGAGGTAAACGCTGTGGTGGCTCTAATTGTTCAACGGCAGAAGGGCGCAGAATCATGTGTGCGAAAAACATTCCACCCACCCAAATAACAGCGGAAAGTAAATGCAGAGTAAATGCTAGCGAGTAAGTCATAAAAATACCTCAAAAAACAGGGAATAAAAATATATCTAGGGTTTATTATAGCCAATAAGCTAGGGGTAAAATACTTTGTTTAACCAATTGTTAACATAACTCACCAACTCATCATCCAGGCCATTATAAAAGTGATTGGCGCCAATCGTCTCTACTTGACGGGAATGCTTATGATGCATTTTTTCGCTGCTGTTTTACGTGCCTTGGCAGAGCGCATAACGGAATCAAGATCCAGGCTGCCATACATATCTAATAGGGGAATTTTTTATTTTCTCAATCATTTTGGGGCTACTATGTGGTATTTCTGTGCCGAAAGAGGGAGTGCCAATGATAATCGCAGCACTGACCAAGGGTGTTTTATCGGCATTAGCAGCATCGGGCTTTTGTTGTAATGCTTGCACAAAGTCAATGAGCGCAGGGGATATCGGAGACGCCTATATCAACATTGGTGACATGAGCTTCCCGGTGGGTGCCGGCATTGCCCGGTGCGACGAACACCTCGTCTACTTGAGGCGATTGAGCTGCTTTCCAGGCCAGTGCGTGTTCGCGACCGCCATTACCGATGACTAAAAATTTTCATGCAATAAACCTATTGATAGGGGGATGAATTTTCTGAGCTAAAGACTGATCATCATCCTGAATAAATGACCGCACATTTTACCACCTCTTTTTTTACCCTGTTGTTGGAAAATAGATAAATTGTTGGAAAAAATATAAATCTTCTAGGGAAACACCTAATAATAATCAAAAAAGGCCTTGGTTATAATTCATGCAGAAATTATATTAATTCATGGAAAATGTAGTAAGGATGCTGGCAGTTACTGCTTCAGAGACAAAATAAGAACTAGGCAATCATCGTTTTTAATAGGATATTAAAGAACAATTGCCAAATAAAATGTCACGATGTAGCTGTTAAATTACACCTAACTCCCCGCCTTTACCTCAGGAGGAGTTATTGTTTTCAATATAAGCCCTTACTGCTTCCAATCTTTACGCTAGAAGGAATCGCTTATGTCTACCGGAAAATCTGCCACCACTTCACTCCCGAAATTTGCTCAAAAAACATTGCTCGCTATCGCAGTCAGCACAAGTTTTATTATCACAGCCACCAGCTTAACTGGTTGCCAAAGCACTCAGCCGATGTCGGCTGACATTTGCTTGAGACAGAGCTTTTTTGACCGATGCTTCTTTGTTACAAAGAAGTCCCCAGTGAGCGTCTAAGCACGTAGCTGTTTTTATGAAAAAGCAGGATGTGAAGACTATCCACAGGCCACTTTGGCTATCATGATTGGTTTAGTGTAATTAACAAGGCGAACGCCATCAGCATTGCGAGAAATTGTTTGCCATGTGATCGGATAATGTCATGGGCATTCTGCATTTTCCAGCCACGATCCGCTGCCATTGTGTGATTACAATGCCAGTTGTAAAGTGTTGTCCTGAAGATTTTGTGCTGAATTGTTCGTGCTTCAATCGGTGATGTGAATAGCCACTCAACTCTGGCTACAGTGAATTATCTGCACTGTCATCATTGATAGGTGACCATGAGTGGTGAATGACTATTCGCCATTATTGAAAGCCAAAAGTGGTGGTTAAAATCTGATACTCTAGTGGACTGACACTTGCAGTGTGCCGGTGCGGATATGTTCTTGCAGTTCTATGAAATATTACAATCACACATGGTCATGCCGACTTATGAGCGAAAGCAACCACTGCAAAATAGGGCTAAACTGGCCTCAGCAATGTTTATGCTGAACCTGCTGTCTGGAATACTCAACAAACAAGTCAAGTGCCAGCCCTCGCCCACATATCCAATGTTGACAAATAAATAGCTTCAGCCGCCAATGAATATTGAGGTACAGCAATATATTTCATTGATGGAAACAATTGATTCCACTTCCAGAACTTAAAGCTGATCGGCTTAACGGCACCACCGGGAAAAATGCCATGGAACGGTATAACCATGTGGACAGTGTGATCCGATAATTCATGCTCAGGATGGTTTGAATATGCTTGCTAGTCGTTGCTTGGTTTATCAGCCTTAACCCATGGTGTGTGACGAACAAGGCAAGCTTTTATTTAAGTCATTAGTCGTTCCATTGCTGAAGTCGATAGAAAACTGAACTCACCTATTGAAGCTGAAGCCATAGCGATGGTGCAAACAATTAGCAATCAGCCAACAGCAGCAGGCATCTCTCAGACTCAAAAAACAGCCGCCAATGCAATGGCAGGATTCAGCTAAAATGCTGGCTTATAGCCCTAAGCCAGCAGTTAATAACCCCTAAGCAAGTAGTGAGCTCAAAGCCAGTTGCTAAAACAACAGCTAAGCCACAAGTCACAGCCTATAAACACAACCAAAAGCCATCACTACAAGCACGGCAGTTGCTAAAACTTCAAGCAGCCAGCCTAGCCCCTCTATAACCCCTGTTACAGTAACTTCTGCAGCAAGCAAATGTGGTCACTACTCAAGCCATCACCTCAGTAGCTGTAGCACCTGTATTGCAAAAAGCCTGTGCAAAAGTTGCTTACGATCCCTGGGATAAGACGGATATAAGGGGGAGCGCTCAACTAGGTAAAGAAGAAACTGTCTTTGGTGTTGCTATCACCAAAGGAGCAGGTGCTGATAGAACAGTGATGGGGAATATTGATGTAGCCAGTGTAAAGCATTCGGCTCATCTGCCTTATGAGATTCTTTTGTTTCAGGCAATAAGGCCTATATGCTTAATGGTAAATTCAGAATTGCAATAAGTTTTCCTGATTTAACCATGGGACAGTTTAGGCCATTAGCAGTGCGCCGGATTCAACAGAAGATACCATGAAAAGTATTGCCTTATCCGGGGCGCAAGTGAGCAGTAATTAATAAGCACGATAGGTACTTGTAACGTTGTTTGACTTCCCCTTCTTTTAGAAGGGGACTGAGGGGTTGCTTCTTCTCCATCCCTATCACAAACATTAATAACGATGGAATTACAAACAAAGTAAAAATGGTAGAGAAAGCCAAACCACCGGTGATCACACTACCCAAGCCTCGATAAAACTCAGAACCTGGCCCCGGCGATAGCAACAAGGGCAACATACCAAATAACGATGTTAAAGAACCCATAAAAATAGGGCGTAAACGACTGCGTGTTGATTCAATGATCGCCTCTTTATGTGCATAGGCTTCATTGCGTATTAAATTCAATGCTTGATGAACGATCAAAATAGCATTATTAACAACAATACCAATTAAAATAATAAAGCCCAACATTGTAAGTACATCGAGTGGCTGATGGGCTAAAAATTGATTGGTAAAAGCTAGACCAATAAAGCCACCTGCCGCCGCTAAAGGCAAAGTAAATAAAATGATCAATGGATAAACAAAATTAGCAAATAATGCTGACATTAATAAATAAGTAATCACAATGGCAAGGATGATATTGAGATACATCGAATCAACGGTTTCAGTGAGTTTATCCGTTGTGCCGCTTAAAGAAATGCTCACACCCTTTAACTTACCTTGTTTTTCTAAGCTGGGAATAATCTCTTGTTCAAAGAGCTCCATGCCTTCTTGCAAGGTCATCTCATCGGGTGGCGTCACTTCTAAAGTGATGGTTCTTTTGCCGTTAAAATGACGAATTTCACTGATGCCACTGGTTGCTTCCAAACTCAGCCAGGGTATTAAAACCAACTAACTTACCCGATGGTGGCCACCAGGCTATAATACAGTTCTTCCGGAGAATGAATATCTTGTTTATCAGCCTGTAAGATCAAATCGATTTTTTTCTCACCTTCTACTTTAAAGTCATCAATCTTGCGTCCTTCTAATAGCACGTCGGCGAAAATCCCAAGTGATAACAAATCCATACCCAGGCGTTGTAATTGACTGTGTTTGGGCTTGAGTAAGACTTCAGGGTAGAGCAATTCAATCGAAGGAATGGGACGGATTTGCATCTTAGGTGCAGATTTTTTTATTGCACCAAATAAGGTCGCACCCACCAGAGTAAGTTGTTCTATTTTTTCACCGCTGATATCAATGTCAATGGTTCTGCCCTTGCCTATGCCTTGTTCAAACACACCAGCTTGTTTAGTGATGCCAAAAATACCGGGAAAGCTATTCACAATAGGAATTAATAAGGGCTTGAGCTCTTTTATTCGACTATCTTCTTCGGCAATGACACCAAAAATCATAAAGCTACCGGATGCCACATAAAATAAGCGTTCTATAGCAGGATAGGCCTTATAATCCTGATTGATATGGGGCTTTAATTGTTGGTAGATAGAGTCACCAATGGATTTTTTTTTCCTGATAGGAAAGCCTGGGGGTGGAATGAGAATGTTGAAATATAAATTGCGATTGCCCTGAGGTAAATACTCCATTTTTGGTAAGAGGCTATAAACACTTAAAGCAGATAGGCATGTTAAACTAAAAATAGTCACTAAACGGCGTGTCTTAGTCTGTAAAATTTGACTGATTAAGTGCATAATAAAATGACTGATCCAGCGCCCGACAGCAACCAGTGCGTCATTAATTGCATGTGTCAGGCGATTAGAAAATAAGCGGCGGGGCGTATTTGTTTCAGGGGAATGCAAGGTCATTAATTGATGCCATAGCATCGGTATCACTGAAATGGATACAAACAGTGAAAATGTCACGGCAGCAGTCACCGCAATGGCAATATCTTTAAATAATTGCCCTGCTTCATTTTGTAAAAAGATAATGGGCAAAAAGACCGCTATCGTTGTGAGTGCAGATGCGATTAAGGCTCCCCATACTTCGCTAGTGCCGTCATAGGCCGCAGCAAAAAATGACTTGCCCATTTTTTTATGACGATCAATATTTTCCAGCACCACAATGGCTGAATCAACCAACATACCTACAGAAAAAGAGATGCCGGCCAATGAGATGGTATTCAGTGAGCGCCCCATAAGATGGAGGATGATGAAGGTAGCAATAATTGATATAGGAATTGCCAAAGCCACCACCGCAGTGGCAGATATTGCCCGTAAAAATAGCAGTAAAATGATAATGGCTAGCAGTCCACCAATCAAGATGTTTTGCTGCACTAAACTAATCGCACCTTGAATATAAGCACGTTTATCATGAAGCCAATTAAGGTGCAGTCCCATTTCTTTACTTGATTACCCATAAAGCTCCGCCATTTTTAGGAGCTTTCCATTCATAGGTGGCGTTTTCATCGCCACGCATAAAAACCTTGGCATCATGTCTTTTAAGTTAAAGCGTCTATTAAACCGATAACAAAATTCAGCAAGATACCGAGGTAAATGTTTTGAGTTAATGGAATGATAGCTTCCCTTCATAGAGTTTTTAATATTACCTATCATAGTGTTAACCCAGATAAACTCAATTTTATCAACACTTGCCGCACCACCACCCGTGACGATTGGAACATGCTTACAGTCAGCTTCTTTAACTGCAGGAAAACAATTTAACCCATCTGAGTAAACAGTACTTCCAGGTGTTAAATGAGTTTGTGCCCATCGTTTTATTTCACTGGATTTAAACCCTTTAAGCACATTTAAATTCATTGCAATCGGGTGTCCATCTTCATTAGTAGAAACGGCTGCAACGAACGGTGTTTTATTTTCTGAACCACGACCTCTGGAGCCGCCTCTGTGCTCACCACCCCAGTAGGCATCATCAATTTGAATGATGCCTGATAAAGGTTTACTGTCATCACGTTCTTTCATAACCTGCATGATCTTTTGTTTCATACTCCAGGCTGTATTGTAGCTTACCTTAAGCTGTCTCTTTAATTCTAATGCTGAAACCGCTGTCTTCAATTGAGTCATAAGATGAATCGCTAAAAACCACTTAGATAAAGGCAGTTTGGTACTATCAAATATTGTCCCACAGGTTGCTGATGTCTGATGATGACAATGGTGGCACTGATAAAGATGGCGATGTTCTAGAGTGCAATAAGTCTTATTGCCACACTCTGGGCAAACAAATCCATCAGGAAATTTCCATTTAAATATATTTGTCGGCACTGTTTGTCAGTGCCATAATCATTAAAAAGCTCAAATAAACTATAACCTTCTTGAAACTGAATTTTATTTTTTGACATCATTCTACTCCACACATAATCTATACTTTAATTATAGTATAATTATAGTATAATTATCGAAATATGGCGGAGCTTTGTGGGTAATCAAGTTTCTTTAAGCATGCCAGCGTTCAGTTGCTTGACCACCGCTTCAACCTGATTACTGAGTGCAACGATATTGGTATTGTTTTCTGGTTTGACACCAATGATTAAGCCCTTAGTACCTTCGAGTGCAGAAAAGGAATTTGCCACCGCATAAGAAAAACCGATAGTTGCTATATCACTCAATCGGACTAGACGATTATTGTCCGCAATTAAAATCAGTTCACCCAGACTGTGTGCATCACGAAATTGAGCGGTGGTTCGGATGCGATAATTTCTTCGGTCAATATCAATAGAACCTGCTGAAATATCCTGATTATGACGCCTGATCCGCTCAATAATGTCATCAATACTGAGTCGGTATTTTGCCAGTTGATGGATATCCAGTGTGATTTGCATTTGCTTTTTTGTGCCACTGAGAATGAGCAGTTCTGCGACACCGGGAACGCGTTCTATATGCTCACGAACATGATCATCCAGATAGGTTTTATAGGTATCAATATCATTGGGGTTTTCAGGCAGGGTTCTGAGCATTGTCCAAATTACAGGCGAAGCACTTTCTCCGGTTGCTTTGATAATAGGTTTTTTTACATTGTCGGGGTAGTTATTGACTTCAGACAGCTTATTGCTAACATCCAGCAAGGCTTTTTCAATGCGTGTGCCTAATTTAAATGTCAGGGTAATAGTGGCTAAATTATCCTGTGCTTTGGCCTCGTAAATAAGGAGTCCCGGGGTATTTTTTAGTACCAGTTCCTGCTCATCAATAATATCCTGTTCGATCTCACGTGGTGATGCCCCGGGCCAAGCAGTAATGATGGAAATTTTAGCTTCACTGACGTTTGGAGTGAGTTGCAGGGGGAGTTTATTTAAGGCCAATATGCCAAAAATCAGCAGTAATAATACCACCACGACAATACTGACGGGCTTATGTAAGGAATATTTTATAATATCCATCAGTTACTTTTGATCACTATCATTGAGCTTGATTCAGGTTTTGTATTTTAAGTGCCTGACCGGGAAAAACTCGTTCATTACCTTTAACGATGACTTGCATGCCTGCTACTAATTGTTCATTTTCATCGCTTGCTTGGATCGCAGCCATTGATCCATCGAATAGGCTGACAGTGATAGCAACCATTTTAGCGCTATCTTGTTGCTCTTTAGTTTGCACAATAAATATCACATCATGACCAAAGCGTTTTATCACTGCATCTCGAGGGACGAGTAGCATTTCATGATTTTGGCTTCTTGGGAGTTTGATCAAGGCTTCCATTCCTGAAAAGAAAGTATCCGTGCTATTGCTTGGGTACTTGCTTGATTTAAGGTCAAGCTTTATCCGCAAGGGAAAAGTTCTGCTTTTATTGTCCCCTTTAAGGATGATACCTTCAATTGTGCCATTGATGGTCTCTTTGCCAATGCTTAGGATCAGTGTTTTTCCTGGATGAATGTTTAGAGCATAAGAGGCAGGCAGGTCAAATAGGGCATACATTTTTTTTGGGTTAACCAGGGTGGCTATCTTGCCACCCTTATCAACCCACTCACCAATTTCCACATGGCGTTCGGTGATGATGCCGCTAAATGGGGCGGTAATCATATTTTGCTTGCGTTCAATTAATAAGGCTTGTAATTCAGCGTTAGAAGAGATGAATTTTTGATCAATACGAATTTTATCATAATAAATTTCATCGTATTTTTGTTGTGAGACATTTTTTTGTTTGACCAAAATCTTATAACGCTTGAGATCCTTGGCTGATTTTTCGGTTAATAGTTTCAGCTCTTTTATAGAGGCTTGCAAGGCTTTAATTGTTGAGTCTAAAATTTCATGATCTAATTCAACCAGAGTGTCACCCTTATGTATTTCTTGTGTGGCATCGAAATTAACAGCAAGTACTAGGCCTTGTGTTTTAGAAGCTAGGAGGGATGACTGAGTGAAATGGATACTACCGATAAAAGTTTGCTCGGTATTCAATGTTCCCCGAGTGATGGGGCTGGTTTGCACCTTTGTGAGCGGTGAGGCGAGGCTAATTTGACTAATGTGGCTATACTTAACCGGACACACAACTTAAAATAACTAAAAGATAAAAAGTGTGACCTAAAATGAATGATCAAACAAAAAACCGAATAAAAGCTATACATCAGAATTTAAAGAATCAGCTGTCAAATTAGCTAATGAGACGGATCAATCCGTTTCTCAGACTGCCAGGGAGCTAGGTGTTAATGTAAATACTCTACATACCTGGATCAGTAAATATTCCAAACCGGTGAAGACGGTAGCCAATAGAAGTGATGAACACATTTATGATGAAGTAAAACGTCTGAAAAAGAATTGGCAAAGTGATTCAGGAGCGTGATTTATTAAAAGGCCACAGCGTACTTTGCAAGGAAACTTTGTGAAGTACGCATGGATAACTGATCAGGCTAAAGATTACCCGGTAACGATTCTGTGCCGTTTTATGGATGTTTCCCGTAGTTGCTATTATGATTGGGTTAGCTCTCCTAAAACGGATAGAGAGAAAGAAAATGAAGCGCTTACTGAGCAGCTAAAAAACTGTTTGAAGACAGTCGCAAGACTTATGGAACCGTCGTCTTAAAAGAAAACTGGCTGAAAAGGCGTTCATATAAGCCGCCGGAGAATTGGTCGATTAATGAAAAAGCCGGTTTGTTTTGTAAAACGAAGAGACGCTTTAAAGCGACGACTAATTCCAAGCATAATAAGCGTATATCTCCAAATTTACTGGAAAGAGAGTTTACTGTCTCTCAACCTGATCGCTACTATGTGGGTGATATTACCTATATTGCCACCAAGGAAGGCTGGTTATATTTAGCGGTTGTCATTGACTTATTCTCTAGGCAAATTGTTGGCTGGTCGATGGATGAGCGAATGAAAGCCAAGCTAGTCAATGATGCTTTACTGATGGCCATATGGAAGCGTAAACCAATGGATGGATTGCTTTGGCATACTGACCGAGGTAGCCAATATGCCTCTGATAGTCATAGAAAAATATTGTCGGATCATAACATAATTCAGTCTATGAGCCGCAAAGGAAATTGCTGGGACAATGCTGTATCAGAGAGCTTCTTTCATAGTTTGAAAACTGAATTGACGCACCATTGTCGATTCAAAACCAGAGTAGAAGCAAAGCAGGCAATATTTGAATATATTGAGGTATTTTATAATCGGGAGCGACTTCATTCGGCTAATGATTATTTGTCACCAGTCGATTATGAAATACAGCAGGAAATAGCTTAAATCGATTGATTGAAGAGGGTAAAAGGCGACATAAATGCCGCCCATTACCGTTGACGGCCATCGGCTCCTCAGCCTGTGCCGTGAAGATATTGTAACAGGATCATTACCGTTGTGAAAATACCTTGGGTGAATGGAACGGCTCTATCGTTCCAGAGGGCAAAGCCCTTTCTCTTCATCTGTTTAAAGTTAACATGAGAAACTAAAATGATAGGAAATACAAAATGACAAAAATCACTTGAAACAGCCAAAAAATATTTAGAAAACTGTCCGGAAAAGTGTTGACACATCAGACTGCAGCACTGCATGACTAAAAGAAGTATAAACAGATGAGAACGCTTGGCTATCATGAGTGATCCATAGATGTTAAATAAGTGTTCAGGGGCAGATAAAATAAGCTAATCTAATCTAATCTATGTAGGATGTGGTGAGGAACGAACCGCATCAATGACTTCAAACTGTCTCCATTGATGCGGTTCGTTCCTCACCACATCCTAAAGTGTAATAATGGCTACATCATAAAAACGGGGCTTAACTGGCGACTTCTTCAAAACCCATTTCAATTGATTTGTGTAATTTTTTCGTGTTGCCGCAATCAGTGCTTCGACATCTTTCTCGCCATCATTCTTCACAGCCACAGTCATCGACATGGCACAGCGAATGCTGATAAAACCGGCATTGGTTTTATAAGAGCGATGATTTAAGTCATGTAATATTCGTTTGAAGTTACGGCAGCGGACATCATCCTTGTTGTCATTATACATGGCAATGAGAAATTCATCCTGTTGAGTATGGCCGACCAAATCAATCGGACGTACATGGCGGCAAATACGTGTTGCGACACTACTGAGCAACTGTTCATGCACTTGCTGGCCATATTTTTGGGTGATTTCATCCATCCCGGTTACTTTTAAAATAGCACAACAGGTTGCACCCCGCGAGCATAGGTTTGCTTCAATAAGGCTTCTAATCGATTTTGAGTATCATTGAGACGCCCTAGTCCGGTGATTCGATCCACCGTGCATTTCATTTCAAACATTTTGTGTAATGTTTGAGTACTCATTAACAAATCATTCTGCATAGTGGCCACTCGGCCAGCAGAGTATATGCGAGCGGCTAATTCGACTTTGTTTGGGGTTTGACAATGTAGTCATCGACACCCTCTTCAAAGGCGGTGCGAATCGAAGCAATATCATCTTTTGCTGTGAGTAAGACAATACCGGTATAGTGATAACGCTCTTCGTCTAACTGGCGAATTTTTTGTCAGTTCAAGGCCATTGATGTGTCAACACTTTTCCGGACAGTTTTCTAAATATTTTTTGGCTGTTTCAAGTGATTTTTGTCATTTTGTATTTCCTATCATTTTAGTTTCTCATGTTAACTTTAAACAGATGAAGAGAAAGGGCTTTGCCCTCTGGAACGATAGAGCCGTTCCATTCACCCAAGGTATTTTCACAACGGTAATGATCCTGTTACAATATCTTCACGGCACAGGCTGAGGAGCCGATGGCCGTCAACGGTAATGGGCGGCATTTATGTCGCCTTTACCCTCTTCAATCAATCGATTTAAGCTATTTCCTGCTGTATTTCATAATCGACTGGTGACAAATAATCATTAGCCGAATGAAGTCGCTCCCGATTATAAAATACCTCAATATATTCAAATATTGCCTGCTTTGCTTTACTCTGGTTTTGAATCGACAATGGTGCGTCAATTCAGTTTTCAAACTATGAAAGAAGCTTCTGATACAGCATTGTCCCAGCAATTTCCTTTGCGGCTCATAGACTGAATTTGTTATGATCCGACAATATTTTCTATGACTATCAGAGGCATATTGGCTACCTCGGTCAGTATGCCAAAGCAATCCATCCATTGGTTTACGCTTCCTATGGCCATCAGTAAAGCATCATTGACTAGCTTGGCTTTCATTCGCTCATCCATCGACCAGCCAACAATTTGCCTAGAGAATAAGTCAATGACAACCGCTAATATAACCAGCCTTCCTTGGTGGCAATATAGGTAATATCACCCACATAGTAGCGATCAGGTTGAGAGACAGTAAACTCTCTTTCCAGTAAATTTGGAGATATACGCTTATTATGCTTGGAATTAGTCGTCGCTTTAAAGCGTCTCTTCGTTTTACAAAACAAACCGGCTTTTTCATTAATCGACCAATTCTCCGGCGGCTTATATGAACGCCTTTTCAGCCAGTCTTTAAGACGACGGGTTCCATAAGTCTTGCGACTGTCTTCAAACAGTTTTTTAGCTGCTCAGTAAGCGCTTCATTTTCTTTCTCTCTATCCGTTTTAGGAGAGCTAACCCAATCATAATAGCAACTACGGAAACATCCATAAACGGCACAGAATCGTTACCGGGTAATCTTTAGCCTGATCAGATCCATGCGTACTTCACAAAGTTTCCCTTGCAAAGTACGCTGTGGCCTTTTAATAAATCACGCTCCTGAATCACTTTGCCAATTCTTTTCAGACGTTTTACTTCATCATAAATGTGTTCATCACTTCTATTGGCTACCGTCTTCACCGGTTTGAATATTTACTGATCCAGGTATGTAGAGTATTTACATTAACACCTAGCTCCCTGGCAGTCTGAGAAACGGGTTGATCCGTCTCATTAGCTAATTTGACAGCTGATTCTTTAAATTCTGATGTATAGCTTTTATTCGGTTTTTTTGTTTGATCATTCATTTTAGGTCACACTTTTTATCTTTTAGTTATTTTAAGTTGTGTGTCCGGTTAAGTATAGCCACATTACATCCATTTCCGGCATCAGCCAATCTGCTAAAACAACATCGACTGATTTTTTTTGCAGGCGTAGCAAGGCTTCAGGGGCATTGTTGACGACATCAACAGAAGTATAACCTTCTTTTTTTAATGCCCGGCGAATGAATTCACAACTGAATTTCATATCGTCAACAACCAGAATGCTTAAAGAATCACGTATCATTTTTCCCTCAATGATCAGTTAATTAGAATAGAAATATTTTAACAGCTATCTAGGGTACTTTATATAGTGAAAAAAAGAATATACCCATGACACTTGGAAATGCAGACTTCGTTCTTTTAACTAAAAGCCTCAATCATGTAGTACTTTTATACAATCAATCGGCTCTTAGTCAAAAGGCCTCGCTGCATTTCCAAGTATCATGGATATAGACAGATTATCCTACAAAACACTTTTTAAGCAAATCCTAGGACAAATGCATTAATCTGGGCTAATATGGAGTGTAAGCTTAGTTTGATACAAACTGCTAAAAATATGCCCTATATACTCATAATTGATAAAGGATAGAAATAAGGAAACGGAATGAGTGATAAACCTCGGGTTTTGATTGTTGATGATGTGGAAGTGAATAGTAAGATCTTAGCTGCTTGCTTAAAAGGCAAGTATGAGATGACAATTGCCAGAGATGGACAAGCTTGTCTGGATATTGCCATTACTAGCCCCCAACCGGATCTTATCTTGCTTGATATAGAAATGCCGGGCATGAATGGTTATGAAGTGTGTAAACAATTAAAAAACAATTCATTAACAATGAATATTCCAGTGATTTTTGTGACCGCAAACGATCGTGAGGCTGATGAAGAAAAAGGTTTACTACTAGGCGCTGTTGATTATATCACCAAACCCTTACGCCCC
This sequence comes from sulfur-oxidizing endosymbiont of Gigantopelta aegis, assembly GCF_016097415.1. NCBI lineage: Bacteria > sulfur-oxidizing endosymbiont of Gigantopelta aegis. The sequence goes on along the minus strand of NZ_JAEHGE010000001.1, from coordinate 3,165,399 downwards.
TTAATCGTTGCCGCCAGAGTAAACACGCATATTACTCTGAAACAACAGCATGACCAACTACTCGCTTTGGCTACCCATGATCAACTAACAGGCTTGTATAATCGCCATTATTTATTTCATGGTGGTGGCAAGAAAATTGCCTATGCGGTTCGTCATCAATTACCTTTGAGTCTGGCCATGATGGATGTTGATTATTTTAAAGTCATTAACGATCAACATGGTCATCCTACCGGTGATGCTGTATTACAGGCCATTGCACAATTGCTGGGTAGCCAGTGCCGAGAAGAAGACATTGTGGCTCGTTTTGGTGGTGAAGAGTTTATCATTCTGTTTGAGCACTCAGATTTGACTCATGCAAATAAAAAAGCAGAAAAATTACGTAATATGATTGAACAATTGGAACCGGAAGGTTTAATTGTGACCATGAGTTTCGGGGTGGTGCAATTGGAACAAAAAGACTCAAATTTAGATGATATGATTGCCCGTGCAGACTCAGCGCTTTATTGTGCTAAAGAAACTGGACGAAATCAGGTGATTGGTGTTTAGTGCCTAGCGGTTTAAATCAAAGGCATTTAAATAAAAGACGTTTAAATAAAAAGGCCGTCACAGTTTCCTGTGACGGCCTTTTGGTACTAACTTCTAGTGCTAAGTTTTTTAATTACTTAGCAGCAGGTGCTGCTGGAGCAACTGGCGCTTGAGCTGACCATTGCTTCATTCTTTCTTCATAAGCTTTACGAGCAGCTTCCATTTGGGCTTGCTGTTGCTTTTGCATTGCTTGCATACGCTTCTGTTGTGCTTCAAACTGAGCCTTAGCTGCTGGGTTAGCAACAGGCGCTTGCATCTGAGGCGCTTGCATCATAGGTGCTTGCTGTGGGTAGCCATAAGGTGTGTTTGCATAGTTGTTATAACCATTGAAACGGCTGTTCATGTTGTTGTTACCAGCATAGTTGCTGTTACCATTTCCATAAGCTGAACCACGAGTGTTGCCTTTACCACGGCCACGGCCACGCGCTTTAATAGTGATTTCAACATCACCGTCCATGTCGCTGTCCATGCTGCCGTCGCCCCAACCATTACCATAGCCATTGCCATAAGCATTGTTGTTCATGTTGTTATAGCCATTGCCATTGAAGTTAGAGTTGCTGTTTCCGTCACCCATAGGGCTCCAAGAAGAAGCAGAAACTGACATTGAAGCAGTAGTTGCAGCAATTGCTACAGCGATAAGTAATTTGTTCATAATATACTCTCCAGTAATATTGAAATTTTTAATGTGTGTTAAATTTTTTGTCTCTCAAATTTATGAATCAAGTATATATTTGAATTGTAATATTAGCAAGTGTTAATATTAAAAAAAGAGGCGTTTTTTTTGCCCAATTACTTCAATGTAAGTAATAGCATGTGTAGCCTCAGGGTTACCCCCAGGTTATTCTCGGGGCTTATTTGTTCTGGCTAAAGCAAAGTGACCGTAGGGTGGGCACGCTTTTTTTTGTGCCCACGCTGAAAGTGTGCATAATAAGCGCTTGAGTCAGCGTGGGCAGATAAAGCCATGCCCACCCTACGATTTTGTACATAAAGAACCCTATTGACGGATGGGCACTAGTTAAAGCAAAGGCTCTAAAGTCTGCCACATCTGTGCGCTGATTTTTTCCTGCGCTCGTTCATTAGGATGTAGGCCATCGGCTTGCATCAGCTCTGGCTTCAGGGCAATGTTTTCCAGCAAGAAGGGCAGTAAGGGCAAATCATATTGCTCAGCTAGATCATGATAAATCTGGCGAAAAGTATCCGTATAGCGTTTGCCATAATTGGGGGGAATGATAATCTCCATGAGATAGACTTTTACCTTGGCTTGCAAGCTACTTTCGATCAGTGCTTGCAGATTTTTTCGGATCAGTTTAGGAGGTAAACCGCGTAGGCCATCATTGGCGCCCAACTCAATTAAAACCATGTTGGGATTATAAGTTTTCAACGCCCGAGGCAGACGGTTTAAACCATTGGCGGTGGTGTCACCACTGATGCTGGCATTGACCAAATGAATTTTTTTGCCCTTTTGTTGCAGCGTGGTTTGTAATAAATCAGTCCAGTTTTTTCCTTGTGTAATACCATAGCCAGCGCTTAAACTATCACCCAAAATTAATAATGTTTTTTGCGGAGCCGTTTCGGCTGCGCTGACATTGCTGTAAGTAAGCGTTATGATGCAACCAATCAGAAAAAAAGTGGTCTGAAATAAGGCTGATAAATGTAATTGTTTCATTTTAAGTTTTTCAACATCCATAATAACAGCAGTTATAGAACTATTGTATTGCTGCTATCCTCCAAGAGGTTGTATTTTGTTAGTAGTGAACAGTTTAGCAAAGCATATCATAACACCCAATGCCCGACTCGATATATTAAGTAATATAAATTTTCATATTCAAGCCGGTGAATCCATGGCCATTACCGGCGCTTCGGGTTCAGGGAAGTCAACCTTATTATCCTTGCTTGCGGGGTTGGATACTCCCAGTTCAGGCCAGGTATCAATTGCTGGACAAGCCTTGAATACACTGGATGAAGAAGGCCGTGCATTATTGAGACAAAATAAAATCGGTTTCGTATTTCAGTCTTTTCATTTGATTTCAGCCTTAAACGCACTGGACAATGTGATGTTGCCCCTAGAACTAAAAGGTGTAAAAAATCCTCAAGAGCAAGCCTTACAATTACTACAACGAGTGGGTTTGTCTGAGCGCTGTGAACATAAACCGTTGCAATTATCCGGTGGTGAACAACAACGGGTTGCTATCGCCAGAGCCTTTGCGGGACAACCAGAAATTCTTTTTGCTGATGAACCAACGGGTAATTTAGATCAGGACAGTGGTGAAAAAATCATTGAATTACTCTTTCAACTCAATCAGGAACAAGGCACAACACTGGTTTTAGTTACCCACGATCAATCATTGGCTAAAGCCTGCCAACGCCATTTTCAATTGGATCATGGTCAGCTATTAGAAATCAACCAGTAGATACGACTTAAATTGATGACACAAACCTTACAATTATCCTGGAAGTTTTTCCTGCGTGAATTTCGACACGGTGAATTGACCTTGCTATTATTGGCTTTAATTATCGCTACAGGTAGTTTGACCAGTGTCGGCTTCTTGATTAAGCGGGTCGATGTATCGATGAGCAGTCATGCGAACCAATTAAATGGGGCGCAATTGATCTTGAAATCATCACGCGCTGTCCCGCCCCAATGGCTGGAAAAAGCTGCAAGCCTAAAAATAGCACAGGCACAAATGCAGGTTTTTCCCAGTATGCTGGTGGTAAATGATGAGTTTAAACTGGCACAGATCAAAGCCGTATCCGCTAATTTTCCCTTGCAAGGGGAACTGAAAGTTCAGTTACTGGATGAGGCTAATCATAAAATTCGTTCCGTGGTGAGCAAAGCGCCACCGCCGGGTGAAATTTGGCTAGATAAACGTCTGGCAGTGCAATTTAATTTATCCTCATCTTTACAACAAAAAGCAGCACAAAAACTTGAACTGGGTGAGTCTGAATTTCACTCGACGGCTATTTTAGAGCGTGTGCCAGGCCAGTCAAAATCATTTATCAGTATTGCCCCGACGGCGATGATTAACCTCTCCGATCTCGCCGAAACAGGCACTGTTCAGGCAGGCAGTCGCGTCGATTATCTGTATTTTTTCTCTACGCTCGATGGTAGCAGTGAAGCTTTAGATCAGTATCAACAATGGCTGCAAAGCAAGCTACAAACAGGACAGACCCTGAAAACGGGTGTAGAAGATCTGAAGTCAGTCAATGCGAGCTTGAACAAAGCGGGTGACTTTTTATCGCTGGCGGCAATTTTAACGGTATTATTATCTGCCATAGCAATTGCTATCAATAGTCATCGCTATGGTCAGCAGCAATATAAAAGCAGTGCGATTATGCTTTGCTTAGGTTGCAGTGAAAAACGTATTATCTGCATAGAGCTGGCCAAGTTATTTATTTTAGGGCTGATAGGCAGTCTCATTGGCATTGTTCTGGGTTATGTTGCTTACCTTGGCATGCTGTCCGTTATCGATGATTTTTTACAGATTGACTCGGTCACTGAGTCCAGTCAGGCGCTTGCATTTTATCTGCTACCGGCCTGGGTGGGACTCTGCTGTGGTCTGTTTTTACTCTTGACACTTTCAATGGCCAATCTTTCCCGCTTACGTAGCATTTCACCTATGGGACTATTGAGAAAAGATTTTCTGGTGGATAAACAGCAAAATAAATTCTTTTATTTACTCAGTCTTGTGGGCTTAATTCTGCTCTCAATTTGGTATACCGGCAATGTAAAAATTACGCTGAATTTTTATCTGGCTTTTATGCTCAGTAGCATCATTTTATATTTTATAGCCCAATTAATCCTGTCAGGCATTTTATATTTTGGCCGTCACTTACAATTAATCAATCGTCTGACACTGCTTAATTTACAGCGTCATAAGCAGGGTGTATTATTACAGATCACGACTTTTAGCCTGATATTTTCATTGCTTATCGTTATTTTTTTAGTACGTACAGAATTGTTACAAAATTGGCAACAGCAATTTCCAGAACAAACGCCTAATCATTTTGTGATCAATTTACAAACGAATGAAAGACCAGAATTTGAAGCTTATCTACAACAACATGACATTATCACTCAGGGGATTTATCCTATGGTGAGAGGGCGTTTAAGTCGTTTGAATGACATCCCAATCAATGATGCAGTGTCGGAAAAATCACGTGAGCATAATGCCTTGCATCGAGAGCTTAATTTAAGTTTTATGCCTGACTTGACAAGCAAATCGTTCAAGGATAAAGCTGAGATTTCAATCGAAAAAGGTCTGGCCAAAGCACTGAATATACAAATAGGCGATAGGCTGGGGTTTAACGTCGGTTCAAGACAGATTGCCGGACAAGTCACAGAACTTCGCACAGTGAATTGGGATTCATTTCAGCCTAATTTTTATGTGATTTTTTCACCGGGTTTGATTGAGCAATATCCCATGACCTGGATCTCTAGTTTTTATTTATCCACCGAGGATAAAATTAAGTTAAACCAACTAATGCAAGCATTTCCCGGCATTACGATTATTGAAGTAGATGAATTGCTCAAAGAAATACAGCTCATTATTGAACGCGTGTCCGATGCGATTGAACTTATTTTTATCTTCATTATCATTGCGGGTGCGTTGATCCTGAGCTCATCACTCACATCAACTTTAGCAACAAGGATGTATGAAAATGCTGTGATTCGCACCCTGGGTGCCAGTGCCAAACAACTTAGACGTTACTTGTTGGTGGAGTTTATTGTTGTTGCCTTGCTCAGTGCTTTTATTGCTATTTTACTCTCCGAAGTGGCGGCTTATGTTTTGTATCAACGTATCTTTGATATTGCCTTTTCATTGCATCCTGAAATATGGCTTGGTATCAGTTTGATTTCATTACTACTGGTGTGCGGCTTGGGAATGTTCGTCGTCAATAAACTCTTTACCCAGCCTGCCGATGCTCTGCTTAAGCAGTTTAGTGATTAACATGACCTTGGAATCAACGGCTAAACCATGCGCTGCCGGGCCAAACATCTTTGGGCAAAGAGTACATTGTTCCAGTTTTTGCTGTAAGGCTTGTATTTGTTGTAAATTTTTCATGTTGATTCAACTGATTATTTTAGGATAATATGTCGTCAATGGGTTTTTTTGTGATAGTGGTCAAAATTGGTTATAATAGCTTCACCTTATTCTTTTTATGACGCTATTTCGTCATTATTTTTAAAGTGAAAAGGTATACCCGTGACTCTTGGAAGTGCAAGGATTTTTAATCGCAAAGGACATTAATCAACTCATATTTAATAATAAGAATATAATATGAATATGCAGACACAAAATAGAAAAAATGATCGTAAAAAACCGGAACGTCGTCTTGAAGACAGACGTCAGGCTGGTTTAGACTTCGGCAGCTCCGAATGGATAGCCTATGTCAAAGAAAACTATGTGGCATGGCCAAAAAATGATCGCCGTGAATCACTGCGGCGTACTGGTGAAAGGCGACAAGTCTTTCAAAACGCCAAAAGCCTTAACCAGAGCAAAAACAGCAAAGATGATTATAGCAGTGAGTTACTGACCAAAGAAGAACGTTTATTTTTTGATCAACTTTTTGTTGATAACTCTGACTAAATTTAGCTTTCCTCTTTCTCTACCCCCTTCTCATAAAAAATGCAGGAGTAGGGTGGGCACGTTTTTTGTGCCCACGCTGAAAGCGCGAAGAACCCTATTCACGATGAACCCTAACAGGCCACCTGTACCGGCATACATTCAGCCTCAATGTCAGCCACAGGATGCTTCATCGTAACCAATTCCTCACTACTGGTCGGGTGAATGGCCATCGTAGCATCAAAATCGGCCTTGGTTGCACCCATGGTGATTGCTACCGCAAAGCCCTGTAACATTTCATCCACACCATCACCAATCAGGTGAATACCCACGACTTTTTCATCACTGCCAACGCAGACAAGTTTCATTGCAGTGGTGCTCTTGTTGTCTGACAAGGCATAGCGCATTGGCGTAAAACTGGACTGATAAATGCTCACATCATCAGCAAATGCCTGTCGTGCTTTGCACTCAGTCATACCCATGGTGGCAATCGGTGGATGACTGAAAACCACACTGGGAATTTTATCATAATCCACTTTGGCATCATGTTGCTCATTGAATAAGCGAGCTGCTAATTTACGACCCGCATCCACTGCCACAGGTGTCAGTGCCGGACGACCAGTAATATCACCGATGGCATAAATACCGTTAATATTGGTGTTTTCATAGGCATCAACGGGAATCATTCCATTGGCTTGTACTTCAACGTCTGCCACTGACAGATTCAAGGTGCGGGTATTCGGCGCACGACCAATTGCCCAAATGACCACATCAAAGGTTTTGCTCTCATCGCCATTGATGATTTCAATGCCCTGATCGGTTTTCCGCAAGGCAGAAATATTGGCCTGCATATTCAAATCAACGCCCTGACGAGTCATTTCTTGCATCAAAACTTTACCTATCATGGGATCAAAATGTTCCAATAAACGCGCTTCACGGGCGTAAAGGCTGACATCAGACTCTAGAGTATTCATCACACCACTCAACTCTACGCCGATAAAGCCGCCGCCAATTAAGGCAATACGCTTGGGGTGCTGCTCAAGTTTAAAGAAGTCATCGGATGTCATGCCTAATTCTACACCGGGAATCGGTGGCACCATAGGCTGACCTCCCGTGGCAATGACAACGTGTTCAGCACTATAAATTTCACCATTAACCTCAACTCGATGTTGACCTTCTATGGACTCCAGCATGTGGCCATAGCCATTGATATGCTCTATGCCACTTTCATCAACATAATTATCCCAATAGCTGACGATATCGTTCACATATTGGTTCCGTCCCTGAACTAATTTTGACCAGTCCACACCCTCATGCTTGACCTGAATACCAAAGCCCTGAGCATCGTGATTAGCATGGCTAAGATGGGCCGCATACCACATGACTTTTTTCGGCACACAGCCTTGATTGACACAAGTACCACCCATAAAAGAGGCTTCAACAATGGCGACACGCTTGCCAAGTTGTGCCGCTGTTTCTGCGACGGCTAAACCGCCACTCCCACCACCAATAGTAATTAAATCAAATTGTTTTACGTTTATCTGCTTTATCATGGCTGTCTCCACTCGTTGGTATAAAAATGTTTGCTTGTTTTTAAGATGAAGCTAGTATCTATGAATTGAACTAATTGTTGAAATCGTTTATTTCTACTATACTAATAGCTATTATCTATTTATTTTTGATTTTTATTATAAATACGCTTCGCACCGTAGGATGTGGTGAGGAACGAACCGCATCAAAGATGCCTATTTGATGCGGTTCGTTCCTCACCACATCCTACCAATGAAGAATAAATGGGCTTATTTGCTCTGTTTAGAGGAGGTAATACACGATGAATTTACGGGAATTAGAATATTTAGTGGCTGTCGATGAAGAGCAGCACTTCAATCGTGCTGCAGAGCGTTGCTTTGTCAGCCAGCCAACCCTGAGCGGGCAGTTGAAAAAACTCGAAGAAGAACTGGGCGTGTTATTGATTGAACGTAGCACCCGTCATGTTGCTATGACTGATGTGGGGACTGCCGTGGCGCAACAGGCACGGCATATCTTAAAAGAGGTCAAAGCGATAAAGGAAATTACTCAAAGTTTTTCCGATCCCATGGCAGGTGAACTGAACCTAGGGCTAATCCCAACCTTGGCGCCTTATTTATTGCCGGAAATTATAAGCCCGTTAAAAACCAACTTCCCTCATTTGACCCTATGGCTGCATGAATATCAGACATCTATTTTGTTGGAAAAACTCAAAAATGCTGAGCTGGATTTATTAATACTTGCCTTGCCAGTTAATACCGATGAATTTGCTGAAATCGACCTGTTTTCGGAGGCTTTTTGGTTGGCGGCACCCAATAATGAACACCTCAGTAAAAAGAAAGACATCCAACTCATGGATTTGAATCAACAGGAAATGTTTTTGCTCGAAGAAGGGCATTGTCTGCGCGGGCAGGCGCTGGATGTTTGTTTTAGTGCCGGAGCTAGGGAAAATAATGCTTTTCGAGCCACTAGCTTAGAAACTTTACGCCACATGGTGAGTGAAGGTATCGGTATGACCTTGTTGCCAGCGTTAGCCGTGCCAAAAAAACGTAGTGCCGATGATTCGATTCAGTATATTCCTTTTAGTGAGCCTAAGCCCAGTCGTCGTATTGGCATGTTACATCGCAAAGGAAGCTATCGAGAAGCCAGCTATCAACAGATAGCTCAGGTGATTAAAAATCTTGACCTATCACAACGAAAATAATCTATACTGTGATAAAGTTAAACTTATTAAGAAAGATTTGCGCGGAGTGAATGATGAGACAATACGAAACTTATACCTGTAAACATTGTGGCAATGTTGTTGAAGTACAAACGGTGGGCGGTGGCACATTGACCTGCTGTGGCGAAGCGATGGCAATGTCAACAGAGGACTTGACCCTAGTCAACTTGATGAAAGCCTTTGCCGGTGAATCCATGGCCAGAAATAAGTATGAGTACTTCGCTAAAGTGGCACAAAAAGAAGGCTTCCGGGACATTGCCGAGCATTTTCAGCGTGCTGCCAATAATGAGAAAACACATGCTAAGCTAGAATTGGCTTTGCATAATCGTATGAGCAGTGGTGATGCGAATAATTTTGATAATAGCTTTGCTAAGACCAATGAAAACTTACAAATGGCGATTGCCGGTGAAAGCTATGAAAACCTGACCATGTATCCGGATTTTGCCGCCGTGGCCAAGGCTGAAGGACATGCTGAAGCAGAACGCCTATTTACCGGCATTGGGAAAATTGAAGTAGAGCATGAGAATATGTATAAAATGCTCCTTGAACGCCTTGAAGCGGGTGCTGAATTTGTCAGTGATGATGAGAATGAAGCTTGGATTTGTGAAGTCTGCGGGCATATTCATTATGGTAAAAAAGCCCTGAAAGTGTGTCCAGTGTGTTACCACCCTCAAGAATATCAATCACGCTTTAATGCACAAAAATAGTGCAAGCCAAAACAGTTAAAACCTAGTGTGGGCATGGCTTTATCTGCCCACGCTGAAAGTATGAATATAAAATTCTGGGACAGGGTAGGCGTTAATAGCGGTTTATAATTAAATGTGCTTATTTGTTACCGGTGGCAACATTCGATAATTTATTTAAAGCACCGGTCATTTTCTTCACAATCTCTGGACGATCATTGATACCATGGCGATCAGCCATGTATTGAGGATCGTTATACGTTAGCCAAACCTGGCCTTTCGCATCCTTCCAAGCCAGTGCTTTCATCGGCAAATCAATACCGGCAGTTTGACTACTGGTAAAAAAGTGACTGCCTAATTTAGGATTGCCAAAAATCAATAATTCTGTGTCACGCAGAGGAATTCCCACTTTCTTTGCACCATCAGAATGACTCCAACGAGTGACAATCGTAATTCCTTTCTTTGTTAGTACTTCTTCAAGACGATCAAGTGTCACCTTGACCGAATATTGACTTTTCTTGCTGATCATCCCTTTATCATCAGCCTGTGCAATGGGTGTTAATGCCAGTATTAGAGCAAGCAGTATAAGCAGTTTTTTTATTATTTTCATTAGTGATCCTTATTAAATTTTTTAAATCCATCAACGAGTAGCCATCATGTCATATATTCGGGAGCTTTAAAAGTGACATTAGTTACAAAACAAGTAAGGGATTGTGTGTTTATTTGGGGACAGATCAAACAAGCCAATTTATCCTACATTGGTAGGATGTGGTGAGGAACGAACCGCATCAAGGACGTACATTTAAACCATTGATGCGTAAACGTCAATTAAAACCCACGTTCACAATAAGCTTCAGTTAGCTCAAACTATGATCTTCAATTCGTAATTTGGAGATACAAATGAGCAACCATTCAAAAGATGCTTCGATGAAGCAACACATAGAGGCCTGCCAAGCCAGTAACTTAAGCCAGGCAGTTTATTGTCAACAACATAAGATACCCTCTCATATTTTTAGCTATTATCGAAAGAAGTTGGGTTATGTTAGCTCATCAAAACAGGTCAACACCAACAATCAACTCATTCCCATTAATTTACTGGCCAATTCCCCCACAAGCAATGCAATTAAAGTAAGCCATACCAATGGTTTCAGTTTGGAAATCAATTCTGATACGAACCTGAATCAGCTCAAGTCCATTCTGGATTTGCTCAGGACTGTTTCATGATAACGGGCATCACAGTCAATCAGGTTTATCTGGTTTCTGGTGTTACCGATATGAGAAAAGCAACCAATGGGCTATCACTGATTGTCTCAGAGCAATTGGAACACAATCCCTTTGATGGCAGTGTCTTTGTTTTTGTAATCGTCAGCGAGATAAACTTAAAATACTGTACTGGGAGCGTAATGGTTTCTGGCTTTACTATCGTACACTTGAAAAAGGGAAATTCCAGTGGCCGATGGAAAAAGAACAACCCACTCTTTCGTTAACACTGAGAGAATTACAGTGGTTACTGGATGGTTTATCTTGCACACAACACCATGCTCACCCTGAAATTCATGGTCTGGAAAACAACTAAAAAAGTCCCTTTAGATGCGCATTAAACAGAATAAATACAAGCATTTAACGCTCATTTTTAGTATAATATAACGCATGAGTTCAACAGACAAAATACTACCAGAAGAGATACCAACGCTCAAAAACAGGGTGCTTGAACTCCAGTCAAAAGTGGACTGGTATGAGGAACAATTTCGTCTATTGCAACACAAACGGTTTGGTACTTCCAGTGAAAAAGAAGCCCACCCCGACTTCTTTAATGAGGCAGAAACGTTCGCCGAAGAAGCACCGGAAGTCCGTGAAACCATTACTTATGAGCGTAAAAAGCCCGGTAAGCCTTTACCTAAAGACCTACCTCGTAAAGTTGTTCGTCATGAGTTATCTGAAGCAGAACAAGTCTGTGACTGCGGTCATCACTTGCATGAAATTGGTGAAGAGACCTCAGAGCAACTGGAAATTGTTCCTGCTCAGGTATATGTTGTAGAACATGTTCAGGTTAAATATGCCTGTCGTGCTTGTGAGGAAGGCGTTAAAACTGCTCCTAAGCCTGCACAGCCCATTCCTAGAAGTTTTGCATCACCCAGCCTGCTGGCCTATATTGTTTCTAAATTCCTAGACAGCTTGCCTCTCTATCGACAGGAAGCGATATTTAAACGCTATAAGATAACACTTTCCAGAGCCAGTATGTCCAACTGGGTGCTTAAATCAGCTGAATTACTCAAACCCTTTTATAATCGGTTGTTGTATTATCTCATTAGGCAGAAAATCATCCAGGCCGATGAAACAACGATGCGAGTGATCCATGATGGACGTGAGAATTGCCCTAAATCTTATATGTGGCTCTATCAAAGTGGCGGCTATCATTCCAAGTGTCCCATTGTTTTGTATGAGTATCAGCCTACTCGTGCAGGCCAACATGCCAAAACCTTTTTAACGGGGTTTTCAGGTTACCTGCAAACGGATGGCTTTCCCGGTTATCATATACATGCTCGTCGCAAGTTCCATGATGCCTTAAAAGCATTACCCAAGAACAGTCAGAAAAGCCTGGCATGGTACAAATGGCGATCAGTAAAATTGCTAAATTGTATGCGATTGAAAACAAATCAAACCGCTCAATGCTGAACAACGTTACCTGATCCGTCAGGAAAAAAGCAAACCACTACTGGATGACTTTAAAAAGTGGTGTGATGATAAAGTGACTAAAACAACAAAAGACAGTAAGTTGGGTGTCGCTATTCGTTATGTGATCAATCAATGGAAGTATCTGACTGTCTATCTTGAAGAGGGCAACCTCCAGATTGATAATAATATGGCAGAGCGGCGGATCAAACCCTTTGTGATTGGGCGCAAAAACTGGGTCATGAACCAAAATCCTCGTGGTGCTGAGGCCAGTGCTATTTTATATTCAATCGTGCAAACAGCGAAAGCAAACAACCTAGAGCCCTTTGCCTTTTTAACACACATTCTGACTGAGTTACCTAAGCTGGGCAGGCATTATGATGATGAGGCTTTAGAGCAATTGTTGCCATGGAATTTGACTGAAAAAATTCAGCCTTTAAATAAAGTGGAATGATACGTCAACGTGGGAAGTTTTGACGTATACATTGATGCGGTTCGTTGCACTCACCACATCCTACACCTGAAGTGTAAACAAGGTTTGATCTGTGCCTTATTCGATAAAAGTACAGTAAATAAACTATAGGTCATAACCGTACAAATATCAATAAATATGACTTGCTATTAATTGACAACATTAACGTATTATTTTGACATCATAAAGCTCAAAAATAGGATCGGTAGTGATAATAATCATGTCACTGGTTTGCGCCTGAGTGATTAGAAAGCGATCGAAGGGATCGGCATGATGGTCGGGTAAGTTCTCGATGCGTAGCGAGTTTTCCAAGGAAAAAGGGAGTACTTTCAGCTTATCTTTATTGATGCGATCAGGAATATAGCGAAAAGGTAAGGCGGGTAACTTAATTTTTTTTAGTTTGTGTTTGATCATGATTTCCCATGCACTCACAGTCGAAAAATAAATGTCATTCTCGCCATCTTCAATAATGCTATATTGCTCATCACTGAGTTTGTCTGGACTAATATTCCAATAAAGCCAGCATTGCGTGTCTAAAAGGTATTGTTTATCCATGTGATCTTCCTTCTTAGACAAAATATTTCTGCAGTTCATCGGGCAATGCTGCATCAAAATCATCGGCTACCCAAGCAGAATCTTTATCCTGACCAGGGGTTCGCTTATGATTGATTTTTTTAATCGGTACGACTTTAGCAAAATCTTGGCCGGAACGGGTGATAATGATTTCTTGACCATTGGCAATTTGGGTCATTAGTCGGGAAAAATTGATTTTAGCTTCATGAGAATTGACTATGATCATAATTTAACCATCCTTGTTTAATTATTAAGCAAAAAGTATAGCATTGTGAAAAGTTAAAATAAATGCTAATCACACTATTTATAAAGCAATTCATTAATGGGGGTTCAATGGCAGCCCCCCCCCCAAAAAAAAAATGACAAGTTAGCCTTAAAACTGTTTATTCCTCACTCCAGAAATGCTGTTTCACATGAGTCTCAAGTATCTTGGCCATCTCCTCAACATCAATATTACCCTTGCTTGTTTTGAAGCTGTAACGCCCTGTAAACAAAGTGTGTGTCCAGACAATGGGTGATATCCGGGTGAACTCATCAATAATATTTCCAGTCGTTTTAGCCCAAGTATCACTAAGCTCTTGAAGTGCTTCATCAAGATGTTGATCGCAATAGGACACGCTGTCATTACAATATAACCTGCTACGGTCTATTTCATGATGGATTTTTTGGTAAACAAAAAACTCAAATAAATACGGGTCAATATGAATATCAGTAGGCTTTCGCTTCAAGTATTTAGTCATGCTTTTGGGGATCGTAAGCCCAAGATCATCGCAGATTTTTAAGTCAGGATAATCCTAAAAAAATCAGTTGAACCTACTGCGACCGCCTTATGCACTGAATCTTAAGGATTTTCCAGAACATTTTGACTTCACCCGTAGGGTGACTACGAATAAAGCCAAAATAACCTGTAAAACCCTTAATCTTCAGCACCTAAGTCGCTCTCGCTACGATTCAACTGATTATTTTAGGATATAGGCATTCATGATAAACTGAATGTCATTGCTGACATCATCGTAACTGCGGTATCAAAAAAACTTGCACCGCCTGAAGAACCAGAACCTCCACCATCACCAATGATGACATCACCTGAACCCGCAATAATGACACCACCGCAACTGATAGCATCACCCAGTCTGGTAGCAGGAACACCATTAATAAAAACGGTACTGGAACCTGATGCAATAGTACGGCCATGAGGTGAACAATTACCGCATCCATGGGGTGCAAGGGGATCACCTACACGAGCGGCTTTAGGTATACTGACTCCTGTCTTGTCTTGTATTGAATTCCATTTAAAGCTCAGTTTTTATTGCTCCATGCAATATGACTGAATGCTTCTATTCTATTGCTTAGTTCCAAAATATGCAAAGCACAATAAGTTACACCGTAACATAATTAAAAAACATCTCGATCTTCCAGGTGGTTCAGTGGAACCATTCGTTTATGCAATACACCAAAGACAATCAGCTCTTGCTCATGCAGCACATAATAAATAACATGGCTCACATAGGGAAAACTCAGTACACCCACTCCAATATCTGTCCTTGACTTACCCATAGAGGGTGTTTCGGCCAATAAACATAAGATTTGTCGAAGTTCTGATAGGTATTTGTTTGATTGTGTATTGTCCCATTGCTGTATGGTAAAACGACGTATTTCTATGAGATCTGATTCGGCATCAGGTATTAAACGAAAGTGAGTCACTAATCAAATTGACCTTTTTCTAAAGCATCAAAAAAAACATCTCCATTGGTGAGGTTGCCTGCTTCAATATCCACTTTGGCCTGAGCTGCTCTTGATTGTAAATACCGAAGTTTGAGTGCTTCAATATTTTCGTATTCATCCATCGACATGACAACAACAACGGGTTTTCCATTTTTGTTGATCTGCACCGGTGCACGCTGTGCTTTTAACAATAGATCGCCAAATTGTGTTTTGGCTTCATTGGCAGAAAGAGCATCCATTTTTGTATCCTCACCATATCGTTCGATTCGCTCATTGTAATCGAATCATGCCAATCAAGTCAAAACGACTATCATAAGTGCTCAATCAAAACCTTTTAAGAGATATGATAGAAAATGCCAAGAATTGGGTACGCCCGAGTCAGTTCCACGGGCCGACTTATGTTTAATATGTTCGCCTCAATTGCTGAGTTTGAAAATGATCTACGCACCGAACGACAGGCTGAAGGAATTGCTAAAGCTCATGAGAATGGTGTTAAGTTTGGCAGGCCTGTGAAATTAACTGAAACCAAAAAACACGAAATTTACTCAAGGCGACTCTCAGGAACCACTATTGGTCAATTGGCAAAAGAATTTAGCTTAGGAGAAGCAACAATCTACCGAGCGTTGAATGCAGTTAAACAGTTCAGTTCACCACCGCAAATAAAAACCACAAAAATAATACTCTGGTTATGCGTTGAAAATAACAGCAAGTTTGTTCGGGGGAAAAAAGGTAAGTCACGAAGGCATATTGAAGACTACTGCCTCTCAAACTATAACGCAAAAAAATTAGATAAAAAGGGTTGGGAGTATGAGCTTACGTTTGAATTTGAGGATGATGAGGATTTAGATAATCAAATTTATGAGCTTTCTCAGACTGCCAGGGAGCTGAAATGATCAGTAAATATTGACTTATGGAACCCGTCGTCTTAAAAGAAAACTGGCTGAAAAAGGCGTTCATATAAGCCGCCGGAGAATTGGTCGATTAATGAAAAAGCCGGTTTGTTTTGTAAACGAAGAGACGCTTTAAAGCGACGACTAATTCCAAGCATAATAAGCGTATATCTCCAAATTTACTGGAAAGAGAGTTTACTGTCTCTCAACCTGATCGCTACTATGTGGGTGATATTACCTATATTGCCACCAAGGAAGGCTGGTTATATTTAGCGGTTGTCATTGACTTATTCTCTAGGCAAATTGTTGGCTGGTCGATGGATGAGCGAATGAAAGCCAAGCTAGTCAATGATGCTTTACTGATGGCCATATGGAAGCGTAAACCAATGGATGGATTGCTTTGGCATACTGACCGAGGTAGCCAATATGCCTCTGATAGTCATAGAAAAATATTGTCGGATCATAACATAATTCAGTCTATGAGCCGCAAAGGAAATTGCTGGGACAATGCTGTAATCTGTTTAAAGTTAACATGAGAAACTAAAATGATAGAAATACAAAATGATCTTGAAACAGCCAAAAAATTTAGAAAACTGTTGTGAGCAATGCAGTTTTTCAGAAGTTGGAACTGATCGTTCTTGGTGAGAACTCTAAGCTTGTCATTTTTTTTTGGGGGGCTTCCATTGGCCCCCTAATGGGGATATTTGTTATGAGTCTTATCCTCATATTCCACATGTCCACGGGCTACCCGATTAAAGAAGCTATTTTGTCGATAACATGTTTCATAAAAAACTTGTTAGCCATGAATTTTATGAGTATAGTTAAAGAATCATGGATAAAAATAGGTTTCTAGAAGATAAAATCAACCAATTGCTGGTATTCTTTCCCGTTGTCACAATTATTGGTGCGCGCCAAAGTGGTAAATCAACCCTGGCAAAAAAAATGAGGCCGGATTGGAAATACTATGATCTGGAACAGCCTGATGATTACCAACTTATTACCAGTGATCCGCTTGCTTTTTTTTCTATGAATGAAGAACACATCATCATTGATGAAGCTCAGCAATACCCTGAACTTTTTAAAGTATTACGCGGGGTTATAGACTCCAATAGAAAGCGAAAAGGGCGCTTTATAATTACCGGTTCAAGTTCACCAGAAATTGTTAAAGGGTAAGCGCTTAACGAACAGCGTTCTTTACCTTTTCCAATTCTGATTTAAAAAATTCCAGGGAAGCAATGCTTCCAGCTTTTCAACCGTATCCGCATAAGGTAATTGGGTTAATACATAGACCATATACGCATATGGCTCAATATCATTGGCCTTAGCGGTTTCAATAAAACTATAATGAACTGCACTGGCATGTGCACCCTTTGGCGTATCTGAAAATAACCAGGCCTTTCTACCCACGCAGAATGGACGGATAGCATTTTCTGCCAGCACATTACTGATATTCAACCGACCATCTTCACAATAAACAGTCAGCTTAGGCCATTGATTATCAATATAGGTGAGTGCTTTTCCTGTCAAGCTGTCGTTCGGCACTTTGCCCAGGGTGTTATCGACCCATGTTCTTATTTTCTCAAGAAGCGGCAGGCTCTGTTTCTGACGAACCTTAAATTTTCATTAACACTGGCTTCTTTTTATCTCACGCTCAATTAAATACAGCTTATTGATATGGGCCAGTGCCACATCGGCTTTTGTAGGCTTTTTGCTCTTTTTCTTTGGTTGTGCCGTCTGAGAATCTTTTGAATTTACGGCGAGTGTGATCCCAGCAGCCGACCGATGTGGCATTATTTTGTGCACACACGGCAAATGGATGTTTTGGCATGACCGCAGCTTTCATTGAACGACTGTCTGTGTCATTGGTGCCTGCAAAGACGGCTTTTTCCTGGAAGTATTCCAGTATTTGGACTTTAGCTGGAATGATATCCAGCTCTTCTCTGACTTTAGTGTAAAAACCTCAATGGCACTGGCTTTTTCTTCATCTGTCAGATCGATGAAGACAGGGACTCTTGAATAGTCTTTGAGAAAGGCTTCCTGCCTGTTTTTTCTTTCTTCTTAGGCGAAGTGGTTTTAGGTTCAGGGAGCCCTCATCGTCAGCCGCCTGCTCAGCTTCATCAAATAAGCGTTTCCTGACAATAGGATGCCTGGCTGATACTGTTTTCATTCCATTGATTAACGTGGTCTTGCCAAAATTGTTTTGAGTTGGCTTGGGTTTCTGGTTTCATTGATGTGCCTCATAATTAATCGATGGATTGATTATGAGGCAGGGGAGATATTTTTGAATAACGCTAGATGGTTAAGCGCTTACTTTCGATCTGAAAAGTATTCCCAGCCTTATCATTCGCCTTAATATCAACGATACTCAATTTATCGCTTAGAAACTCTTTTTCACTATAGGGGTTGAGAATGGTTAAACCAATGATGGGGGCATCGAGATCATCTTTGCAGGTGGCATTCAAAAAATTGAGTAATAAATTAATATGTTTATTAGAACCGAGAATCGCCTTAAAAAACACAATCAATCGTTGGGTCAATAGCATGTTTCATAAATATCCTTATTTGATAAAAGTACGGCAAACAAACTATAAAATATAATTGTACAAATATCAACTGGAAAGCTATTATTGTTTATAGCCGAGGTTAAATATTGAACTTAGCATCCAACTCCCTTAATATAAGTGCATGAAAGAAAAATACATCAATCCTTTTACTGATTTTGGTTTTAAAAACTCTTTGGTACCGAGTTCAATAAACCGCTGCTCATCGACTTTCTCAATGAAGTAATAGGCTCAGAAACAGGCCAAATTGTCGCACTACAATACCTATCAACCGAACAGTTCCCTCATTGTAATGACGATCGCAAAGCAATTTTCGATATTTACTGTGAAAACGAACAGGGCGAAAAATTCATAGTTGAAATGCAAAAAGCCAAACAAAACTACTTTAAAGACCGCAGTGTTTACTATTCCACCTTTCCCATCCAGCAACAAGCCGAAAAAGGTAATTGGAACTTCAAACTTAAAGCCGTTTATACCATCGGCATACTGGACTTTATTTTTGCAGAAGACAAAATGGATAATGATGTTTTTCATCATGAAGTTAAAATGGTTGATACCAAAACAGGCAAAAGTCTTTTTGACAAACTGACCTACATTTATCTGGAAATGCCCAAATTTAAGAAAACCGAGGCAGAACTGGAAAACCACTTTGAAAAATGGCTCTATATCCTAAAAAATCTGGAAAATTTTACTTCCAGACCTCAAAAACTTCAAGAAAAAAAATATTTAATCAATTGTTTGAGCAAGCAGAGATTGCTCAATTTAATCCACTAGAAAGTCAGCAATATGAAGAAAGCCTGAAACATTATCGTGATTCAAAGAATGTTATTGATACAGCTTATGATGATGGTAAAGAAGAAGGCAGAGAAGAGGGTAGGGAGGAAGGAAGAGAAGAGGGTAGGGAAGAAGGAAGAGAAGAGGGTAGGGAAGAAGGAATTGCCTTAGGGTAGAAAAAAAGAAAAGCAAATCGTTCTAAACATGCATCAGGCTGGGGCTGAACTCCATTTTATAGCCGAGGTGACTGGTCTGACTTGTGACGAAGTCAAAGTACTAATTAAAACCTTAAAAGAGCAGTAGCCGAATAAGCGCCAGATGGTTTTTATCGCCAAGACTGAGGTTAAATATTGAACTTAGCATCCAACTCCCTTAATATAAGTGCATGAAAGACAAATACATCAATCCTTTTACTGACTTTGGTTTTAAAAAAACTCTTTGGTACCGAGTTCAATAAGTCGCTGCTCATCGACTTTCTCAATGAAGTAATAGGCTCAGAAACAGGCCAAATTGTCGCACTGCAATACCTATCAACCGAACAGTTCCTCATTGTGATGATGACCGTAAAGCGATTTTCGATATTTACTGTGAAAATGAACGGGGCGAAAAATTCATAGTTGAAATGCAAAAAGCCAAACAAAACTACTTTAAAGACCGCAGCGTTTACTATTCCACCTTTCCTATCCATTTACTGACTTTGGATTTGAAAGAAAAATAAAAACTCTTTGGTACCGAGTTCAACAAACCGCTGCTCATCGACTTTCTCAATGAAGTAATAGGCTCAGAAACAGGCCCAATTATCGCACTGCAATACCTATCAACCGAACAACTCCCTCATTGCAATGACGATCGCAAAGCGATTTTCGATATTTACTGCGAAAACGAACAGGGCGAAAAATTCATAGTCGAATGCAAAAAGCCAAACAAAACTACTTTAAAGACCGCAGTGTTTACTATTCCACCTTTCCTATCCAGCAACAAGCCGAAAAAGGTAATTGAACTTCAAACTTAAAGCCGTTTATACCATCGGCATACTGGACTTTATTTTTGCCGAAGACAAAATGGATAATGATGTTTTTCATCATGAAGTTAAAATGGTTGATACTAAAACAGGCAAAGTCTTTTTTGACAAACTAACCTACATTTATCTGGAAATGCCCAAATTTAAGAAAACTGAGGCAGAACTGGAAACCCACTTTGAAAAATGGCTCTATATTCTAAAAAATCTGGAAAATTTTACTTCCAGACCTCAAAAACTTCAGGAAAAAATATTTAACCAATTGTTTGAGCAAGCAGAAATCGCTCAATTCAACCCACTAGAAAATCAGCAATATGAAGAAAGCCTGAAGCATTATCGTGATTCAAAGAATGTTATTGATACAGCTTATGATGATGGTAAAGAAGAAGGCAGAGAAGAGGGTAGGGAGGAAGGAAGAGAAGAGGGTAGGGAAGAAGGGATTGCCTTAGGGTAGAAAAAATCGTGCTAAAAATGCATCAAACGGGAGCTGACATCAACTTCATTGCTGAGGTAAGCGGGCTGACCCATGACGAAATCAAAGCATTAATTAAATCAGTAGCCGAATAAGCGCCAGATGGTTTTTATCGCCAAGACTGAGGTTAAATATTGAACTTAGCATCCAACTCCCTTAATATAAGTGCATGAAAGACAAATACATCAATCCTTTTACTGACTTTGGTTTTAAAAAACTCTTTGGTACCGAGTTCAATAAGCCGCTGCTCATCGACTTTCTCAATGAAGTTATAGGCTCAGAAACAGGCCAAATTGTCGCACTGCAATACCTATCAACCGAACAGTTCCCTCATTGTGATGATGACCGTAAAGCGATTTTCGATATTTACTGTGAAAATGAACGGGGCGAAAAATTCATAGTTGAAATGCAAAAAGCCAAACAAAACTACTTTAAAGACCGCAGCGTTTACTATTCCACCTTTCCTATCCAGCAACAAGCCGAAAAGGGCAATTGAACTTCAAACTTAAAGCCGTTTATACCATCGGCATACTGGACTTTATTTTTGCAGAAGACAAAATGGATAACGATGTTTTTCATCATGAAGTTAAAATGGTTGACACCAAAACAGGTAAAGTTTTCTTTGACAAACTGACCTACATTTATCTGGAAATGCCCAAATTTAAGAAAACCGAGGCAGAACTGGAAACCCACTTTGAAAAATGGCTCTATATTCTAAAAAATCTGGAAAATTTTACTTCCAGACCTCAAAAGCTTCAGGAAAAATATTTAACCAATTGTTTGAGCAAGCAGAAATCGCTCAATTCAACCCACTAGAAAATCAGCAATATGAAGAAAGCCTGAAGCATTATCGTGATTCAAAGAATGTTATTGATACAGCTTATGATGACGGTAAAGAAGAAGGCAGAGAAGAAGGCAGAGAAGAAGGCAGAGAAGAAGGCAGAGAAGAAGGCAGAGAAGAAGGAATTGCATTAGGGTTAGAACAAACCGTGCTAAAAATGCATCAAGCTGGAGCTGACATCAATTTCATTGCTGAGGTAAGCGGACTGACCCATGACGAAATCAAAGCCTTAATAAAACATTAAAATAGCTTATTTACGTTTGTGCTATAATTTTATAAAAACGTGGATACTGACAAGGGTAATTTGAAAATGTATAAGCTACAGCCCGATGATTTACCACATTATAGCTATGATGACTATATTTTGTGGGAAGGTCGATGGGAAATTATCAGTGGCTTGCCCTATGCCATGTCGCCAGCACCTAGCATAAAACACCAACAGATCAGCAGTCGAATAGCGCAGATATTAGAAGAACAATTGTCCAATTGCGAACAATGTTTTGCGTTATTGCCAGTCGATTGGAAAATTACCGATGATACTGTTGTGCAGCCTGACAATATGGTTATTTGCCATCAACCGATAACGAGCAATACCTTAGTAAAGCGCCAGACATTATTTTTGAAGTGCTCTCAAAATCTACTGCGCATAAAGACCGCACCACCAAGTTCCATTTGTACGAAGCCGAAGGTGTAAAGTTTTACATCCTTGTTGACCAATATGAGAATACCGCTATAGTTTATAAGCTGGACAAAGGAAAATACATAAAGCTAAATGAAGTCAATAGTGAAACCGTGACTTTTGAGCTGGATAATTGCATTTTTGACTTTGAATTCAAAAAATATGGTTTTAAACACGTTCTCTATCGACCGGACAAAGTAGTTGACGTCAAATACATCCCCTCCCCTTATCCGTAAGCGCTTAACGAACAGCGTTCTTTACCTTTTCCAATTCTGCTTTTTTAAAATTCCAGGGAAGCAATGCTTCCAGCTTTTCAACCGTATCCGCATAAGGTAATTGGGTTAATACATAGACCATATACGTATATGGCTCAATATCATTGGCCTTAGGAAGCGGCAGGCTCTGTTTCTGACGAACCTTAAATTTTTCATTAACACTGGCTTCTTTTTATCTCACGCTCAATTAAATACAGCTTATTGATATGGGCCAGTGCCACATCGGCTTTTGTAGGCTTTTGATTGCTCTTTTTCTTTGGTTGTGCCGTCTGAGAATCTTTTGAATTTACGGCGAGTGTGATCCCAGCAGCCGACCGATGTGGCATTATTTTGTGCACACACGGCATTGTAACCGGCATAGCCATCGGTTTGCAGATAGCCGCTAAAGCCATCAAGCAGGCGCAGTGGTACTTCCTTCTTACGAGAAGGATCGTATTCAAACAGCACACTGGGTTGTCCAGGTGGCCCGCCACGACTGACCCACATGTATTTGTTCGAATGAGCACTGAGTCCCGGCTCTTTTAATACTTTGAGCACCGTTTCATCCATTTGGATGATGTCACCCGACAGTTGATGTTCTCGCATGAGGTTGATGAGCGGCTGGAACTGATGAGCCAGTTTAATAGCCCAATTGGCCATGGTGGCTCGGGTTATATCGCCGCCATAGCGTGATAATATGCCTTCCATTCGATACAGAGGCAAACCATCGGCATATTTTGAGATAATGATGTGTGCCATCAGGTGAATACTGCCCATTGATTTAGGTAATGGATGTTTTGGCATGACCGCAGCTTTCATTGAACGACTGTCTGTGTCATTGGTGCCTGCAAAGACGGCTTTTTCCTGGAAGTATTCCAGTATTTGGACTTTAGCTGGAATGATATCCAGCTCTTCTCTGACTTTAGTGTAAAAACCTCAATGGCACCGGCTTTTTCTTCATCTGTCAGATCGATGAAGACAGGGACTCTTGGAATAGTCTTTGAGAAAGGCTTCCTGCCTGTTTTTTCTTTCTTCTTAGGCGAAGTGGTTTTAGGTTCAGGGAGCCCCTCATCGTCAGCCGCCTGCTCAGCTTCATCAAATAAGCGTTCCTGACCATCACTTTTTTCACTGCTGGGTGCAAAGCGTTTACTACGAGCCAGACGAAGGGCTTCTTCCAGTATTTTTATACGGTGGTTTTTCTGTTCAATGACACTCAACAATTCATTCTTGTCCGCGTGTGAAAAAGCGGAAAATATAGAGTCGTTTTTTGTGGATTCAGCCTTGTTTTGCATGGCTTTATTATAACAAAAAATAGACTAAAAGTACTTAAAATACAGACTCATAATGCAATTTCTTATGCGGTTTCATGACACTGATATCATAGCCGTCTAATAGCCAGTTGATTTGTTGTCCGGTGATATTCATCAGGTCATCTTCACCCTTTTGGCCATTTGAACTTTTCTTCTGAGAGACTTTTGTAATAGAGTACAAAACCGGTATTATCCCAGAAGAGGCATTTAATTTTATTACGCTGACGATTGGTAAAGGCATACAGATGGCCTGCAAAAGGATTATGACCTAATTCACATTCAACAATGGCACTGAGGCCAATAAAACTTTTACGAAAATCAACAGGCTTCAGATAGAGATACACCTGTGGCAGGCTGAGTGATGGACGTATGGCTGACTTCATTGGAACAGTCCTGCTAATTGTTTTACCAGCTGTACATTATCGGCAGTCACCCCTTCAATGCGTAGCTGATTGGGTAATTCTACAATTAATGCTGAGGTGCGGGCTGAATAGTGTTTCGGGGAGGATAGTTGAATAAAACCATTCCCCTTTGTCATCGCACTGGTTTGCGTTGTTGCACCCAGCAACTTACGCTTGTAATAGCCAAAACGTTTGATGGGTAGCCCATGTTCCTGACAATAGGATGCCTGGCTGATACTGTTTTCATTCCATTGATTAACGTGGTCTTGCCAAAATTGTTTTGAGTTGGCTTGGGTTTCTGGTTTCATTGATGTGCCTCATAATTAATCGATGGATTGATTATGAGGCAGGGGAGATATTTTTTGAATAACGCTAGATGGTTAAGCGCTTACGCATTTTCTGCCAGCACATTACTGATATTCAACCGACCATCTTCACAATAAACAGTCAGCTTAGGCCATTGATTATTAATATAGGTGAGTGCTTTTCCTGTCAAGCTGTCGTTCGGCACTTTGCCCAGGGTGTTATCGACCCATGTTCTTATTTTCTCAAGAAGCGGCAGGCTCTGTTTCTGACGAACCTTAAATTTTTCATTAACACTGGCTTCTTTTATCTCACGCTCAATTAAATACAGCTTATTGATATGGGCCAGTGCCACATCGGCTTTTGTAGGCTTTTGATTGCTCTTTTTCTTTGGTTGTGCCGTCTGAGAATCTTTGAATTTACGGCGAGTGTGATCCCTAATGTGGTATACTTAACCGGACACACAACTTAAAACAACTAAAAGATAAAAAGTGTGACCTAAAATGAATGATCAAACAAAAAAAACCGAATAAAAGCTATACATCAGAATTTAAAGAATCAGCTGTCAAAGAGCAGCTAAAAAACTGTTTGAAGACAGTCGCAAGACTTATGGAACCCGTCGTCTAAAAAAGAAAACTGGCTGAAAAAGGCGTTCATATAAGCCGCCGGAGAATTGGTCGATTAATGAAAAAAGCCGGTTTGTTTTGTAAAACGAAGAGACGCTTTAAAGCGACGACTAATTCCAAGCATAATAAGCGTATATCTCCAAATTTACTGGAAAGAGAGTTTACTGTCTCTCAACCTGATCGCTACTATGTGGGTGATATTACCTATATTGCCACCAAGGAAGGCTGGTTATATTTAGCGGTTGTCATTGACTTATTCTCTAGGCAAATTGTTGGCTGGTCGATGGATGAGCGAATGAAAGCCAAGCTAGTCAATGATGCTTTACTGATGGCCATATGGAAGCGTAAACCAATGGATGGATTGCTTTGGCATACTGACCGAGGTAGCCAATATGCCTCTGATAGTCATAGAAAAATATTGTCGGATCATAACATAATTCAGTCTATGAGCCGCAAAGGAAATTGCTGGGACAATGCTGTATCAGAGAGCTTCTTTCATAGTTTGAAAACTGAATTGACGCACCATTGTCGATTCAAAACCAGAGTAGAAGCAAAGCAGGCAATATTTGAATATATTGAGGTATTTTATAATCGGGAGCGACTTCATTCGGCTAATGATTATTTGTCACCAGTCGATTATGAAATACAGCAGGAAATAGCTTAAATCGATTGATTGAAGAGGGGTAAAAGGCGACATAAATGCCGCCCATTACCGTTGACGGCCATCGGCTCCTCAGCCTGTGCCGTGAAGATATTGTAACAGGATCATTACCGTTGTGAAAATACCTTGGGTGAATGGAACGGCTCTATCGTTCCAGAGGGCAAAGCCCTTTCTCTTCATCTGTTTAAAGTTAACATGAGAAACTAAAATGATAGGAAATACAAAATGACAAAAATCACTTGAAACAGCCAAAAAATATTTAGAAAACTGTCCGGAAAAGTGTTCGGTTTGCAGATAGCCGCTAAAGCCATCAAGCAGGCGCAGTGGTACTTCCTTCTTACGAGAAGGATCGTATTCAAACAGCACACTGGGTTGTCCAGGTGGCCCGCCACGACTGACCCACATGTATTTGTTCGAATGAGCACTGAGTCCCGGCTCTTTTAATACTTTGAGCACCGTTTCATCCATTTGGATGATGTCACCCGACAGTTGATGTTCTCGCATGAGGTTGATGAGCGGCTGGAACTGATGAGCCAGTTTAATAGCCCAATTGGCCATGGTGGCTCGGGTTATATCGCCGCCATAGCGTGATAATATGCCTTCCATTCGATACAGAGGCAAACCATCGGCATATTTTGAGATAATGATGTGTGCCATCAGGTGAATACTGCCCATTGATTTAGGTAATGGATGTTTTGGCATGACCGCAGCTATTGAACGACTGTCTGTGTCATTGGTGCCTGCAAAGACGGCTTTTTCCTGGAAGTATTCCAGTATTTGGACTTTAGCTGGAATGATATCCAGCTCTTCTCTGACTTTAGTGTAAAAACCTCAATGGCACCGGCTTTTTCTTCATCTGTCAGATCGATGAAGACAGGGACTCTTGGAATAGTCTTTGAGAAAGGCTTCCTGCCTGTTTTTTTCTTTCTTCTTAGGCGAAGTGGTTTTAGGTTCAGGGAGCCCCTCATCGTCAGCCGCCTGCTCAGCTTCATCAAATAAGCGTTCCTGACCATCACTTTTTTCACTGCTGGGTGCAAAGCGTTTACTACGAGCCAGACGAAGGGCTTCTTCCAGTATTTTTATACGGTGGTTTTTCTGTTCAATGACACTCAACAATTCATTCTTGTCCGCGTGTGAAAAAGCGGAAAATATAGAGTCGTTTTTTGTGGATTCAGCCTTGTTTTGCATGGCTTTATTATAACAAAAAATACTAAAAGTACTTAAAATACAGACTCATAATGCAATTTCTTATGCGGTTTCATGACACTGATATCATAGCCGTCTAATAGCCAGTTGATTTGTTGTCCGGTGATATTCATCAGGTCATCTTCACCCTTTTTTGGCCATTTGAACTTTTCTTCTGAGAGACTTTTGTAATAGAGTACAAAACCGGTATTATCCCAGAAGAGGCATTTAATTTTATTACGCTGACGATTGGTAAAGGCATACAGATGGCCTGCAAAAGGATTATGACCTAATTCACATTCAACAATGGCACTGAGGCCAATAAAACTTTTACGAAAATCAACAGGCTTCAGATAGAGATACACCTGTGGCAGGCTGAGTGATGGAAGTATGGCTGACTTCATTGGAACAATCCTGCTAATTGTTTTACCAGCTGTACATTATCGGCAGTCACCCCTTCAATGCGTAGCTGATTGGGTAATTCTACAATTAATGCTGAGGTGCGGGCTGAATAGTGTGTCGGGGAAGATAGTTGAATAAAACCATTCCCCTTTGTCATCGCACTGGTTTGCGTTGTTGCACCCAGCAACTTACGCTTGTAATAGCCAAAACGTTTGATGGGTAGCCCATGTTCCTGACAATAGGATGCCTGGCTGATACTGTTTTCATTCCATTGATTAACGTGGTCTTGCCAAAATTGTTTTGAGTTGGCTTGGGTTTCTGGTTTCATTGATGTGCCTCATAATTAATCGATGGATTGATTATGAGGCAGGGGAGATATTTTTTGAATAACGCTAGATGGTTAAGCGCTTACGAACAATTAAAAAATAGAACGGATGATACTCCTTTCGTAAAAGAGCTGAGAGAAAAAGAAAAGAAGCTCGCCTATCTTGAAAGCATAAGCATTGATCCAGAAACGGTAAGAGTCGCCCATTTAGACCAAGCGGCATTTCCCCGGATAAGAAGATAAAGCCCAAGCGGGCATTAATCGTCATTTTAGGTTTGTTTTTGGGACTAATCTTTGGCATATTGATAGCATTTATCAGAAATATTATGAACAAAACCAAAACTGATACCAT
This sequence comes from sulfur-oxidizing endosymbiont of Gigantopelta aegis, assembly GCF_016097415.1. Taxonomy (NCBI): domain Bacteria; species sulfur-oxidizing endosymbiont of Gigantopelta aegis. The sequence goes on along the minus strand of NZ_JAEHGE010000001.1, from coordinate 3,137,321 downwards.
TTAATGCTAATAACCAAAAATATTGACAATGCTTGCACAGATTAAACCTGGTTGATCAATATGAAAATACAGCTATACTTTATAAACTGAACAGAAAGAAACACATAAAGCTAAACAAAGTTAGCAACCATGACTTTTGAGTTGAGTCATCGTATTTTTGACTTTAAGTTTAAAAAACGGGGTATTTTAAACAATATTTTTCATCAACATTGATTTTTAAGAGAAAATACATTCAATTGAAGTCAAAATCTGAGTAAAACCATGTCATTAAGTGACATATTTATGTTATTTCCACGATTATGTCTCACTTTAGACGCTTTGTTGATATTTATAAATCATAATTTGAATTACTTCTCAGAATTTAGCGTTTTATCGTATTAAAGTAGTACCTAAGTTAGAGATAAAACTGAGAACCAATACTTATAAAACAGTACTTGTTCATGATATTATCTATAACTTCAATGATTAACCGAATAACGAAGTTAATTTGATTCGTTATTCGATGGCCATCTAGGGTGGTCATAAACGAGAAAATTTCTCAATATTCATTTTCTACTCCCATTTACATCATAAGTGGGCGAAGCGGTAAGTAAACGGATAGACACAATAAGCGGTACTCGCTCATAGCAGTATCAAACAAATGTTCTAATTTTAAAGTTTTGGAGTGATACAATGAAAAAATTAATAATGGGTTTGGTTGCAGTGGCTGTTTTGGGTGTTTCTCAGGTGGCGGTTTCTGCACGTTCAATAATTGATAACGTGACTATTAAAAGAATATTAATTGATAATGTTTCTTTTTTGGTGGTTGTATGGTGTTGTTGGACAAAGCACCTGCAGTTTCGGGATTAAATTGTCCAGCAAATTGGGTGTCTTTTAGTTGTGATGGAACCTATGGTAATAAGGATATTGCATTTAGACAATTAGATCAGGCACAAATAGCAATGGCTTTGAATAAACAAGTAATGTTAATTGTAGATGACTCAAAAAAAACATAATACATATTGTTATGCATCCCGAATCGATCTTTATTAAACTGGATTGAATTGTTTGATTGTTATGAAAAAAAAACATTTATCATTGTCTGTTATTTTTTATTATCTTTGATAATCTTGATCTATATGACTGATGTGTCAACTAGCGATCAGGTTGAGAGACAGTAAACTCTCTTTCCAGTAAATTTGGAGATATACGCTTATTATGCTTGGAATTAGTCGTCGCTTTAAAGCGTCTCTTCGTTTTACAAAACAAACCGGCTTTTTTCATTAATCGACCAATTCTCCGGCGGCTTATATGAACGCCTTTTTCAGCCAGTTTTCTTTTTAAGACGACGGGTTCCATAAGTCTTGCGACTGTCTTCAAACAGTTTTTTAGCTGCTCAGTAAGCGCTTCATTTTCTTTCTCTCTATCCGTTTTAGGAGAGCTAACCCAATCATAATAGCAACTACGGGAAACATCCATAAAACGGCACAGAATCGTTACCGGGTAATCTTTAGCCTGATCAGTTATCCATGCGTACTTCACAAAGTTTCCCTTGCAAAGTACGCTGTGGCCTTTTTAATAAATCACGCTCCTGAATCACTTTTGCCAATTCTTTTTTCAGACGTTTTACTTCATCATAAATGTGTTCATCACTTCCACATTATGGTACTGTTTTTTCTGTTAAAAATACTGATGAGTTACCCCTAATCCTGGATATCGAAGAGCAAATTAAAGATGAGGTGGTTTATCTTGTACTTCCTGTGAGTTCACAGGGGACTCCTGAGGCGCAAAAAAAATCGGCCAAGGAAAAAAATAATACCCGTTTTCTTATTGAAGAACATGATGTGCGTGACAATAATGTTGGCAATGATTCTATTGCTCGAGTTGATCTGGGTTATCTCAAGTTTGACGTATTAACCGAAAATGATTTAAAAGGTGATTTTATTGCTCTGAGCCTTTGCAAAATTGTCGAATCCAGATCAGACAAAAGCATTATCCTGGATGATGATTTCATTCCAACCACCTTGGACAGTAGCGCTTCGACCAATATTACTAACTACCATAAAGAAGTCATTAGTCTATTATCTCATCGTGCAGAATCAGTTGCTGGTCGCATTACTGCAACAGGCAAGGGTGGCACCTCTGATATTACTGATTTTTTACTCTTACAATTAGTTAATAAAAACGAGGCACTTTTTCGGCACTTATTAGATAAAGAAATTTTACACCCTGAGTATTTATATCAAAATTTAGTATCCCTCTATGGTGAATTATCGACCTTTACTGTTTCATCAAGACGCCCTGAATTTTACGCACCTTATACGCATGAAGCATTAACGGATTGCTATGCAAAAATCATGTCAGGGATACGTCAGTCATTGAGTATGGTGCTGGAACAAAATGCTATCCAAATACCGCTTCAGGATAGAAATTATGGCATCAGTGTGGCGGCAATTAATGATAAAAATCTGCTTAAAACAGCACATTTTGTGATTGCGGTTAAAGCAAGCATTGCCAATGAAGTAGTACGTAGCAGCTTTCCAACACAGGTCAAAATTGGTCCAGTCGAACATATACGAGATCTGGTTAATTTACAATTACCCGGTGTCAAAATACAAGTGCTACCAATTGCACCACGACAAATACCTTATCACTCTGGCTATACGTATTTTCAATTGGATAGTCAATCTGAAACCTGGTCACAATTGGCTAATTCAGGTGGCTTTGCAATTCATGTCAGCGGTAATTTCCCTGACTTGGATATGGAATTTTGGGCTATTAAGCACTGATGACTTTCACTAATCAAGAGCATGGATAATAATTATTATGGATGATAAAACAGTCATTCGTTTTCCCAACGATAATACTGTGGTTAGGCCTAGGCCTGGCGGCAAAAGACAGTCAAGCGTTAATTCTGAAACGGATTCAAATAAAACGCAAATTAATTTTAAGAATAGACAGCAGAATAATTCCGCTGCGCCCGTGAATTATTCACCTTCATCACGCGATGTCATGGCTGATTATCGTCAAATGCCAAAGTCTGATGGATATGGTAGTAAGGATTATAGTCGCCAGGATTATGGTAATAATTCACCTGAATCGTCTGAGCAATATTCACATTTAAGTAGTTTAAATGAGTTGGTTCATTGTGCTTCTACTTTACTGTCATTAATGATCAAACTATCAAATTCAATTATGCACAATGATGTGCAACAGCTTAAATTTAAACTGCAAGATGAAATTAAACAGTTTGAGATAAATTGTAGTCGTGCGGGCATCGTCAACGATAAAATTCTTCAAGCCCGCTATATTATCTGTACTTCAATGGATGAAATTGTTGCCAGTACGCCTTGGGGGCAGGAAAGCAATTGGAGTCAGCAAAGTTTACTCAGTCTTTTTCATGGGGAAACCTGGGGTGGTGAGAAATTTTATTTGTTATTAGAACGTTTATTAAAAGAGCCAGCAAAAAATCTAGATATATTGGAATTAATGTATATCTGTATCAGCATTGGTTTCCAGGGCAAGTATCGAGTCATTGATAATGGCCATGGTCAGGTAGAGCAGTTAAGAGAAGACCTTTATCGACAATTGCGCAGTTTAAGAAATGATTTCAATAAAGAGTTGTCTTCTAATTGGCGTGGGGTTTCTGACCGACGTGGTGCTTTGATTCGTTATGTCCCTTTATGGGTTGTTGGTGCTTTATCGGGTGTTATTTTGTTGGCTATGTTTTCCAGTTTTACCTATATGCTGGATCAATCATCAACCCCTGTTTTGAATGAGATTATTAAGCTAGGACCAGAAGAACTTCAGCTTGAATTGGAGACTAATGAGCCTCTACTTGATGACAAGCATCCTGAATCAAAATCTGAGCTAAAAAAAGAGCGTTTAGTAAGACCACCACAACGTTCAACACAATCGACTATGCTAAATGATGGATTGTTTTTAGGGGCTAATGTATGAAAACATTAAAAGCAATCTTTACCAAAAAATGGTTGGTAACACTATTAGGTGTTATTGCACTATCTATTCTAATCTGGTTTGTTGGCCCCCTTGTGGCTATAGCAGGAAAAATACCACTGGCCTCAGAAACGGTACGCCTGGTCACTATTATGATCCTATTATTATTATGGGGCTTAAATAACCTGCGCATTCAAGCGCAAGCAAAGAAGAATAATGAAGAATTAATTGAAGGTCTTAAAGAAGATAGTCATGTTGATGAAGATGCTTCTGATGAAGAAGTAAAAATTCTTGGTGAACGTTTTGATGATGCAATGCATGTTTTAAAACATTCATCAAAAAATACCAATGGCAAGCAATATATTTACGATTTACCCTGGTATGTCATTATTGGCCCACCGGGATCAGGTAAGACTACTGCGCTAATCAATTCAGGTTTACGTTTTCCATTAGCTGAAAAATATGGCCATGAGGCTGTTAAGGGCGTTGGTGGTACTCGCAACTGTGATTGGTGGTTTACTGATGAAGCTGTACTAATTGATACTGCGGGTCGTTACACGACTCAGGATAGTCATGCGGCAAATGATTCTGCGGCCTGGGGCGGTTTTCTCAAACTACTGAAAAAGCATCGTAAGCGTCGCCCAATCAATGGGGTTATGGTGGCGATTAGCATTCAAGATATTCTTACTCAGACGGAACAAGAAAGAACCGCTCATGTTCATGCCATAAGAAGCCGACTTTTAGAATTACAAAATCAGTTGAATATACAATTTCCTGTTTATCTCCTGATCACGAAAGGCGATATGATTGCTGGATTTTCGGAATTTTTTGATGATTTAGGGCGTGATGAAAGAGAACAGGTTTGGGGAATGACATTCCCAGAAAATTATAGCCCTAATGGTGATGCTGAACAAGCGCCGGGCTATTTGTTCAATGAACAATTCGACCTATTACTTAAAAATGTCAATGATAGACTGTTGTGGCGATTAAACTATGAACGTGATCCACAACGCAGAGGAAAAATTGTTGAATTTCCAGTGCAATTGGAAGCAATAAAAGCCTCACTGAATAGTTTTATTGAACAAACTTTTTCTTCTTCTCGTTTTCATGAACGGCCTAATTTACGCGGTGTATACTTAACCAGTGGTACTCAAGAAGGGACACCAATTGATCGCATAATGGGTAATTTAATTGATTCATTTGATATCGATCGCCAGGCCTTGCCGGTCATGCAATCGCAAGGGAAGAGCTATTTTATAAAAACCCTTTTACAACAAGTTATTTTTACAGAAGCCAACTTAGTCTGCGTTAATCGTCGTTTTGAAAACAAAATTCTTTGGTTACAACGTGCCTCTTATGCCACGGCAATTATAGCTGCGACGGCAAGTGCCTTAGCCTGGTCTACCAGTTTTACACTCAATGAAAGAAACATTAAGGAAGTTGATGAGCAACTGGCTCAATATAATGAGAATTTAATAGGATTAAAGCGAACTAACTTCAATGATGTCAATGCACAATTAGAACGCTTAAATGCTGCTGATGCCATTTTTCCAAAGGATGACTCAATACCAACAACAATGAAGCTAGGTTTGTATCAAGGTGAAAATTTTCATGAACTCATGAATGTTGCCTATATAGAACAGTTAAATCAACTCTTTATGCCAGCGCTCAAGCATCGTCTTGAAGAGCAGATACGTTTAAGTATTGGTCATCCTGATTATTTATTTGAAGCCTTAAAAGCATATTTAATGATGAGTCTGCCGAAACGTTTTGAAAAAGAATTTATCGATCAATGGATGGAACTTGACTGGAGCACTAACCTTGCTGGTGAAGCAACGCTGCAAGATGACTTGAAGGCACATTTAGATGTTTTGTTGTCTTCAGATTTTGCAGCCATTCGCATTAATCAGGCCTTGGTAGAAAAAGCACGATTGGTGTTACGCAAAGTCCCCTTGCATCAACAAATTTATAATCGTATTAAGACCGAAGCAAAAAATGCCAATGATGAAGCCTTTACCTTTTCGGCACAAGTCGGCCCGGAAATGAATATGGTATTTTCTGGTACCACTAGTTCGATACCTTATTTATACACTTATAATGGTTATAAAAATATCTTCAAAAAAGACAGTCATCTTTATGTTAAAGAAATAGCACAAGAGAACTGGGTGCTAGGCACTCAAAAAGGTGATTTTACCTCAGCTGATATTGCTCTTTTTAATGATAAAGTTAAATCACTCTATCTGGAAGACTATGCGCGTTATTGGAATAATGCCCTCAATGATTTGACGGTTAATAATTTCTCCAATGTCAATCAGGCTATTACGGCATTAACACAAATAACCGGACCTTATTCGCCTTTTAGAGGAGTGATAGAAAATGTCGCTGAAAATACCCGCTTAAGCCAGTTGCCTGTTGATACAGAGATGCTAGAAAAAAATAAATCAATGGCGAGTGAGTTAAGTCGTAAAGTGACTGGTCGAACGGGTTCAGTATTACGTATGGTAAGACGTGCTTCTGATCGAAATTTAATTAACCTACCTGATCAGCCTACGGATATTGTTGAAAAACAATTTTTTGATCTGAATAAAACCATAGAGCAAAAAAATAATCGTCCGGCACATTTGAGTGAAATAATGATGGCATTGGCTGAATTACAAGGTTATTTGAATAATCTCGCCAGCACGATGGATGATGGCGAAACCGCCTATCGTTTAGCTAAGGATAGATTGAAGGGGGGAGCGCAAGATCCGGTAGGTAAACTTAAATTGTTAGCTTCTCGTTCACCTGAACCACTGAAAAAATGGCTCAAAGATATTTCCCGAAACTCTTGGGGGTTGGTATTAAAAGATTCTAATAAATACTTAAATACTGTATACCAGGCTAGTGTGATACCCTTTTATAAACGCAGCATGAAAGATCGTTATCCCTTGCATTCTAAGGCAACTAATGAAGCATCATTGGCAGATTTCACTGAATATTTTAAACCCGATGGCATAGAGTCTACTTTCTTTAACACCTATTTAAAAGATTTTGTTAATACTCGAAGGAAGCCATGGACCTTGAAACGAGTTGAGGGTTTTACTCTTAGTGTGAGCAATAAAGCCCTGCGACAATTTGAACGAGCAGAAAATATCCGTAAAGTTTTCTTCAAAAATGATAAGGACTTTCCCACTATTAATTATTCACTTCGGCCAATGTATCTGGATTCTAATATTGCTCGGTTTGAATTGCGTCAAGGTGATCAAAAAGTCACCTATCAACATGGCCCCCTAATCCCGAGCAAAATGACCTGGCCGGGTAATACAGATTATAGTGAAGCAAAAATTATCTTTGAAGATTTACATGGTGATCGAGTGGCTTATAAAGAACAAGGTCCGTGGGCATTTTTTAGGATAATGGATAATTATGAACTGCAAAATACTAAATTAAATGATCATTTTATTGTTGATTATGTATTAGAAGGTAAAAAAGCAAAATTTGAACTAATTGCTAATAGTGTGAAAAATCCTTTTAGTAATAATTTACTAAAACGTTATAGAGCGCCCAATTCATTGAATTAACAAGTCATTGAACTAACAAACCGCTAAAATAATATTTTTTAACTGACCCAAATTGATACGGATATAAGGCGCGGATTCAACTCTGAAGTGCAACGCAGGAAATTCCAGTTCTTGCAAATGATTTTTTCATTGCCTGGAATGGTGTTTGAAAGCCGAGTGCCTTTCTAGGTCTATTATTAAGTTTTTCCATCATGTTGTAAACCTCTTTATCAGTCACTTCTTTAAAGTCTGTATCTTTAGGAAAATATTGTCTAATCAGTCCATTAGTATTTTCATTTAACCCTCGCTCCCATGAAGAATAAGGGTGGGCAAAATAAAATGCTGTATCAAGAGCTTTGCTTACCTGCTCATGATAAGCAAACTCTTTACCATTGTCTGCGGTAATACTATGAAGCCTGTCTTTAAAGGGTTTAAGCAATTGTATTGTTGCTTGTGTCACCCAATCAGCCTGTTTGCCATTCACTCTTGCTACTAATGTGTAAAGCGTTTTTCTTTCTACAATCGTGACCAGAGCACCACTGTGTCCTTTACCGATCACTGTATCAATTTCCCAGTCACCAACACGACGTTTATCATCAACAATCTTAGGACGGTCATCAATGGAAATTCGATTAATTATTTGTCCTCGACTGCTTTTACCGTTACTACCACGCTTTTGGTATTTCTTTCCCTGACGCCTTAAATACTGATGTAAATCACCACCTTGCTTCTTATCATCCCATATGTGTTGATAAATACGTTCATGGCTAAGAAGTAGCATTTTGTCATTCAGTAACCAACCTGATATCTGTTCAGGACTCCACTGGTGCTGTGAAAGCTTTTCATCAATAAGGGCAATCATGTCATCCGTCATTTTAATTGCTTTAGAAGCATTGTAGCGACGCTTAACGGCTTTTTCTTGAGCTTGCTTAAATCGATAGCCACGTAAACCAGCGTTGCGTTTAATTTCACGGCATATAGTAGATTTACTCACCTCAATCGCCTGAGCAATTTTAGACTGGGAAATGCCATTTTTAATCTCAGTCGAAATGTAGTATCTTTGTTCTTGTGTCAATTGCTTGTAAGTTCTCATAAGTCACTTTACTCTTGCAGGAGAAAATGGCCGATTTTACAAGCAATTGGCCATTTTTTCGAGCAAATCATTGCTGTACTTATGATTTTTTAGTAGCGCCGTCAGGCGTCGTGGCTCATGAAATTCGGTGGCCATCGCTACGCTCGGCCACCCCGGAATTTCATGAGCCAGCGATAAACCAGCAAATATCACAAATACAACCAAATAGTGTTGCACTTATGAGTTGAATCTAAGAGGTTTAAAACTCTTATGAGTAAATTAAATGGATTTTATGGCAAGTTACCTACTCATGGCGACTTTCTTTCAAGAAATCTCCCAAGAACATTTATTGATCCCTGGGATAATTGGCTGCAAACTGCAATGGCCGCGAGTCAGGAACAACTCGGTGAGCAATGGCTGGATTATTTTATGGTTGCTCCGGTTTGGAAGTTTATACTTTCTGATGGTAATTGCGGGAAAGTGCTTGGGTCGGAGTCATTATTCCCAGTGTTGATCGCGTGGGACGCTATTTCCCCTTAACGATTGCATCGCATATCACCGAAGCGGTAAAGCCCGTTGCTTTGATTGATGAATGTCATCATTGGTTGGAGCAAGCTGAAGAAATTGCCTTATCAACACTGGAAGATGATTTTCAATTAGAGGATCTGGAGCAAAGTCTTGCTGCATTAGGTGAGCCGGTTGTGAGTCGGATTAATCCCAATGAAGCAATCAATGAAATCCATAAAGAAAAGCGGTTTCAAGGCCATTTTCTAATGGATCCGGTGAATTCAAACCCACTCAGTTCATTCCCTGCCATTAGTCATTTTTTATCGAACAAGCCTTTCCCACCTATAGTTTCTGGTGGACATCAGGTTCTGAAGAAATAAAACCCTCATTTTTAGTTTGTGAAGGTTTACCAGAGCGTGATGGCTTTGCATCATTTCTAGATGGTGACTGGGATCGAGAGGTTTGGCATAACATTAAATCATTATTCGTTGTGGGTGATACACCTGCCTTAATAGGTGTTTGATGTGTCAACACTTTTCCGGACAGTTTTCTAAATATTTTTTGGCTGTTTCAAGTGATTTTTGTCATTTTGTATTTCCTATCATTTTAGTTTCTCATGTTAACTTTAAACAGATGAAGAGAAAGGGCTTTGCCCTCTGGAACGATAGAGCCGTTCCATTCACCCAAGGTATTTTCACAACGGTAATGATCCTGTTACAATATCTTCACGGCACAGGCTGAGGAGCCGATGGCCGTCAACGGTAATGGGCGGCATTTATGTCGCCTTTTACCCCTCTTCAATCAATCGATTTAAGCTATTTCCTGCTGTATTTCATAATCGACTGGTGACAAATAATCATTAGCCGAATGAAGTCGCTCCCGATTATAAAATACCTCAATATATTCAAATATTGCCTGCTTTGCTTCTACTCTGGTTTTGAATCGACAATGGTGCGTCAATTCAGTTTTCAAACTATGAAAGAAGCTCTCTGATACAGCATTGTCCCAGCAATTTCCTTTGCGGCTCATAGACTGAATTATGTTATGATCCGACAATATTTTTCTATGACTATCAGAGGCATATTGGCTACCTCGGTCAGTATGCCAAAGCAATCCATCCATTGGTTTACGCTTCCATATTAATGGGCTATACTTAACCGGACACACAACTTAAAATAACTAAAAGATAAAAAGTGTGACCTAAAATGAATGATCAAACAAAAAACCGAATAAAAGCTATACATCAGAATTTAAAGAATCAGCTGTCAAATTAGCTAATGAGACGGATCAACCTGTTTCTCAGACTGCCAGGGAGCTAGGTGTTAATGTAAATACTCTACATACCTGATCAGTAAATATTCCAAACCGGTGAAGACGGTAGCCAATAGAAGTGATGAACACATTTATGATGAAGTAAAACGTCTGAAAAAGAATTGGCAAAAGTGATTCAGGAGCGTGATTTATTAAAAGGCCACAGCGTACTTTGCAAGGGAAACTTTGTGAAGTACGCATGGATAACTGATCAGGCTAAAGATTACCCGGTAACGATTCTGTGCCGTTTTATGGATGTTTCCGTAGTTGCTATTATGATTGGGTTAGCTCTCCTAAAACGGATAGAGAGAAAGAAAATGAAGCGCTTACTGAGCAGCTAAAAAACTGTTTGAAGACAGTCGCAAGACTTATGGAACCCGTCGTCTTAAAAGAAAACTGGCTGAAAAGGCGTTCATATAAGCCGCCGGAGAATTGGTCGATTAATGAAAAAAGCCGGTTTGTTTTGTAAAACGAAGAGACGCTTTAAAGCGACGACTAATTCCAAGCATAATAAGCGTATATCTCCAAATTTACTGGAAAGAGAGTTTACTGTCTCTCAACCTGATCGCTACTATGTGGGTGATATTACCTATATTGCCACCAAGGAAGGCTGGTTATATTTAGCGGTTGTCATTGACTTATTCTCTAGGCAAATTGTTGGCTGGTCGATGGATGAGCGAATGAAAGCCAAGCTAGTCAATGATGCTTTACTGATGGCCATATGGAAGCGTAAACCAATGGATGGATTGCTTTGGCATACTGACCGAGGTAGCCAATATGCCTCTGATAGTCATAGAAAAATATTGTCGGATCATAACATAATTCAGTCTATGAGCCGCAAAGGAAATTGCTGGGACAATGCTGTATCAGAGAGCTTCTTTCATAGTTTGAAAACTGAATTGACGCACCATTGTCGATTCAAAACCAGAGTAGAAGCAAAGCAGGCAATATTTGAATATATTGAGGTATTTTATAATCGGGAGCGACTTCATTCGGCTAATGATTATTTGTCACCAGTCGATTATGAAATACAGCAGGAAATAGCTTAAATCGATTGATTGAAGAGGGGTAAAAGGCGACATAAATGCCGCCCATTACCGTTGACGGCCATCGGCTCCTCAGCCTGTGCCGTGAAGATATTGTAACAGGATCATTACCGTTGTGAAAATACCTTGGGTGAATGGAACGGCTCTATCGTTCCAGAGGGCAAAGCCCTTTCTCTTCATCTATTTAAAGTTAACATGAGAAACTAAAATGATAGGAAATACAAAATGACAAAAATCACTTGAAACAGCCAAAAAATATTTAGAAAACTGTCCGGAAAAGTGTTGACACATCATATGGCCATCAGTAAAGCATCATTGACTAGCTTGGCTTTCATTCGCTCATCCATCGACCAGCCAACAATTTGCCTAGAGAATAAGTCAATGACAACCGCTAAATATAACCAGCCTTCCTTGGTGGCAATATAGGTAATATCACCCACATAGTAGCGATCAGGTTGAGAGACAGTAAACTCTCTTTCCAGTAAATTTGGAGATATACGCTTATTATGCTTGGAATTAGTCGTCGCTTTAAAGCGTCTCTTCGTTTTACAAAACAAACCGGCTTTTTTCATTAATCGACCAATTCTCCGGCGGCTTATATGAACGCCTTTTTCAGCCAGTTTTCTTTTAAGACGACGGGTTCCATAAGTCTTGCGACTGTCTTCAAACAGTTTTTTAGCTGCTCAGTAAGCGCTTCATTTTCTTTCTCTCTATCCGTTTTAGGAGAGCTAACCCAATCATAATAGCAACTACGGAAACATCCATAAAACGGCACAGAATCGTTACCGGGTAATCTTTAGCCTGATCAGTTATCCATGCGTACTTCACAAAGTTTCCCTTGCAAAGTACGCTGTGGCCTTTTAATAAATCACGCTCCTGAATCACTTTTGCCAATTCTTTTTCAGACGTTTTACTTCATCATAAATGTGTTCATCACTTCTATTGGCTACCGTCTTCACCGGTTTGGAATATTTACTGATCCAGGTATGTAGAGTATTTACATTAACACCTAGCTCCCTGGCAGTCTGAGAAACGGGTTGATCCGTCTCATTAGCTAATTTGACAGCTGATTCTTTAAATTCTGATGTATAGCTTTTGTTCGGTTTTTTTGTTTGATCATTCATTTTAGGTCACACTTTTTATCTTTTAGTTATTTTAAGTTGTGTGTCCGGTTAAGTATAGCCACATTAGTTTGATTATGATTAGTAGCGCACAAAGAACGCATCGTGGTTATATTCGCAAACAAAACGAAGACTCTATTTTATGCCATCCTGACTATAATATGTTTGTCGTAGCCGATGGTATGGGAGGACATTCTGCGGGTGATTTGGCCAGCCAGTCAATCGTTGAAGAACTATTACAATTACAATTAGAAGAAAAAGACTTACAGTGCTCACTGGATCAAATTGAAGCTGCATTGCTTAAAGCCAATGATAATATTCATTCAGGACGTTTATTTGAGACTAATAAACCTAAAAAATATAAATTAAAACATAATAAACTCAGCAGTTTAAAACTGCTTAAAAATCCCTTAAAAAAGAAATCAGATGCTAACAAAGAGACCGAAGGAGAAGAACAACAACAAATTAGAGTTGCTGGTAGTACGGTTGTTATTGCTTACATTGTTGATGATTTGTGTAGTTGCTTATGGGTAGGGGATAGTCGGCTCTATATCTATAGAAATGACAAGTTATATCAAATAACAAAAGATCACTCTCTGGTACAAGAGATGTTGGATAATGGTGAATTGACACAAGACGAAGCCGTTTTACATCCACAATCCAATGTTATTACACGTGCTATCGGTGTAGAAGAGCATTTAAAAATAGATATTAATCAATTTACAATTCAAAAGGGCGATAAATTACTATTATGCAGTGATGGTTTATACAATGAGCTCACCAGTGAAATTATCGTTGCCAGTTTACAGGAAGATAAAACGGATCATATTGCTAATAAACTCTTAGGTGAAGTATTATTACGTGAAGCTTCGGATAATGTCTCCATTATTGTTGTAGAGAAGCAGTGATTGATCATTTATGAAAAATAATAGCCGTAAAACAGATGAATCTAATAGCTTAGGTGAGAGTTTGGATGATAGTTTAACCATCATTCAAGTTAAATCAGCCGGTGTTTCCTCTACCGCAAAAAAACTATCACAACAGCGTGATAAAACCCGTCTTAAAGCAAAACATAAAAACCAATATGAAAATCAGGATAGAACGATTATCGTTAAACCTGAAGCGGTCGATGCAGTAAAATTAAAGCAAGAGCTTGCGGACAAAACCAGAATATTAAAAAAATCGACATCCAGCGATAATTCGACACGCATCATGTCAGGGAAAAAAAATCGTGCCAGTGATGCAACAAAACTCACCACTGGCAGTATTATCAATAATCGTTTTGTCCTAGAAGAGGTCTTGGGCGTTGGTGGTATGGGTAAGGTTTATAAGGCGGTTGACCTAAGAAAAAAAGAAGCACGTGATAAGAACCCGTATATTGCCATTAAAGTCTTAAATGACGAATTTCGAGAACACCCCGAATCATTGATTGCCTTACAACGTGAGGCGAGAAAATCACAGCAATTATCACATCCTAATATTGTCAATGTGCATGATTTTGATCGAGATGGTGATGTTGTTTATATGACCATGGAACTACTGCAAGGGCGTTCGCTGGATGAGGTCATTGCCAATGATTATCCGCATGGCATGACAGAAGAACAAGCCACACCCATTATTAACGCGATTGCCAATGCAGTATTATATGCACATCAACATGCTATTGTTCACTCAGACTTAAAACCAAGTAATATCTTTATTACCGATGATAACAAAGCAAAAATATTTGATTTTGGTATAGCAAGAGCCTGTAAAATATCTCAGGAACAAATTGATAGCACGCATACACGTGATAAAACACTATTTGACCCGACCGAATTGGGAGCATTGACACCAACCTATGCCAGTTTGGAAATGTTACAAGGTGAAGCACCAGAACCACATGATGATATCTATTCTATTGCCTGTGTGTTTTATGAATTATTAACAGGAGAACATCCTTATCAGAGGATGCCAGCGGATAAAGCAAAAGATAAAATTGCTAATAAATCACTGCGGATAAAAAAAATAGCTGCACTACGAAAATCTTTTCATAAAGAGAAAAATAAAGCAATACTAAAAGCATTAGAAATTTCTGGAAAAGATCGTTTTGATAATTTAGAGCTATTTATTCAAGCGTATAATTATAAGAAAAAAAGTAAAACCCCTTTTATTGTTTCTGTATTAGCCTTGGTTATTATTTTAGGTATCATTTTTTATCCCAAGATTCAAGAAGAATACTATTTTAAGCAGCAGGCACACTTTATTGCTATGGTGCAATCACTACAAGTAGATTCACAACAAAATGAATTTTTATCTATCAATGAACATATTATTTCATTGGATGTGAAGACTAAAGAATATGTGTTAGAAAATATAAAATCACATTGGTTAAGCTTAGTAGAAAATAGGATCGAGGCTTTACTCAAAGGTAATCATTATAATGAATACTTTGAACATGACTCTATTTTGTTGAAAATGACACAGACTTACTATCCAGATTCTGCCAGAGTTGCCCGACTATTTGAAAGCTTTGAAAAACAAAAATTTGTTGAAATAAATCGCCTTAATAGTCAATTTAATGAGTTATTAGAAAACTTACAAGTGTCTGAATTAAGCAGTCAAAGTAGTGAGCAAGCTGAAATATTTAAAATAATTAATGCGGTTAAAGGCATAGAAGAAACACACCCATTAGTTAAAGATCAGCGTTTGTTATTGGTTTATCAAAGCAATATAGAACGTTTGTTAAATGAGTATAATCTTGAAGAAGCTAATAGCTTGCTAGTTAAAGCTGAATTAATATTTCCTGATGAGATATTACTACAAAACTTAGTGGATAAATCGAAGTCCCTGGAACTATCAAATGATAATAAGCTATTAAATAATGATGGACATGCATTCGATAATAAAGTCAAAAATAAATTGAGTTCGTTCAGTATTTCAAATCTTAAACAGAAATTAGTTAAACGCTTGGAAGAGTCTGATTTAAGTGATGAATGGGATGCTGACGTGACACAAATTTACACCCAACTTAATAGCAAGTTAGGTAAAAGGTCTACCTGGTTGAATGAGAAGAAACAAACCCTGGCTTCTTTATATATGCAACAGTCAGTAATCATGCGTGATAAGGAACGTTTAATTGAAGCTCGGCGTTTTCTGGAAAAAGCAAAACAATATAATAGTAGTATCTTTGGTATTGAAGATGAAGAAGCCATTCTATTGGCCTTAGAAAATATTGTTAGGGTTAAACATAAGGCAAAACAACGTCTGGCAAAAATTGCAGGTTTGAAAACATCCTTAACGACCCAGCTTAAAGCGCAGGAAATGCAAGTTGATGTGTCAACACTTTTCCGGACAGTTTTCTAAATATTTTTTTGGCTGTTTCAAGTGATTTTTGTCATTTTGTATTTCCTATCATTTTAGTTTCTCATGTTAACTTTAAACAGATGAAGAGAAAGGGCTTTGCCCTCTGGAACGATAGAGCCGTTCCATTCACCCAAGGTATTTTCACAACGGTAATGATCCTGTTACAATATCTTCACGGCACAGGCTGAGGAGCCGATGGCCGTCAACGGTAATGGGCGGCATTTATGTCGCCTTTTACCCCTCTTCAATCAATCGATTTAAGCTATTTCCTGCTGTATTTCATAATCGACTGGTGACAAATAATCATTAGCCGAATGAAGTCGCTCCCGATTATAAAATACCTCAATATATTCAAATATTGCCTGCTTTGCTTCTACTCTGGTTTTGAATCGACAATGGTGCGTCAATTCAGTTTTCAAACTATGAAAGAAGCTCTCTGATACAGCATTGTCCCAGCAATTTCCTTTGCGGCTCATAGACTGAATTATGTTATGATCCGACAATATTTTTCTATGACTATCAGAGGCATATTGGCTACCTCGGTCAGTATGCCAAAGCAATCCATCCATTGGTTTACGCTTCCATATGGCCATCAGTAAAGCATCATTGACTAGCTTGGCTTTCATTCGCTCATCCATCGACCAGCCAACAATTTGCCTAGAGAATAAGTCAATGACAACCGCTAAATATAACCAGCCTTCCTTGGTGGCAATATAGGTAATATCACCCACATAGTAGCGATCAGGTTGAGAGACAGTAAACTCTCTTTCCAGTAAATTTGGAGATATACGCTTATTATGCTTGGAATTAGTCGTCGCTTTAAAGCGTCTCTTCGTTTTACAAAACAAACCGGCTTTTTTCATTAATCGACCAATTCTCCGGCGGCTTATATGAACGCCTTTTTCAGCCAGTTTTCTTTTTAAGACGACGGGTTCCATAAGTCTTGCGACTGTCTTCAAACAGTTTTTTAGCTGCTCAGTAAGCGCTTCATTTTCTTTCTCTCTATCCGTTTTAGGAGAGCTAACCCAATCATAATAGCAACTACGGAAACATCCATAAAACGGCACAGAATCGTTACCGGGTAATCTTTAGCCTGATCAGTTATCCATGCGTACTTCACAAAGTTTCCCTTGCAAAGTACGCTGTGGCCTTTTTAATAAATCACGCTCCTGAATCACTTTTGCCAATTCTTTTTTCAGACGTTTTACTTCATCATAAATGTGTTCATCACTTCTATTGGCTACCGTCTTCACCGGTTTGGAATATTTACTGATCCAGGTATGTAGAGTATTTACATTAACACCTAGCTCCCTGGCAGTCTGAGAAACGGGTTGATCCGTCTCATTAGCTAATTTGACAGCTGATTCTTTAAATTCTGATGTATAGCTTTTATTCGGTTTTTTTGTTTGATCATTCATTTTAGGTCACACTTTTTATCTTTTAGTTATTTTAAGTTGTGTGTCCGGTTAAGTATAGCCACATTAAGTCGCTATTCGTACCTATAATGATTTAAAACGTATTTTGGGTCGTAATGATCCCTATATTTCCAGAGAAGCTCGACAAAATATTGCACAGGCTTATTATACCCAGGCAAGGCAGTTATTTGTCAGCAAGGAATATAAACAGACACTTGATATTGTTGCCAGTGGTTTAAAGTTTGAAGCACAGCATAGTGGTCTAAGAGCATTAAAGAAAAAAGCCATAAAACAATACAAGATATTAGAAAATAGCTTGATTGTCGCGAAAAAACTAAGACTAAGGAGCAAGTTAAAGAAGAAAATATCACGATAGCAGTTGTTGCGCCTAAAGAAATAACGCCGCAAACAAGCTCAACTGATTCATGCAAAGCGAAATATGCAGGCTATGGTCGGCGTAAACGCGCCAATTGTTACGATACGATAGATAATAAATTTAGAGCACCTATGATGGTTGTTATTCCATCTGGGGCATCGGTTTCTAAAGTTTTTGCCATTTCTAAATATGAAATCACCATTAATGATTATAATTTATATTGTCAGGCCTCAGGTGATTGTAGTAAAAAGACTGGAAGTGGTCGTCTACCAATCACTGATATCAGCATTGAAAATGCAAAAGCTTATACTCAGTGGCTGAGTCAAAAAACGGCTAAAAACTATTCTCTACCAAGCTCTCAGCAATGGTTGTATGCTGCGAAAAGCAATAATAAAGCACAATACAATGATGTCAATTGTCGAATTAAATTTGGTAGTAAGTTATTAAAAGGAAAAATATTATTAGCCGCGAATACCGGGCAATCTAATCCTTGGGGTCTAATGAATGTTGTTGGCAATGCCAGAGAGTTTGTTGTTGATGGTGGCAATACCGTGGCTCGTGGTGGGGCTCATATTGATCCGATTAAGGATTGCTCAGTTAATAAAAAATTAGATAATATTGCTTCGGGCGATCAATATACCGGATTTAGGATCGTTCGAGCCATTAATTGAGCGCTTTCAGGTTAATTTACTGGCCATAATACGTTCAATAGTTTCTACAATTGCCTGTGTTTGGGGATCAATTTCAATATTGATTTTATCGCCAATTTTTCGTGAAGACAGGTTGGTTCGTTGTAGTGTTTCAGGTATCAAGTTAACATTGAAGGTGTTTTCTTTAACGTCGCCAATGGTAAGGCTGATACCATCAATACCAATATAGCCTTTGGTAAAGACAAAGCGCTTAAATTGTTCAGGAATTTCAAATCCGATCTGGCAATTATTAGTGCTCTTTTCGATTTGACTAATCGTTGCCATAAAAAGAATGTGTCCGGACATCTGATGCCCACCGATCTCATCACCAAACCTTGCTGCGCGTTCGATATTAACCCGGTCGCCGACAGTTAACTCACCCAGATTGGTTACGTGTAATGTTTCCTGCATTAAATCAAATGACACCTTTGAGTCCTCAATACGGGTCACGGTGAGGCAGCAGCCATTATGAGCCACTGAAGCGCCTATTGATAAGTGACTGAGCATATCATCATTAAACTCAATAATATGGGTTCTAAAGTCTTCTTTCTCTATAATTTGGGTGATTA
Source organism: sulfur-oxidizing endosymbiont of Gigantopelta aegis (assembly GCF_016097415.1). Classification (NCBI taxonomy): domain Bacteria; species sulfur-oxidizing endosymbiont of Gigantopelta aegis. The sequence continues at coordinate 3,118,395 of NZ_JAEHGE010000001.1, read as the reverse complement.
TAGCGGTGCCTTGTACGATACCTGTGAACATATTTTCTCTCAATACTCTTTTTATTGTCTATACTTAGAAAAACAGATGAATTTAAAAGTGAATATTATGATCAAAACCGCTCTGACTTTTTGTGTTAATTTATGTATAATCTTTCTAAGTTTCAATGGCATAGTGCTAGCTGAACATGCAGATGGTGCTTATACTTTTGGTGTTTTTCCACATTTGCCGCCTTCGCAAATTCAACGTGTTTATGCACCCATTGCGGTTGATTTTAGTAATGCATTGAATCAGAAAGTGAACTTTCGATCAACTGGCAGCTATAAAAAGTTTATTGAGCAGTTAAAAAGTGAAGCCTTCGATATTGTTTTTATTCAGCCTTTTGATTATGTTTTAGCCCATGATAAATACAATTATTTACCTTTAGTGCGTTGGGATATTCCTATGACCAGCGTTATCATGGTTAAAAAAGAGAGCTCTTTTAATACCTTATATGATTTAAAAGGTTATACCATTGCAAACCCGTCCAAAACGGCTGCTGTGTCGCAGATGACCAAGAAAGCTTTACTGACGGCTGGTTTGGATGTTGATAAAGATGTGACATTAAAATATACCCGTTCACATCTATCCTGCATGCAAAAGTTGATATTAAATGACGCACAGGCCTGTGGCTCAACATCCGGTACCTTGGAACTATTGGCCAAAAAAATAGATATGACTCAATTACGTATATTATACGAAACACCGGGTATTCCGCACGTCCTCTATGCGGTGCATAGGCGAGTGCCTGAAGAGGCTCGTGAAGCTATCAAACAGGCAATATTAACTTGGCCGGAAAGAGAAGCCGGAAAGAAAATCCTACAAATCAGAAATTTTAGTACTTTTGTTCCGGCCAATGATGTTGAATACAATGTTGTGCGTGATTTTTGGCGCGATGAAGAAAAACCCGAATAGAATTAATACACGGCCGTTAACAATGCTCAGCTATTAAATAACTGTATAGTGGACCCCGAAAACTGGACAATAGGTTAAGATATAAGAGCTAACCTAACGGGGAACAAAAAATGAGCACAAAAAAGAAAAACATTCAACAACAAATTTAAAGCAAAAGTAGCCATTGAGGCTTTGAAAGGTCAAAAACAGTCGCAGAAATTGCGTCAGAATTTGAAGTGCACACCACCCAGGTCAATAGCTGGAAAAAGCAGATGCTTGATGGTGCAGCCGATACTTTTTCAAAAAAATTAGAGAATAAAGATGCTGAACATGAAAAGGAAAAAGAACACCTGTACAGCCAAATAGGTCAACTAAAAGTAGAGGCTGACTGGCTGTCAAAAAAGTTGAAGATGTTCAACTGAGTAGAGCAGAAAAGCGGTGTTGCATAGAAAAAGAGCACCCTCAGTTGAGCATCAAAAAACAATGTGAGCTTATCGGCCTGAACCGTTCAAGCTATTACTATCAACCTAAAAAGCCTCTGCAAAATAAAGATTTAACATTAATGAATTTGATTGATGAGTTGTACATAAAACATCCATTCTATGGCAGTCGTCAAATTCGTAATGCATTAAGATTGAAATGTTATAAAATTAATCGTAAAAAGTTCAACGGCTTATGCGGATCATGGGATTGGTTTCAGTGGCACCAAAACCCAATACCAGCAAGCCTTGCAAAGTAAATAACCTCTATCCATATTTGCTCAAAGGAATTGATATTAATAGGAATAACCAGGTTTGGTGCACAGATATCACGTATTTACGGATGCCACATGGATTTGTCTACCTAAGTGCTGTTATGGACTGGAGTAGCCGTTTTGTGCTGTCCTGGGAAGTGTCAACCAGCATGGAAGAAAGCTTTTGTATCAGTAGTCTGGAAACAGCACTGCGACGATATGGAAAGCCAGAAATCTTCAATACGGATCAAGGTGCTCAATATACTAGCAGAGCATTTACAGGTGTTCTAAAGGCCAATGATATAAAAATCAGCATGGACGGCAAAGGCAGAGCAATGGATAACATTATGATTGAACGACTCTGGCGAAGTGTAAAATATGAGGAAATTTACCTCAAGGATTACCAAAGTATTGATGAGCTAAAGAGCTCATTAAAGGAATATTTTGAGTTTTACAACCATGAACGACCACACAGTACACACGGTGGAAAAACGCCTGCAGAGATCTATGGCGTGATGAAAGAAGTTGTTCCAGACTTAAAACGGGCAGCATGATGAGAGGATAATCAACTTTACTGGCAACCGTTTTATCCACATATCCACAGGCCAAGCCAGTAGCCCTGAGATATATCGCAAGCGTCTCTGGACTACTGGCAGACCTGTGGATATGTGGATAAGACTAATACTATAAATAACCAACAGAATTATATCTTAATATTTGAGAAAGCTGTCTTGACAATGGGGTCCACTGTACTGTTAGAGCGACTGTTTTCTGATCATCGGCAATTAAATTCAGTGGCAAACTGATGTGACAGGTCAACCCTTTACCTAAGGTGCTTTGACATTGAATCTTACCATTTAACAATTGTGTGATGAGATTAAACACGATGTGCATTCCCAGGCCGGTATTACCCAAGTTTCGACAAGTGGTATAAAAAGGATCAAAGATCTTACTCAAAGTTTCTTCGTCTAGCCCTTTGCCATCATCACTATAATCAATGTTAATTGCTTCCTGATTGACGGACACTATGATATTAATATTAAGTGCTTGCCCATCGATGCGATGCGAGCATGCAATAAGGAGTTTTCAATAAGTTGTCCAATGGTATGTTTTAAGGCATCAGGATAACTCTGTAGTATCAGATCGTTTTCGTCCTGATAGTTTAAACTATTGAATTGTTCGGGTTTATTTTGTTTGAACTCATAAATAACACTTAAAACATGTTCTTTTAGGAAAAAACTTCTTGTTGTTGAGTATTATTGTCAATTGATAATTTCTTAAATTCAGACACTAGCATGGCACTGCGCTTTACGCTATTCATTATAGTTGGAATGGACTGATTTAAAATATTAATAAAGGTGGCTAGTTCTTCAACAGTGAGGGTATTGTCTTTAAACGATTTAACCAGTGGTTTCAGACTATCTTCGAGAAATGAAACCGCAGTAATGGAAATTCCGATAGGGGTGTTGAGTTCATGCGCAACACCTGCAACAAGTTCACCCATTAAAGCCATTTTTCGACTTTGGATGAGTTCTTCTTGAGTTTGCTGTAATTGGGCGATGAGATTGTTTAATTCATCATTTCTCAGCGCTAATTCATCGCCTTTGTTTTTTAATTCCAGTGTACGTTCGGAGACTAATTGCTCAAGATTATTGTGTGCTTTTATCAGGACTTGTTCGTTGAGGCGTAATTTTTCAATGTATTGCTCAGTTTCATTAGCCATATAATTGAAAGTTGAGCCCAGTTTAGCAATTTCATCACTGCCTTTTATTTCTGATTTGATGCTAAATTCACCCTCGGCAAATCGTTTGGCAATACTGCTTAATTGGGTGAGTCTTACGGTGAGCAGATAGCCCATAAAACTACCAACCACAGCAATAAAAATCATTCCTATTACCGCCGTAGTGATACCTAAATTACGAATGGCTTGCTCTGTTTCAAGCAGGGGAATACTGGAAAATTCCACTGCAAGCTTGCCAATATTACCTACCGTATTATAGATGTCCTGAATGCGCCATTGATGGTTTGAACGCTTAATAAATTTAGGTTTAGACATACCCAACTCTTTATTTAAGCCTGCGGCAACGACTCGATCATTGCTATCGAGCACCATGACATTGACAACGTGTAAGTTGTCTATCATTAAATCAATGTAATCTTGTAACTCATCGTATTCTTCAATGAATAATGCTTCACGGGCTGACTGACTGAGTGCTGATATTATGACTTGTTCTGTTTCCGCCAATTGTTCACGACTGGCCTTTTCAGAAAAGGAAAGGGTTGTACTGAGTACGACGCTTAACATTATTGCTTCTAAGACAAAGATAGTTAAAGCAATGCGGTATTTTAAAGAAATATTCATGGTTTAAAGTGTCTTATGACATCATATTCACTATCATTCGCAGTAATAAACTGATGTGTCAAGAGCCGTTCCATTCACCCAAGGTATTTTCACAACGGTAATGATCCTGTTACAATATCTTCACGGCACAGGCTGAGGAGCCGATGGCCGTCAACGGTAATGGGCGGCATTTATGTCGCCTTTTACCCCTCTTCAATCAATCGATTTAAGCTATTTCCTGCTGTATTTCATAATCGACTGGTGACAAATAATCATTAGCCGAATGAAGTCGCTCCCGATTATAAAATACCTCAATATATTCAAATATTGCCTGCTTTGCTTCTACTCTGGTTTTGAATCGACAATGGTGCGTCAATTCAGTTTTCAAACTATGAAAGAAGCTCTCTGATACAGCATTGTCCCAGCAATTTCCTTTGCGGCTCATAGACTGAATTATGTTATGATCCGACAATATTTTTCTATGACTATCAGAGGCATATTGGCTACCTCGGTCAGTATGCCAAAGCAATCCATCCATTGGTTTACGCTTCCATATGGCCATCAGTAAAGCATCATTGACTATCATCCATCGACCAGCCAACAATTTGCCTAGAGAATAAGTCAATGACAACCGCTAAATATAACCAGCCTTCCTTGGTGGCAATATAGGTAATATCACCCACATAGTAGCGATCAGGTTGAGAGACAGTAAACTCTCTTTCCAGTAAATTTGGAGATATACGCTTATTATGCTTGGAATTAGTCGTCGCTTTAAAGCGTCTCTTCGTTTTACAAAACAAACCGGCTTTTTTCATTAATCGACCAATTCTCCGGCGGCTTATATGAACGCCTTTTTCAGCCAGTTTTCTTTTAAGACGACGGGTTCCATAAGTCTTGCGACTGTCTTCAAACAGTTTTTTTTAGCTGCTCAGTAAGCGCTTTCATTTTCTTTCTCTCTATCCGTTTTAGGAGAGCTAACCCAATCATAATAGCAACTACGGGAAACATCCATAAAACGGCACAGAATCGTTACCGGGTAATCTTTAGCCTGATCAGTTATCCATGCGTACTTCACAAAGTTTCCCTTGCAAAGTACGCTGTGGCCTTTTTTAATAAATCACGCTCCTGAATCACTTTTGCCAATTCTTTTTCAGACGTTTTACTTCATCATAAATGTGTTCATCACTTCTATTGGCTACCGTCTTCACCGGTTTGGAATATTTACTGATCCAGGTATGTAGAGTATTTACATTAACACCTAGCTCCCTGGCAGTCTGAGAAACGGGTTGATCCGTCTCATTAGCTAATTTGACAGCTGATTCTTTAAATTCTGATGTATAGCTTTTATTCGGTTTTTTTGTTTGATCATTCATTTTGTTCCATTTCAACATTATTGCTTCCATTTCAAATTTAACATCAGCCATAATATTTGAAATGGCTTGTTCGGCATGGCCTTTAATGTGTTTGGCTTCTTTGCGCGTTTTCTTCAGGCTGGTTTTTTTCGGCTTAGTGACACTGCCCTGAACTGCTTGTTCTTTGGGTTTATCAGAAACAGGTGTTTGCTTACTATCAGCTTCTATATCAAGTCCCTTATCCCTTATCCGTATCAATTTTTTTGAGTGATAGGATTTTTTCGCGGTATGAATTTTTTGATGTCTTGAGGATCAGTAATTTTAAACTGATTACGGGTAAAGTGGGATGTCGCCTTTACCCCTCTTCAATCAATAAGCATCATTGACTAGCTTGGCTTTCATTCGCTCATCCATCGACCAGCCAACAATTTGCCTAGAGAATAAGTCAATGACAACCGCTAAATATAACCAGCCTTCCTTGGTGGCAATATAGGTAATATCACCCACATAGTAGCGATCAGGTTGAGAGACAGTAAACTCTCTTTCCAGTAAATTTGGAGATATACGCTTATTATGCTTGGAATTAGTCGTCGCTTTAAAGCGTCTCTTCGTTTTACAAAACAAACCGGCTTTTTTCATTAATCGACCAATTCTCCGGCGGCTTATATGAACGCCTTTTTCAGCCAGTTTTCTTTTTAAGACGACGGGTTCCATAAGTCTTGCGACTGTCTTCAAACAGTTTTTTAGCTGCTCAGTAAGCGCTTCATGATGTGTCAACACTTTTCCGGACAGTTTTCTAAATATTTTTTTGGCTGTTTCAAGTGATTTTTGTCATTTTGTATTTCCTATCATTTTAGTTTCTCATGTTAACTTTAAACAGATGAAGAGAAAGGGCTTTGCCCTCTGGAACGATAGAGCCGTTCCATTCACCCAAGGTATTTTCACAACGGTAATGATCCTGTTACAATATCTTCACGGCACAGGCTGAGGAGCCGATGGCCGTCAACGGTAATGGGCGGCATTTATGTCGCCTTTACCCCTCTTCAATCAATCGATTTAAGCTATTTCCTGCTGTATTTCATAATCGACTGGTGACAAATAATCATTAGCCGAATGAAGTCGCTCCCGATTATAAAATACCTCAATATATTCAAATATTGCCTGCTTTGCTTCTACTCTGGTTTTGAATCGACAATGGTGCGTCAATTCAGTTTTCAAACTATGAAAGAAGCTCTCTGATACAGCATTGTCCCAGAATTTCCATTTGCGGCTCATAGACTGAATTATGTTATGATCCGACAATATTTTTCTATGACTATCAGAGGCATATTGGCTACCTCGGTCAGTATGCCAAAGCAATCCATCCATTGGTTTATTAAAGGGATGCTTGATCCAAGAACAATCGAGTTCGTGAATATACATGCCCACTTTTAATTTTTGCGCAGAAATCTGTCTTATCATAATAAAAACCAAAACTACCATGAGTAATAAATTCGGATACTATGAGTATAGATTGTAATTAAGAAAAAAAAAGAAAATTTAGCTGTGTGGAGTGAAAAACTTGGAAAAAAAAGAGAGTGGCGTCCCCTAGGGGACTCGAACCCCTGTTACCGCCGTGAAAGGGCGGTGTCCTAGGCCACTAGACGAAGGGGACACAATTCATATTGCCATTTTCATGACAGGCTCTGGTCTTAAACTACTTATTTCATAAGAGAAATCGGGTAGAAAAATAAAGAGTTGAAGCAGTCCTTCGTAGCAATTAGCTAGAAAGTGCGCATATTATAGGGTTGAGTTTTTAATTAGTCAAACATTAATTTAACTTTTTTCACACTTGAAGCTTAAATAATAACTATTAAATTATTGGGACAGATCAAATAAGCTAATTTGTCTTTACATTGGTAGGATGTGGTGAGTGCACGAACCGCATCAAAGACGTACATTTAAAACCATTGATGCGGTTCGTTCCTCACCACATCCTACATCTGAAGTATAAACAAGGTTTGATCTGTGCCAAATTATCAATTGCTTATGGATTATATCGAAAGCTTTTTATAGTATACTTATTAGCATCAGAACATAAAATAAACTTTTGGCTCGCGTCTTTTAGTATTAAACGCTACCTTCAGTTCAAATAGACACCAATACGGATTATTTTCCATGATAAAAGAATTAATTGACTCACCTGCCTGGCTGGCACTTAAGGCGCATTATGAAGAAGTGAAAGATCTTCACATGCGGGACTTATTTGCTGAAGATCCGCTACGTTTTGATAATTTTTCTACCCACTTGAATGATATTTTATTGGACTATTCAAAAAACCGGGTGACTGAGGAAACAATGGAGTTGCTATTTGCACTGGCGCGACAGGGCAATGTAGAAGAATGGCGTGATCACATGTTTTCGGGGGAGAAAATAAATCTCACAGAAAATCGTTCGGTATTGCACACAGCCTTAAGAAATCGTTCTAATAAGCCGATTCGAGTGAATGGCCGTAATGTCATGCCGCAGATCAAAGCCGTACTGGCGCACATGCGCGATTTTTCTGAGCAAGTACGTTCTGGTGAATGGCATGGCTATAATGGCTCTAAAATAAAAAATATTATTAATATCGGTATCGGTGGTTCTGATTTAGGTCCTCATGTGATTTGTGAATCAATGAAACCCTATGCACAACGTGGTTTAAAGGCTTATTTTGTTTCGAATGCCGACGCCACTCATTTGGTGGAAACCTTAAAACAAGTAGAACCTGAATCCACCTTATTTGTCATTGCCTCAAAAACCTTCACCACGCAAGAAACCATGCTCAACGCCTATAGTGCCAGAAAATGGTTTATGGACTTAGTGGGCAATGAGAAAGCCATTGAAAAACATTTTGTGGCAGTCACAACGAATATTGAATTGGCTACTGATTTTGGTATCAATGAAAATAATATCTTTGCCTTTTGGAACTGGGTTGGTGGCCGATATTCACTCTGGTCATCGGTTGGTTTGACCATCGCGCTTTATTTGGGTATGGATCATTTTGAAGCCCTATTGGAAGGTGCTTATGAAATGGATCAGCATTTTCAAAAAGCACCTTTAGAAGAAAATATTCCGGTCATTATGGCCTTGCTGGGTATTTGGTATAACAATTTCTTTGATGCGCAAAGTCATGCCATTATGCCTTATAGTCAGTACTTAGAGCGCCTCCCTGCTTATTTGCAACAATTGGATATGGAAAGTAATGGTAAAACCATTGATCGTAAAGGTCATCGTGTTAATTATCTCACTGGCCCTATAATCTGGGGGCAATCGGGCACAAATGGCCAGCACGCATTTTTCCAATTGTTACATCAGGGAACCAAGCCAGTTCCAGCCGATTTTTTAATTCCTGCCATGAGTCAAAACCCTTTGGGTATGCATCATCGGGTGTTGTTTTCCAATTGTCTGGCACAAACTAAGGCACTCATGTTGGGCAAGCGCTATGCAGAAGCGGTAGAAGAAATGAAGCATCAGGGCTTTGATAAAGAATACATAGAAGAAGTCATACAACATAAAGTATTTGATGGTAACAAACCGACTAATACTATTATATTCGAAAGCCTCACCCCAAAAACACTCGGTTCTATTTTAGCCATGTATGAGCATAAGGTCTTTGTGCAAGGGGTTATCTGGAATATAAATTCTTTTGACCAATGGGGTGTGGAGTATGGCAAAGTGCTAGCAGGTCAGATCCAAACGGATCTATCAACACCGGGCGATGTGAGTAATCATGACTCATCGACCAATGGCTTGATCAATTACCGTAAACGGGTTTATTTTGATCAAATTGAAAAAAACAAAATCGATTAAAGCTTCAATAAGGTTTGATGTGATTGTCTTTGAGTAGTTTAACAATGTATTTGGCTGGAATAGCATAGGTAATGCCACTGGGTTTTTGCAAGATACTTTCTTTGCTTTCCTTAATGAATACCTTGTTGATAACACCCAGCACTTTGCCATTTTCTGCACTGAACATTGGGCTACCGCTATTACCTGGATAGGCTGTGGCATCTAATTGATAGACAAAATAAGGATTTTTTAAGCGTTTAATCATTTTTATTGTCAGTGTCGAGGCACTAGGCGCAGGTATGACCACTGGGGAAAGGGCAGAAATAATACCTCTATGGGTGACAGGGTATAGCCCAAGAACAGCGCCAATGGGAAATCCAGTAAAGGCAATACTTTCACCTTCTTGAGGCTTACGACGGGTTTCAATTTTGAGTGCGGGAAACTTTGTGCCTTCAATTCTGAGTAGTGCCAGATCATGCTCTTCATCACTGGCAAGCACTCTGGCTTTGCGGTATTGAATTTTTTTATTGTGCTGGTAAAAAATCACCAGCGATTCTCTTCTCTCGGTATTGAGTTTTTTGGGAACAACATGAAAGTTAGTAATGACATGATAGCCATCGGCAACGATAAAACCGGTTCCGAGCAAGTTGGAAGGCGGCCTGCGAGTCGTTTGTAGCGTCCCCACACCGACAATAGAAGGTTTTATTTGAGCAATAGTCTGAGGCAGTGTTTGAGCGAATAAATTTTCGCTCAGCAGTAGCATTATCAATAAGGCTATTTTAAATACAATCAATCTCATTGCTCAAACGTCCTTGTTATTTATGACAATAAAGATAGGGCATTATTAAACGTACTACTGGGTCGCATATACTGTTTGACCAAGTCCATATCCGCATGATAATAACCATTGAGTTGAACTGCAGCACCTTGTGCGGCATTCAATTCACTGACAATTGCTGCTTCATTATCACTTAAAGCCTTAGCCAAAGCACTGAAGTGAGTTTGTAGCTCGCTGTCCTGAGTTTGCTTCGCTAATGCCTGTGCCCAGTATAAGGTGAGATAAAAATGGCTACCACGATTATCTAACTCGCCCACTTTGCGAGAAGGCGATTTATTGTTTTGCAGAAATTCAGTAGTGGCCTGATCCAATGTATCAGCTAGGACTTGAGCCTTGCTATTGTCATAAGTATTGGCGACATGTTCAAGTGACACTGTTAGCGCTAAAAACTCACCCAAAGAATCCCAACGTAAATGATTTTCTGCCAAAAACTGTTGTACGTGTTTAGGAGCTGAACCACCCGCACCGGTTTCAAATAAACCACCACCATTCATGAGTGGCACTATCGAAAGCATTTTGGCACTGGTACCCAGTTCAAGAATTGGGAATAAATCGGTGAGGTAATCACGTAGTACATTGCCCGTGACTGAAATAGTATCCTTGCCTGCTTTGATGTGTGCCAAAGAGAAGTCGATAGCATCTTCGGGTGACATGATTTTAATATCTGTATCGGATAAATCATAATCAGCCAGATAAGTTTCTACTTTTGTGATTAATTGAGCATCGTGTGCCCGTTGGCTGTCGAGCCAAAAAATAGTGGGCATTTTGGTGGCTTTGGCACGATTGACTGCGAGCTTAACCCAATCTTGAATCGGTGCATCTTTAACCTGACACATTCTCCAGATGTCACCCTCAGCAACTTTTTGTGCTAATAAAACATCGCCATTATTATCAACAACCTTAACGGTGCCATCTTCAGGAATTTCAAAGGTTTTATCGTGAGAACCATATTCCTCCGCTTTTTGTGCCATCAGGCCAATGTTTTGTACAGAGCCCATGGTGGTGGGATCAAATGCACCCTGTTGCTTACAAAATTCAATGGTTTGTTGATAAATACCTGCATAGCAACGATCAGGAATAATTGCCTTGGTATCGTGTAACTGACCGTCTTTGCCCCACATTTTTCCAGAGCTACGAATGCTAGCGGGCATAGAGGCATCAATGATCACATCACTGGGTACGTGTAAATTGGTAATACCTGCATCTGAATCGACCATGGCTAACTCAGGGCGTGCATCATAACAGGCTTGAATATCAGCTTTGATTTCAGCTTGTTTGTCTGTGGGCAAGCTTTCAATCTTGTTGTATAAATCCCCCAGGCCATTATTAGCATTGATGCCCAGTTCAGTAAAGGTATCAGCGTGTTTAGTAAAAAGACTTTGAAAGTAAACGGATACCACATGACCAAAAATAATGGGATCAGATACCTTCATCATGGTGGCCTTGAGGTGTATTGAAAGCAAGACTCCATTGGCCTTGGCATCATCCATTTGCTCGGCTAAAAAGCTGCGTAAGGCATTTTTGCTCAACACTGAGGTGTCAATGACTTCACCTTTGAGCAGGGGAGCTTTGTCTTTTAAAAGCGTGGTCTGTCCGCTATTGCTATGTAGCTCTATTTTAAACTCACAATCCTTATCTAAGGTTAGTGAGTTTTCACTGCCATAAAAATCATTTTCACTCATGCTGGCCACATGGGTTTTAGAATCAGCCTGCCAGGCACCCATGGAGTGAGGATTGCTTTTGGCGTATTGCTTGACCGCACCGGGAGCGCGGCGATCAGAGTTGCCTTCCCGTAATACGGGATTAACGGCACTGCCCTTAACGCTGTCATAACGTGTTTTTATTTCTTTATCGGCATCGTTAGAAGGTGCTTCAGGATAGTCCGGCAAGGCAAAGCCCTGAGATTGTAGTTCTTCAATGGTGGCTTTTAGCTGTGGAATTGAAGCACTGATATTGGGTAATTTAATGATATTGGTATCGGCAAGTTTTACCAATTGCCCCAGTTCTGCTAAGGCATCGACGACTTGTTGATCGGTATTAAGTTTATCTGGAAAACAGGCCAGAATACGTGCTGCAAGGGAAATATCTTTGCTTTCTATTTCAATACCCGCCGCCGCCGTAAAAGCTTCGATAATGGGTAAGAATGACCGGGTTGCCAATGCAGGCGCTTCATCCGTGAGAGTGTATAAAAATTTAGGTTTAGATGAACTGGATACCATGAGGTCAAACTCCTGCTTGGGTTATATCTTTGAATTGTTTAACCTAAAAAAATCAGTTGAACCTACTGCGACCGCCTTATGCACTGAATCTTAAGGATTTTCCAGAACATTTTGACTTCACCCGTAGGATGACTACGAATAAAGCCAAAATAACCTGTAAAACCCTTAATCTTCAGCACCTAAGTCGCTCTCGCTACGATTCAACTGATTATTTTAGGTTTAAATCTAGGTTAAAAATGGTGTAACTAATGGTGGTTTTTGTTTTTAGTCAAAAAATAGGCTGATATGATACGAAAATATAGGGAAAAATGGAATATAAGCTTGAGCTTTATGAGCTATTTGAAGGTTTTATATGCGCTTTATCATGTTTGAGTGCTCAAAAAAAATAGAGAGTGGCGTCCCCTAGGGGACTCGAACCCCTGTTACCGCCGTGAAAGGGCGGTGTCCTAGGCCACTAGACGAAGGGGACATATATTTTGAAAAAGCTTATTTAAAGTTTAAAATAAGTTATCAAAGGTCTCTTCGCTGTGAAAACAGCTAGTTTTGGTGCTTGTAAATTTTAGCGCTTGTAAAAAGTACTTGTAGAAAAAGTTGTTTGGTGGAGCTAAGGAGGATCGAACTCCTGACCTCTTCGCTGCCAGCGAAGCGCTCTCCCAGCTGAGCTATAGCCCCGAACAACAAGCGAGTATGATACTGGGATGTGAGCCTTTTGTCTAGAAAAAAATGCAGATTTCTTGCTCAGTGCTATTACCGAGGAGCAATAATAATGACTAAAACGCAGAAAATAACCACACCAATAAAATAATAGATAAAATTTCTTGGGGTTTTTTTCTGCCAGTCTTTACCATGGAAGTGGGTTGGGGCATTACAGATCGGACAACTGCCTGCATCAGCTTCTATTTCATTGCCGCAATGGCTACAAAAATGTTGTTCGTCCTGTGTTGGCTTGGGGGCTTCTGTCTTCATGGCCTAGTCGATATCCAAGCCTTCACGGTGGATACGGTTGACTTCTTTAAGTAGGTGCAACATGGGCAGAAGCTGGGTGTAATTGTTTTCTTTAACAATGGTCATATAAGGTAGGTCTTCGTCTTTAAACTCATAAGTACCATCAACAAAGGACTGGTATAAGGCTTCAACGACGACTTCTAAAGGCTCAACTAATAAACCAGCACGACCCATTTCGTCAGGGGCGTATTCACAGGCTTCACGGAAGTCGAAGACATCTTCTCTGAGTTCTTTCACCATGCTGATGAATTCTTCAGGGGTTTTAATTTTACGCAGCATTGAACCACGGGCATTACCGAATGACATAATAGGACTCTTTATACTTAAATTTTACTTAAAATAGTAACTGTTCAGTATAACTCGTACCAGGTTGAAGCGCTTGCCTTTACAGGGACGCTCAAGCACATCCATGTGACGCTTTATGAAAATATCCCTATTTTCAAAACCCTGTAAAGACAAGCGCTTCAACCTGATACTCTATTGATACTTTTCAATAAGCTGAATAGTTACAAAAAAATTCTGTTTTTTCTACTTTTTTTCTAAAACCAATTGTAAATATGGAGATAATCAGCTGTAAAATCAAGTCTCAAGCTCGATTTTTAAGTGCGATAGCTCTCGTTCCAGTTGCTGGCAGTCTAAATCTGTAAATTGGGTGTGATTAAAGGTGGTAAAACCACCGCTCACCTCATACCAGGCAAAGCCACTACTCCAACTGGCATCAGGATAAGTACCTTGTAGCTGACGAGGCAGACAATAAATAATGCCCGGCTGATAAATAAGATTATAACTGATTTGTTGCTGATGCAGGCTATCAATAAACCGCCAGGCCTCATGCATATCATCAAAGACCCGACAGGTGATGGGATAGTCTTTCTCTCCGCCATTGTGAGTCCAGACCGAATCGGTGACCGGTAAGGGGTGATCTTTAATGAAGAGGTGAAAATGTAGGTGATTGATGGATGAAAATGCGCCATAGGAATTATAGGCCATACCTATGCCGGGCAAGGTCTCACCGAGCTGTGCTGTTATTTGCCAGATATATTCATGGTAGTTTGGCGTTAAATACTGTGCCAGTGCACTCTCTTTTTCTGGTACGAGGAGCGAATGAAAGCGGGCAAAAGGAAATTTATTATAAAAAATATCTAAATGTTTGCCATTCATGATGCCATTCCAATAACTTTCTTTTTGTAAAAAAGGTTTATTAAAATGAAAGCCATCGGGGTCGAATTCCAGATGGATGCCATCAATGATATTTTTGCTGATCCGAGCGGGTCTGAGTGAACGTATGTGGTTAAATTGCAGTTCCCATTGCTCAGTGTGGCGAAACTCAGTTTGACTCACCTTGTCAAAACCCATGGCCATAAGCTTTAAAAAGACCAAAATATCATCTTCGGGTTCTGTGAGTAATTGCCCATCTTGGATTAAAAAACGGTATTTTTTAGTCAGTTCATGGTATTTGTGCAATAGGGCTTCATGGGTATAATCATGCACATGCTGATCAAAACTGGCATTGGCTAATACTAGGATAAAAATCCCCAGACCATCATGATCCAGCAAGTTGACCAAACCTTGTTCAAAAGCATGGCGAAATTGTTCTTTTGAGGCAAATAATTCGTTATTCATAAGCTGCTTTTAGTTAAACTATCAATGCTAATTAAGTCTCATTATCCACCAAAAGCATGACTAAATTCCATAAATTTAGCGTAAATGAGTAATAATGTGACAAAACTACGTAGTTTCCGCGATTGTTTCGTGATATATATCAATTATACTGAATTTAACTTGAAACAGTTGGCATGTATTTTAAAACCAGCCAATCCTTCAATTCAGTATAAAATAAATTTAATGATTAAATAAGGAATATTAAATATGAACACAAGTAAAGCATTATCAGGCGCGGCTATTGCCGCTGCAGCAGCTGCTCTTATGGCAACCGGTTTCACTGCATCTGCTGTTGCAGCACCAGCCGAAGGCATGGTGAAATGTAGTGGTATCAATTCTTGTAAAGGGAGTGCGGCTTGTGCTACAGCGACCAATTCTTGTAAGGGTCAGAACAGCTGTAAAGGTCAGGGCTGGGTAGAAGCCAGTCCTAAAGATTGTTCTGATAAAGGTGGTAAAGTTGCAGGTTAATCTCTGAACTTTATACCTTGTTATATCACATTCCCATGCGTGTGCACGGGAATGTGTTATCCTAAACTTTAGGATTAAACGAGTAAGAAACTGCGTTATGGATACAAGCAAAAAATACCCGGGGCTGGGTTTTGGCCTTGGCTTAAGAAAAGAACACTATCAAACTATTATCGATTCGAATACAAATAAAGAATCATCCCCCCTCAATATCGACTGGTTCGAAGTCCTTACCGAAAATTATTTAATACCCGGTGGTAAACCACTTTATTTTTTGCAGCAAATTGCTGAACAGTATCCCATGGTGATGCATGGTGTCTCAATGAATATTGGTAATACGGAACCATTGGATAAACACTATTTGGGGCAAATAAAAGCCTTAAAAGAACAGCTTAATGCCCACTGGTTGTCGGATCATTTATGTTGGACAGGCACCAATGGGAGCAATGCTCATGATCTCCTGCCGCTGCCCTATACTGAAGAAAGCATCAAACACGTTGCTGAACGCATCTCTCAGGTGCAGGACTTTCTCGGTTGTCGTATGTTGATTGAAAATGTTTCCAGTTATGTGAGTTACAAACAATCAGAGATGACAGAGTGGGAATTCTTAACGGAACTGGCTGAGCGGGCAGATTGCTTATTATTGTTGGATATCAACAATATCTACGTTTCATCGGTAAACCATGAATTTAATCCACTGGATTATTTATTGTCAATTCCTCAACACCGAGTACAACAATTCCATTTGGCCGGCCATAGTGATTATGGTGACTATGTGATTGATACCCATGATATGCCCGTTTGTGATCCAGTATGGGAATTGTATGCCAAAGCGGTCGAACGTTTTGGCGAGACGACATTTATGATTGAGCGGGATGATAATATTCCCGAGTTGGATGAATTATTGCAGGAATTGAAGCTGGCAAGAGCAATATCAGCTCAGGTTTTGCAGCAGGGTCACTCTGCTGACTTAGTTAAAAATTTACAAGCAAAAATTCCGACAGTAAAGGTGTCGGATTATCCGTCTCAGTCTGAAAATGCTAGGTTAGCAAACGAACAAAGACTTAGCCTATGAATGAGATTACAGTTAAAGAGACTCTTTCCGTCAACTCCTCACCTCTGCGTACTTTGCAACAGCAAATGCTGAGTTGGTTACAAGAAGCTGATCCATTGATCAAACAATCGGTAACGGGCACTGTAAAAGTGCCGGTAGAAACACGCTTGGCTATTTATGCCAATGCTTACCGTTTTCGATTGGTCGAAGCCTTAGAAGAAAATTTCCCTGCCTTGAATACTTTGTTGGGAGATGAAGCTTTTTTTCAGCTAGGCACGGCTTATCTTGAGGCCAATCCATCCAGACATTACTCTTTACGTTATTTTGGTCATCAGATGAGTGATTTTTTAACATACAGTCCTGACTATCAGGCACAAACCATTTTGTCAGAAATGGCTGAATTTGAATGGTTATTGAGAGATGTGTTTGATGCCGCTGATAGTAAGTTAATGACTTTGGATGATTTACAGCAATTTGAACCGCAATTATGGCCACAAATAAAGTTTATCTTTCATCCAAGCCTTAAACGAATTGATCTGACTCATAATGTGCCGCAATTATGGCAAGTGATTGATAAAGAAGAGCCAAAAATCGACATTGAAAAAAATGATTATCCGATTGCTTGGTGTCTTTGGCGCAACAAGGATTTACTCAGCTTATATCGTTCTATGGATGTTGATGAAGCCTGGGCAATGGATGCGATGATGTCAGGGGCAGACTTTTCAGCTGTTTGTAGTGGTATTTGTGAATGGGTCGATGAGCAAAATGCCGCACTTCGGGCGGTAGGCTTTATGCAAAATTGGATCAATGACGGTTTTATTAAAGAAATTGCCCTATGATTAAGTCTTAGTAATCAAATGACTTACTTTTTGATTGAAGCAGCGAAGTCCAATAAGCGTTGCGTTGATTCAAAGGCTTTTAGGCGCACCTCTTCAGCAACAGTGACTTCATTACTGCCTTGCTCTAACACCTCTAAAATTCCCTGTAGCGTATTCATCGCCATCCATGAACAATGGGCGCACATGGTACAGGTCGCTCCCGCACCACCGGTAGGGGCTTCAATGAGTATTTTGTCCGGTGCAGATTGTTGCATTTTATAAAAAATACGGTTATCTGTGGCAACAATAAATGTTTTTTCGGGCATGTTTTGTACCGCACTAATTAGCTGAGTAGTCGAACCGACGACATCGGCCATCTCAACGACAGTATAAGGCGATTCAGGATGCACCAGCACTTTGGCATCGGGATGCTTTTCTTTTAGTGTTAAGAGAGCGTCAGCACGAAACTCATCATGAACAATACAAGAGGCTTGCCAAAGCAACATATCGGCATTGGTAATACTTTGAATATATTTGCCTAAGTGACGATCGGGCGCCCAAAGAATTTTTTTACCTTCACTGGCTAGATGTTCGATCACTTTAGTGGCAATACCGGAAGTGACAACCCAGTCAGCACGCGCTTTAACTTTAGCGCTGGTATTGGCGTAAACCACGACGGTATGATCCGGGTGGGCATCACAAAAGGGAATGAAATCTTCTGCCGCACAGCCGAGATCCAATGAACAAGTGGCCTCTAGATTGGGCATATAAACGCTTTTTTCCGGGGACAGAATTTTTGCTGTTTCACCCATAAAGCGAACCCCGGCAACAATGATTTTGTTGGCTGGACTGGCCTTGCCAAAGCGTGCCATTTCCAGTGAATCAGACACACAGCCACCGGTTTCATCGGCTAATTGTTGTAATATCGGGTCGGTGTAATAATGTGCGACTAATACCGCATTTTGCTCAATCAGTAAGTGTTTAATGCGGGCGATGAGTTGATCTTGTTGAGCACTGCTGATAGTTGGTTTGCTGCGCTCAATTTCATCGGTGCTTGGAACGCTCTCGCTCCAATTAATTGTGACTTGTTTACTCATATTTTTACTAAGAGCGCTTTATGTTGATGGTCAATGGAAATAATTATTATCTATTGAATTTATAATTGAGTCCAGATGAGAATGGACTCAATTGGGATAGTTGATAGCTTGTCCCTTGAGCAAAATAGGTGCTTATTAAAGTGTAATATTTGCCTTAATAGGTAGTACCAAGCTTGGTCATTAATACAAAGTGGCGTAAAAAGGGTCTGCTTAGTAAAGGATTGCGGATCATTTGACGATAATCACCCTGAGCAAACTGTAAGGAACGTGTGGCCACAGCAGGGCCTAATTTGGTCAGACCGAAGCCCTTGGAAATCCATTTTTCCCAATTTTTTTTGTCAGCACGCAAATCCCAATCAATTTTTTCATCACTATACAAAGCTGCATTGACGATTTTTCCATTAACAATATCCAGTAGGCACTTGGGGTGTTCATCACCAATAAAACCATAGGATATTTTGGAAGAGAAACCAGCCTTATTTAAGGGATCAACAATCAAAGGATCATTATTCCATTCATCTCCCAATGAACTTATCCAAGATTCAGAAAATAACTCATTCATTAAATTGTTTCGCCTGTACTATGTGTTTATATTATGTGTTTATATTATGTGTTTATATTATGGTTTTTTTATTATGAATTCAACCACTTAGAATACCGCTTTTTAGTGTTTTTCTCAAGTATTTTAACAACTTAATTTCTTCTGCTTAATTTTGTAATACCCTGACGCTGGCATTTATTAGCCGCCAGTTGACAGGCATATTGTAGACTGCTTTTTAAAGATGTTTTTTTAAGTTGTTGGTCGATCATTGCTGCGTTAAACACATCTCCGGCTGCGAGTGTATCAATGGCCTTGATGACTACGGCTTTTTGCCAAACATATTGCTCTTGCAACGAAGCACCTGCACCGTCTTTCCCCCAAGCACAGCTAATGATTTTTTCCGGGTATTGCTTGCCAATGCTCTGGCATAAGTCATGTGCAGAGGTGTAGTTCAATGAGTGAGCATAGCTTTGAGAAAAGAAGATAATATCAGCAAAGGAAAATAATGAACAGATGGCTTCGCATGGTTTTTCAATTTCTACTGACAGTGGGATGTCAGGGTATTGTTGTTTACACCATTGCATCATTTGCATTGTCTGCTTGATATTTCTGCCTTCAAAATGAAACCAGTCAAATGCCTGTAAATTAATTTTTTTAAAGGCATTAAATGTGAGCTCAGCTAAGTCTCGATAATGGCAAATGGTTCTTGAGCCAGTCTCCTGACTAAGAGTGATATAGGAGGTAGGAATTTTACCCTGAGCCTGAAAATCACAATAGTCATAATTAATATTAAATGCTTGTAGCTCTGACAGAATGATATGTTGATCACTGTCATTGGCTAAAGTGCCCGCCCAATGACATTGATGACCTAGTTGACTTAGAACCACGGCGGTATTAGTGGCATTGCCGCCTCGGCGCTTCTCATGTGCAATAATCCGAATTTCATCGTCTTCAGCAGGATAGTTTTCCACGGTATTGATGATATCCAAAGTGGCGATGCCAGTGCATAAAATATTAGCCATAATCGATGAATCCTTGAATTATTGTTGTTGAGCAAGTGCCCAGATAACATGTTCTTTTACTAACTCAGAAGGGTGTCCCAGTTGTTTATTTAAGGCATCAATAATGGCTGTCTTCTGTGCAGTTTCAGTGGTGTTTGGTTTAGCAAGGCAATTACCCAGTGCAACGGCAATATTTCTTAGCCATGATTCATGGCCAATTCGGCGAATGGCAGTACCCTCGGTCTGTTTTAAAAATTCACTTTCTGACCAGAGAAACAAATCAATTAATTGTGGACTGGCCAGATCACCACGGGCAAAATAATCGCTTTCAACGGTTTGTTGAGAAAAACGATTCCAGGGGCAAAAGAGCTGGCAATCATCACAGCCATAAATGCGATTTCCCATCAATGGTCGTAATTCCACGGGAATTGCCTGATGGGACTCAATGGTCAAATAGGAAATGCAACGCCGTGAATCCACCACATAAGGTTCAACAATAGCCTGAGTGGGACAGACATCAATACACTTGGTACAATTGCCACAGTGATTGACTGCGGGGGTATCAATGGGCAGAGGTAAGTTGGTAAAAATTTCCCCCAGAAAAAACCACGAGCCGGTTTTTTCCTGAAGTACATTGGAATGCTTACCAATCCAGCCAATCCCTGCTTTTTCTGCGAGGGGTTTTTCCAATACGGGGGCGCTATCGGTAAATACTCGGTAGCCAAAGGCACCAATTTCCTGTTCCAGTTTTTTTGCCAGTGTTTGCAGGCGTTTTCTTACCACTTTGTGATAGTCTCTGCCCAAGCTATAACGGGCAATATAGCCTTGCTCCGCTTTCTCTAGTAAGCCAATGGCAAGTTCCGGATCTTCGGGGAAATAATCCATGCGCACAGAAATAATACTCAAAGTGCCTTGCTCTAGTTCAGCAGGGCGAGTGCGTTTCGTGCCATGGCGTGACATGTATTCCATCGAGCCGTGCATTTGTTGCTCTAACCAGACATTAAAGCGTTGTTCAGCAATGGTTAAGTCGGTATCGGTTATACCTATAGCCTGAAAACCGAGTTCCAGTCCCCATTGTTTGATCTTTTTGACCAGCGCAATGAGATTCTCTGGCGCACAAAGTTCTTCTTGGGATACTTGTTTATGGGTATTATTTTTTTGCGTCATTCAATACAATAGGCTCTTAATTAATCAGCAATTGGTTGTTCAAGTGCAAATTATAGATGAAAAGGCCATGATAGGGCTAGGCTCACAATTGGCAAAGGCTATTATACCGGGTGTTATTCTTTATCTTGATGGTGATTTAGGCGCGGGTAAAACAACCCTAGTCAGAGGTTTTTTACGTGCATTAGGCCATGAAGGCGCAGTAAAAAGTCCCACATTTACCGTGGTTGAGCCTTATATGCTTGAAAATGACATACTTGAAAATAATTTGATTTATAATTACAATGAGTTAGAAGGCGAAGCTAAAGTAGAACATACTAATGTTTTCCAAAGTAGTATTTCCAAAAATAGTATTTCTCAAAATAGCATTTTTCAAAATAATATCGCCCAAAAAATTTATCATTTTGATCTCTATCGTTTAAATGATCCGGAAGAGCTGGAATATCTTGGGATCAGAGATTACTTGGATGGTCAGGCAATTGCCTTGATCGAATGGCCGGAAAAAGGCTATGGCGTATTACCTCGCGCTGATATAACGATCAAAATTACTCATCTGAGTCAGGGACGGAAAGTTGAATTGCTATCGCAGTCGGACATAGGCGCGGCAATTGTTGCTAAATTAATATCAAATGACTCTCCTGTTGAAGAGTGATTTTGATGATGTCTTGATGAAGAGAATCATGCCCTTATGACACAACGTTTTTTGCTCCTTTTTTCTAGTGTATTGATAGCCATGTTATTGCTTAGCGAGGTAGCATTGGCGTCGGTGGCAAAAATCAAAGGTGTGCGCATGTGGGCATCACCTGATTCGACCCGTTTGGTTATTGACTTGTCTTCTGCTGTTGGTCATCGTCTTACCCGCCTTTCTAGTCCTGAGCGAGTGGTTATTGATGTGAATCAGGCCAGACTCATAACGTCCATTAGCAATCTAAATTATAAAAAAGGTGTTATTTCTGGTATTCGTAGTGCGAATAAAAAGAATGGTAAAGTACGCCTTGTTCTGGATCTGAAACACAAGGTTCATCCCAAAAGCTTTTTGCTCAAACCTAATAAAAAATACGGCTATCGCCTGGTGATTGATCTGGAAAAGGTGAATACTCATTCCCGTTCCAAAACCGCCAAAATCATCAAAAGTGTTAATTCTTCAAAAAAACGTGATCTCATTGTTGCGATTGATGCTGGGCATGGTGGCGAAGATCCGGGGGCTAGAGGCCCACGGGGCACACGGGAAAAAGATGTTGTACTTGCTATTGCACACAAACTGCAAAAGATGGTGAATAAAAAAAGTGGCATGAGAGCGGTGATGATCCGCACTGGCGATTACTATATCAGCTTACGTGGTCGAACCAAGAAAGCCCGCAAACTGAATGCTGATATTTTCATTTCAATCCATGCCGATGCGTTTAAAAACCCCAAAGCACGGGGGGCATCGGTGTTTATTCTGTCTTCTAGGGGCGCGACCAGTGAGGCGGCAAAATGGTTGGCGAAAAAAGAAAATGAGGCAGATTTAGTCGGTGGTGTGAGTCTGGATGATAAGGATGATATGCTGGCGAAAATGTTATTGGATCTTTCTCAAACAGCGACCATTGAAGCCAGCAATAGTGCTGCTTCCAGAGTGCTGTCACGCCTAACACGCATTGGTGATACCCATAAAAGCAAGGTAGAACGGGCAGGCTTTGCCGTTCTAAAATCGCCGGATATTCCTTCGTTATTAGTAGAGACAGGCTTTATTTCTAATCCTAAAGAAGAGGGGCTATTGCGTAGCTCCATCTATCAAAAGAAATTAGCAAATGCCATTTTAAGTGGGGTTGATGGTTATTTTAGACAATATCCTATTCCCGGTACGATCTATGCCAAAGAGTCGGTGATTAAGCAGCTTAATCGAGATGTTTTGAAATCGGCATTACGCACTATTAAGCAACATAAAGTGGTGCGTGGTGATACTTTGTCTGGCATATCAAAACACTATCAGGTGAGCGTCTCAGCGATTAAACGCGCCAATAAGATGAAAAGTAACACCTTATATCTGGGTAAAATTTTGAGCATCCCACGTTCCTGATACGGGTATAGAACGGTTACATAATTAAAGGAGGCAGTCCTTCCTTTTTAAGTTCATGGTTGTATTTATTGAAAGCACCTTTATCTAAAAATAGTACTCTTCAATGCCTTGTTGTTCAATGAAATATTGAGCCCACTTCAATTTTGTGCCACCCCAGTCATAGACGTAGAGGGGGACGCTTTTGTCAGCCACTTTACTTAGAAATTTTCTTAATTTTTTGGTTTTTTCTAAGGGAATGTATTTTTCATTTCTAACCCCTACAAAGGCAGACATACCATGGTGGCTAGATTTATCACGAATATCCAGAATTCTGAAATCTTCTTCGTTTTCAACATTATTTGATATCTTTTTTTCAAACTCACTGAGGGGGATCATGTGCGCTTTTAACTTTTCATTGGTGAGAGGTTGATTGCTTGCACTGATCTTTTTATTGAAAAGTAAGGTTTTATTAGGCTGTACTGTAGAAAAATTGAAGATACCGCCATCATAAACATAAGTGTTTGGAACCCCAATTTCTTTAGCTAATGTGCCAGCTCGATAAGACAGGTTGCATAGTTGGCCATTACAGTAGAAGATAATATCTCTATTATCAGATTCCGATAGATTTTTTAATTTGACAATAAAATCTTGTTTCTTATCAATATCAATATTAATAGCGCCTTGAATTTTTAAAACTTCAAATTCTGCATTGGTTCGGGCATCAACAATAATCGCATCACCTTGTTCGATTCTTAGTGCTAATTCAGAAGCATTAATACAATCTACAGTGAGATAAACATCTCTTAACGGTAAATCAATGTCTTTTTCACAGCGTGCAAAGGCACTACTGCTCATTAATAGCGTGAATAAAATGACGACACCACATACAAGTTTAGGCATTACATAATCCTGTTTTATTTCTAATTATTATGAGCCTACAATTATAGCTGATGTGAGTCATTTTACTTACTTATTTTGTTATTCAGATTGATTTAAATCACTCGTAAAATAAAGTGTTTGCTAACGGACGTTAGCTCTTTTGCTAAATACGCAGACTTAAAGGTCATTTTATTAAACCTTCTAGTATGACTCTCTGTGATAGGGGAGGTTATTAAAGACTGTTCCTTAACATAATAAATTGCTAAAATACTTCTTTTTAAAGGTTAATGTGGCGATGAAGTAAAACGTCTGAAAAAAGAATTGGCAAAAGTGATTCAGGAGCGTGATTTATTAAAAAGGCCACAGCGTACTTTGCAAGGGAAACTTTGTGAAGTACGCATGGATAACTGATCAGGCTAAAGATTACCCGGTAACGATTCTGTGCCGTTTTATGGATGTTTCCGTAGTTGCTATTATGATTGGGTTAGCTCTCCTAAAACGGATAGAGAGAGAAAGAAAATGAAGCGCTTACTGAGCAGCTAAAAAACTGTTTGAAGACAGTCGCAAGACTTATGGAACCCGTCGTCTTAAAAAGAAAACTGGCTGAAAAAGGCGTTCATATAAGCCGCCGGAGAATTGGTCGATTAATGAAAAAAGCCGGTTTGTTTTGTAAAACGAAGAGACGCTTTAAAGCGACGACTAATTCCAAGCATAATAAGCGTATATCTCCAAATTTACTGGAAAGAGAGTTTACTGTCTCTCAACCTGATCGCTACTATGTGGGTGATATTACCTATATTGCCACCAAGGAAGGCTGGTTATATTTAGCGGTTGTCATTGACTTATTCTCTAGGCAAATTGTTGGCTGGTCGATGGATGAGCGAATGAAAGCCAAGCTAGTCAATGATGCTTTACTGATGGCCATATGGAAGCGTAAACCAATGGATGGATTGCTTTGGCATACTGACCGAGGTAGCCAATATGCCTCTGATAGTCATAGAAAAATATTGTCGGATCATAACATAATTCAGTCTATGAGCCGCAAAGGAAATTGCTGGGACAATGCTGTATCAGAGAGCTTCTTTCATAGTTTGAAAACTGAATTGACGCACCATTGTCGATTCAAAACCAGAGTAGAAGCAAAGCAGGCAATATTTGAATATATTGAGGTATTTTATAATCGGGAGCGACTTCATTCGGCTAATGATTATTTGTCACCAGTCGATTATGAAATACAGCAGGAAATAGCTTAAATCGATTGATTGAAGAGGGGTAAAAGGCGACATAAATGCCGCCCATTACCGTTGACGGCCATCGGCTCCTCAGCCTGTGCCGTGAAGATATTGTAACAGGATCATTACCGTTGTGAAAATACCTTGGGTGAATGGAACGGCTCTATCGTTCCAGAGGGCAAAGCCCTTTCTCTTCATCTGTTTAAAGTTAACATGAGAAACTAAAATGATAGGAAATACAAAATACACATCAGATCATTTATAATTATGCTCAAGCTAAGCAACCTTTTTCTACGTCGTGGTGTGCAGTTATTGCTCCAGGATGTCAACATTACCATCCATCCGGGGCAAAAAGTAGGTGTTACCGGTAGTAATGGCTGTGGTAAATCCAGTCTTTTTGAGCTGATAAATGCGCAAATTCACGCTGACGAAGGGGATTTTTTTATACCCCAAAGTTGGGTCATTGCCCATGTTGCTCAGGAATCCCCCTCATCAGAAAAATCGGCCATTGAATATGTCATTGATGGTGATAGTGAACTACGCCGTATCGAACAGGCGATAGAGACTGCAAACGAAAGTGGTCATGGCGAACTCTTGGGTAAACTCTATGCACAATTAGAAGAAGTGGATGGTTATACGGCCAATAGTCGGGCATCACAACTCTTATCGGGGCTAGGCTTTAAGCAGGAACAGGTAAACAATTCTGTCAATAGCTTTTCCGGTGGATGGCGTATGCGCTTGAATCTTGCGCAAGCATTGATGTGTCGTTCGGATTTGTTACTCTTAGATGAGCCTACCAATCACTTGGATCTTGATGCCGTACTATGGCTGGAAGAATGGCTAAAAAAATACCCAGGTACTCTATTACTCATCTCACATGATAGAGACTTCCTTGATAGTGTGATGACTCATATCGCCCATATTGAACATCAAAAAATGACCATTTATAGCGGTAATTATTCTCAGTTTGAACGGGTTAGAGCAGAGCAGCTAGCACAACAACAGGTGATGTTTGAGCGTCAGCAAGAAGAAATAAAACATATTCAGAGTTTTATTAATCGTTTTAAGGCCAAGGCGACTAAGGCCAAACAAGCGCAGTCTCGAGTCAAAACATTGGAAAAAATGGAACTGATTGCTCAGGCGCATGTGGATTCACCCTTTCATTTTGAATTTCATGCCCCGGACAAAGTCCCCAATCCTCTGGTATCCTTAGATGATATCAAAATCGGCTATGGTGAAACTACTATTTTGGATCATGTACACATTAATTTTCAGCCCGGTTCAAGAATTGGCTTGCTGGGTCATAATGGTGCGGGTAAATCAACGCTGATTAAACTACTGGCTGGTGAATTAGAGGTTCAATCGGGTCGAGTAGAGCGCTCCAGTGAATTGCGTATAGGCTATTTTGCCCAACATCAACTGGAACAACTGCATCCTGATGATACGCCCATGGAACACTTTCAACGGCTGGACAAGAGAGCAACGGAACAATCCTTGCGCAATCACTTAGGTGGTTTTGGTTTTAGTGGTGATAAAGTCGAGTCTAAAATAGCGCCTTTTTCCGGTGGTGAAAAAGCCCGTTTGGTGTTTGCGACCTTGGTTTATCAAAAACCTAATTTATTATTACTCGATGAGCCAACCAACCATCTTGATTTAGATATGCGTCATGCAATCAGTCTGGCCTTGCAGGAATTTGAAGGGGCAATGGTCATTGTTTCACATGATCGACACTTGCTACGTAGTGTGACTGATGAATTTTATTTAGTGGCTAATAAAAAAGTCAATGTGTTTAAAGGTGATTTGGAAGACTACCGTAACTGGGTCAGTGAGCAGAAAAAATTGGAGAGTCAAGTGGCTTCCAATTCTTTGGGACAGGATGAAAATTCCACTAATCACTCAAATAATAGCTCAAGTAAAAGTCTAATCAGCAAAAAAGAACAAAAGCGACTGGACGCAGAGAAACGTAAACAATTACAGCCATTGAGGAATAAACTCTCAAAGCTGGAAAAATCAATGGATCAATTGAGTCATGAAAAAGAGCAATTAGAAAGTTTTTTGACGGCTCCCGAAATTTATGAAGACGCCAATAAAGAAAAGCTAAAAGATTTGTTGCAACAACAGCTTAAAGTCACCCAGTCACTTGATGAAACGGAAGAACAATGGATGGAATTAAGTGAAGAATTAGAACAAGGTTCAAGCTAACACCGCTATAAAATTAAGGATAGAAATACGTGTTAAAGTCATTGGCAAAAATTATTGGGCTGTTATTGGTCGTTTTTATTATTATCTCGCTGGCTGTTATTGCTTTGGTCGATGTCAATCAATATAAAGATGAAATTGTCCAGCTAGTAGAACAAGAAAGTGGCCTAAAGCTTGAAATACAGGGTGATATGAAACTCAGCCTCTTTTCAGGCTTTAAATTTAATGCCGAGAATGTGAAGCTTTTTCTGGATAAAGAGTTAATTGCAGATGTCGAATCACTGCGCCTGGGTATGCGTTTATATTCGCTCTACAAGGGGCAACCCCATATCACTTCTGTCAAATTACGCCTAAGAACACTCAATATCTTTAGAGATAAAAATGATCAGTATAATTTTTTACCGCTGTTAAAAAATACTTCTTTGGTTCAGGTGTCAACTCAGGCAGATCAAGCGACGCCTTCAAGTGAGTTATTTGCACTTAATTCTCTGAATATCAATAATATTCAACTGTCAATTGAACGCTTCCAATATCTGGACGATCTGGAATCCATTTCTATTAAATTAAACAATGTTAAAGCGGACTTATCATTATTACCGATTATTGACCATCATGAATTAGTGATCGATGATCCTCGGGTGCTTGTGGCTTATAATTATAAGGGGCAATTAGAAATTCAAAAGGCCTTTGTTAATCACTATCAAATCAGTGATGTATTCCTGAAGTTTAATGATGAGCAGGGTAAGTTTGTCGCTGATAAAGTGGCTTTTAAACTGCTTAAAGAAGGTGTTAAACATGCATCGCCGCCATTGCTATTAGAGGCAGATGGTCATCTTTCGGTCGATATGGCTTATTCAACACCCAAAGGAGCTAATGAACCGCTTTGGTCAAAGCCGGATTTGATTAAAGTGGGGCGCTTTGATTTTAATTTGAGCCAGTTAAAAATCACTCAAGCACAATATCAACTAGAAACACAACAGTCGCAGTTAAGTTTTGAAGAAGTTTCTATTTTTAAGGCCAAGCAATATCAATTGGATAATTTAGTTTTATCTGCTTTAAATTTTAATTCGCAGCAACTCAAGCTTAAATTAGCCAAGGAAGGAGAGTATGTTTTTAAGCACTTATCGTTAAAACTAAATCATCTGCCTGTGATGCAAAAAGGTGAGCCTATTGTTAGTTTATCCAATAATTTTTTGAGGCAGTTTGCTCAACAGGGTCGCATCAATTTTGTTGCTCAAAGCTTGACGCACCAATCACAGGCTTTGAATAATATCAAACTGCTTCTGCTTGGGCAGGACAATAAAGTGAGCCTAAAGCAATTTCAATTTCATACCTTGGAGTCTCAACTTATTGGCGATGGAGAATTGTTATTGCAATCGACTAAGCAGAAAAACTTACCCGATAAATGGCAATTCAATATGCGTAGTGAACAGTTGAACTTAGCACCGTTATCAGAATTGTTTAACCTGCCAAGTAAACTAGAAGGCTTTGTTAAGCTTGACAGTCATCTGGCAGGTTCTTTTAAAGCCCAGCAATGGTCTGTCTATGATGGTCATTTGAAAGCTCAGAGCAATAATATCAAAGTTTATGGTATTGATATTAATGACTTATTAGAGAACTATCAAGATTCTCAAAGTGTGGGACTGTTGGACGTTGGCGCTATCGCCTTAATGGGACCCGCAGGTGTTATCGTGACCAAGGGACAGGACTATAGAAACTTGCTTGGGAGCTTTGAAAATAAAGGTAATAGTGTGATCACCCAATTGAATACAAATATTTCCTTGGTAAAAGGAATAGCAACTATGAATGATGTGGCTTTCTCAACGGGAAAATTTCGTTTGGCAGTGAAAGGCCAATTGGATTTAACAAACAAAGAATTTGTTGATTTTGAAGTGGCGACGATTGATAAAAAGGGTTGTCCCATTTTTCAAGAATCTGTCATGGGAAGCTTGAATGATCCCACCGTTAAAAAAGTTAATTTTCTGGTGAAAGGTGTCGTTAATCCCATTAACTCCCTAGTGTCTAAAGTAACTAAGCCATTAGCTATATCATGTGATAAACCTTTTTATATCGGAGTGGTAAAGCACTGAGTTAAAGATATAAGTTAAATAATTAAGCTAAGTAGTGCCCATCCGTCAATAGGTTTTTTTATATAAAGAACCGTAGGGTGGGCATGGCTTTATCTGCCCACGCTGACTCAAGCGCTTATTATGTACACTTTCAGCGTGGGCACAAAAAGCGTGCCCACCCTACGGTCAAAATTATCAAATAATTCTAGAAAAACGGATGGACACTAAGCACTCTTTCTTTGCCGTCTGGCCAATGCTTTTTCGATTGCGCGCGCAGCGGCAGCAAAGCCAAAGACAGAGGTAACACAACTGGATGAACCATAGCCAAAATTACAATCCAGGCTAACACCTTTGGTGACTGATTTTTCTTGACCGATACTGCCATCAGCCTGTGGATACAATTGCTGTTCGGTGGAAAATACGCATTCGACCCCAAAGCGACTTTGTGGGTTGCGGGTAAAATTATATTGCTGACGTAATTGCGAGCGTACTGTAGCGGCCAGTGGGTCATTATAGGTTTTGCTTAAATCACAAATTTCTACAGCGGTAGGATTACTCAATCCACCAGCACCCCCGGTAGTAATAATGGGAATTTTATTACGCTTGCAATAATAAATCAGCACGCTTTTGTGCTTTACGCTATCAATGGCATCGATCACATAGTCAAATTTCTCACTGGCCACTTTAGAAAAATACTTCGCCAGATTATTTTCAGTGAGTAAATCATCAATTGCATGACATTGGCATTCAGGATTAATTTCCATCACCCGTGCCTGCATGGTAAGCACCTTTGATTGTTCGATGCTACTGTCAAGGGTGTGTATCTGCCGATTAATATTAGACAGAGCAATATCATCATGGTCAATAAGTGTGATATGTCCTACACCCGTACGTGCCAGGCCTTCAACTACCCATGAGCCAACACCACCGATACCAACCACACAAATTTTCAAAGTCGGTATGAGTTGTGCTTTTTTTGTGCCATAAAGTCTTTGTATACCGCCAAAGCGTTCTGTGTAGTTCTGTGATAGCACTGTCTTGTCCTAGTGTTGGTTGATGATGGATTCTTATCGGGGTAGATGAGGATTTTAACAAAACAGAATAATTTTTGTTGCAATGAAGAGATATTGAAAGTGTTTTAAGCGTATTGCTCGATATTTGAGCAAAATGGTCTAGTATTGCTTATGTATTGATTTAATATCGATTAGACCTACTACCCAAAAGTAATAGATAAAGGTATTAGAAATGACTGAAATAGACTTTTTGGTGATAGTTGCTGCATTGACTTATGTCAATACTAGAACAAATTAGTATATTAGAATAAAATACTGGATATTGGATTAATAATAACTAATGGACAGAGTAAGTCGGACTCAAATAAAGAGTTATGGCTTTTTAAATAGCGCTTTATGAGGTTTTATCTGAATGCACTCAGAGAATAATGTAGAAGCTGAAGTCAAGGATCACATCGAGGTCAAGAACACTACCTGTTATATGTGTGCTTGTCGTTGTGGTATTCGAGTCACCGTCAAAAATGGTGAAGTGAGATATATTCAGGGTAATCCTGATCATCCTTTGAATAAGGGTGTTATTTGCGCCAAAGGATCTTCAGGGATCATGAAGCAATACTCGCCAGCCCGTTTAACTAAGCCACTGCGCCGAAGAAAGGGTGCAGAACGGGGTGATAATGATTTTGAAGAAATCTCCTGGGATGAAGCTTTCGAAATTATGGAAGAGCGCCTGAGGGAAATCCGTGCGACGGATCCGAAGAAATTTGCCTTATTCACTGGGCGTGATCAGATGCAAGCACTCACCGGATTATTTGCTAAGCAATTCGGTACGCCAAATTATGCGGCACATGGTGGTTTTTGTTCGGTGAACATGGCTGCGGGTATGATTTATACCATTGGTGGTTCATTTTGGGAATTTGGCGGTCCTGATCTAGAGCGCTCTAAATTATTTATCATGTTTGGTACTGCAGAAGACCATCATTCTAATCCATTAAAAATGCAATTGGCAGAATTTAAACGTAATGGTGGACGCTTTATATCCATTAACCCCATTCGTTCAGGTTATTCAGCCGTTGCTGATGAATGGGTACCCATTAAACCGGGTACTGATGGTGCATTAATTCTGGCCATTATTAATGAAATTATCCAGCAAGGTCTTTATGACCGCGACTTCTTAATTCAATATACGAACTCTGCTGAGCTGGTGAATATCGATGAAGCCAGTAATGAAGAAGGCTTGTTTGTGCGTCAAGGGCCTGATGATATTGATGATCTTTGTGTTGATTCACAAAATAAACTCTGGTGGGATCGCCATAAGAATGGCACGGTTAAAACTCATACAGAAGATGCCGATCCTTACCTATTAGGTGAGTTCCAACTGGATAATGGTACTAATGTTAAGCCAGCATTTCAGTTATTAGTGGATCGCGTTAAAGATTATACCCCTGAGTGGGCTTCTTCTATCACCGGTGTTTCTGTTGAAACCATTAAACAGCTTGCCCATGAAATGGGTATTACGGCACGTGATCAAAAAATTGAACTGCCTATTCCCTGGACTGATACCTGGGGCAAAGAACATGAAAGTGTGACCGGTAATCCGGTATCATTCCATGCCATGCGTGGTTTAGCTGCACACTCTAATGGTTTCCATTCGATTCGCGCCTTAAGTATTCTGATGACTATTTTGGGTACCATTGATCGCCCGGGTGGTTTCCGTCATAAAGCACCATTCCCACGTCCAATTCCACCTTGTGCAAAAACACCAAGAGGGCCAGAAGGCGTTAAGCCCAATACGCCACTTGATGGTATGGCTTTGGGTTGGCCTGCTGAGCCCAATGATTTATTTGTTGATGATGAAGGCCAGCCAGTACGACTGGATAAGGGGTTCTCATGGGAATACCCTTTGTCAGTACATGGTTTGATGCACAATGTCATCACCAATGCCTGGCGTGGCGACCCCTACCGAATTGATACCTTGATGATTTTCATGGCCAATATGGCCTGGAACTCCAGTATGAATACCATGAGTGTGCGCGATATGCTCAAAGATAAAGATGAAAATGGTGAATATAAAATCCCCAATATCTTCGTCTGTGATGCTTTTCAATCAGAAATGGTTGCGTTCGCTGATTTAGTCCTACCGGATACAACTTATCTGGAACGTCATGATGTGATGTCGATGTTAGATCGACCTATCTCTGAATACGATGGTCCTGTTGATTCGGTACGTATCCCAGTTTTGCCACCCACAGGTGATTCAAGACCCTTCCAGGAAACCATTATTGAATTGGGTTCACGTTTAGGCCTACCGGCTTTCGTTAAGGAAGATGGTTCGCGTAAATACCGTGATTACCCTGATTTTGTTATCAACTATGAAACTGAGCCGGGTTCTGGTATCGGCTTTCTGGCGGGTTGGCGTGGTAAGGCCGGTGAAAAGTTTATGAAAGGTGAGCCGAATCCAAATCAGTGGGAAATGTATGAGAAAAACAATTGTGTTTATCAATACCATTTGCCTAAGTCTTATCAGTACATGCGTAATTTTAATAAAGGTTATTTGCAATGGGCGAGAAAACATCGTCTGACCCGCTTTGCTGAACCGATTACGATTCATGTCTACTCCGAAGTATTGCAGAAATTTCGTCTGGCGGCGCAGGGTAAATTACCCGGCAAGCAGCCACCTGATCATTTGCGCAAACGTGTAGAGACTTATTTTGATCCATTGCCCATGTACTATGTGCCGTTGGAATCGCAATTAACGGATACCCAAAAATATCCATTAAATGCTGTGACACAACGGCCAATGGCGATGTATCACTCATGGGATTCACAAAATGCCTGGTTGCGTCAGATTCATGCACACAACTATTTGCACGTGAATCCGGTCACTGCACAGGCCAATGGTATTCATGATGATGATTGGATCTGGGTTGAATCCATGCACGGTAAAGTCCGTTGCCAATGTCGTCTCAGTGAAGCTGTGGAACCGGGCACTGTCTGGACCTGGAATGCAGTCGGTAAAGCTACCGGTGCTTGGGGATTGGATAAAAATGCCAATGAATCGCAACGCGGCTTTTTATTGAATCATTTGATTGCCGAAGAGTTGCCAAGCAATGTTGATGGGGAGCATATCTCCAATTCTGATCCTATTACGGGGCAGGCGGCCTGGTATGATGTGCGCGTTAGAATTTATAAAGCAGAAGACAATGAGCCAAAGCAAACATCACCGCAATTTAAGGCGCATAAGCATACGCCGGGTACACCAAAACGCAATCCTAAGTGGCAGGCATTTTTTGCCGGTCTGGGTAAATTTAAGGGGAGCGAATAAATGACTCAACTAGCCTTAGTTATTGATCTAAATGTTTGCGTAGGCTGTCATGCCTGCGTGACGAATTGTAAAGAGTGGAACACCTCGGGCAGTGCCGGTGCCTTGGCCGATGATAATCCCTATGGTAAAGATCCCACCGGGACGTTCTTTAATCGAGTGCAGACCTATGAAGTCGGGACGTTTCCACAAACAGAAACAGTGCACTTTCCTAAGTCTTGCTTACATTGTGAAGATCCCCCTTGTGTGCCGGTTTGTCCAACAGGTGCAAGTTACAAACGTAAAGAAGATGGCTTTGTCTTAGTGGATTATGACAAGTGTATTGGTTGTCGTTATTGCTCATGGGCCTGCCCTTATGGCGCCCGTGAAATTGATGAACACGAAAAAGTCATGAAGAAATGTACTCTATGCGTGGATCGTCTTTATGATGAAGAATTACCCGAAGCAGAACGTAAACCAGCCTGTGTTCTAGCTTGTCCTACGAGTGCGCGTCTCTATGGTGATGTTCATGATCCTGATTCTGAAGTTTCCATTGCTATTCGTGAGCAGGGCGGTTATCAATTGATGCCGGAATGGGGTACTAAGCCTTCAAACCATTATTTACCAAGACGTAAAAACCATGTTTCTTACAAAAAAGATGAACTGGAACGTGTGGATAATCCATTGAAGAAAGAAGATTATCAAGTCGATGCATCAGAACCTTCATTGGATGATGTCACCAGTTGGTAGGGATTATACCGAACAGTTATACATAAATAATTATTTTTAGGAGCTTGGTATGCAACCGGCATTTTCTGTAATTTTCTTAACGACCTTGATTGGTATGGGGCAGGGGCTTTTCCTTGCCATTTATACCGGACAGGTTTATTCGGTGCTTAATGTAGTCGAACAAACCAGTACCAGTGTGTTTTATAGCATGGGCAGTGCCATTGCTTTGGTGTTGCTGGTTTTAGGACTTATTTCCTCTATTTTTCATCTGGGTCATCCAGAGCGAGCTTGGCGTTCAGCCGCAATGTGGCGTACGTCTTGGTTGTCTCGTGAAGTGATTGCTTTACCTGCGGTCATGGGTTTAATCTTCCTATATGGCTTAGTGCATTTCATGGAATGGAATGTGACAATAATGACTTTTGGTGCCGTGGTGATTGATTTGAGCTTGCTCATCGGTGTGTTTACCACCATCATGGTTTTTTCCTTGTTCATTGCCACCGGTATGATTTACGCCTGCCTGAAGTTTTTGCAAGAGTGGCATAGCCCACTAACAGTCATTAACTATACCTTATTAGGCTCGGTTTCAGGCTTTACTCTGGCAACCCTGCTGGCAGCGTATAAACAGCCTGAGCTGATCCCATTTTTTGCAGGATGGTCAATTGTGTTATTGGTGCTGGCTTTTATTTTTCGCGTTGCAGCCTTGATGCGTAATAAGCGCCTG
Source organism: sulfur-oxidizing endosymbiont of Gigantopelta aegis (assembly GCF_016097415.1). Classification (NCBI taxonomy): domain Bacteria; species sulfur-oxidizing endosymbiont of Gigantopelta aegis. The sequence goes on along the minus strand of NZ_JAEHGE010000001.1, from coordinate 3,083,195 downwards.
CGCCCTAAATCAACAGTACAGACGGCAATTGGTATTCGTCATAATCAAATCAAACAAAAATCAATGGGCTTTATGGGTGGTTCAGTAAATACCCGTGATTTTTTCCATGGCAAAACTGCTTTTTTCATTCGCTCTATTAAAAATATTTTTATGGTATTAGTTTTTGCTGTGCCTTTAGCGATGCTCGTCATTGCTTTGTTCAAGCCATCAGTGCTGATTTTGGGTATTGCGATAGCTTCAATGTATGTCGGCTTGATTGCTGAGCGTTGGTATTTCTTTGCTGAGGGTAATCATCCGCAAAATATCTACTATCAAGTTATTTCTTAAAATCCTACTGGTCTCAGAAGTATTCATCCATAGTAAATAATTCAGTCTGAATCGTTTGCTATGGAAATGATGATACTCACCTCAAATATAAAGTATTTAAGATGGTCTTACCCACCTCACCTGCTTTACAATTAATTTATTTTGTTTTATGACAGATTTTCTACACCATTCTACTTTTATCTGAAAAATTGACTTTTATCACCTAAAAATTTGTTTTTTTTAAGCCATAATTGTTTTTTATCAACTATACTCAAACAATGGCTCAGGTCAAAATTTTCCATATTTGAGCACTATTTTTAATGCATACTTTGGGTGTATTATTTTTGTTGTAATTTAGTTGAGCATTTGCTTGATATTGACGGGGGCTAGGCGTAATAGAATGAGTTCGACGCTAAAAAAAATATCTATCAATGAATTATTGGTAGGCATGTTTATTGTGAAAATGGATGTTTCATGGATAAAATCACCTTTTCTGCTCCACCGTCGGGCTATCAAATCAAAAAATGACATTATTTTACTGAAAAAATCTGGCGTAAAACTGCTGACAATTGATTTAGACAAAAGTCAAATTGATTCAGAACATGATGTTGGCGAGAATACTGCTTCTGAGAATGATAGCACTAAAAAAAGTAGTCCAGACACTCAATTTCAGGAGAATGATGCTGAAGAGCCTAAGGTAACACCGTTAGAATTTTCTGCCGATGACATAGATAAATCCTCCCTAGCCTTGAGTGAAGAGCTCAATAATGCTGTAGTGCTCAAAGAACAGGCTAATAAGGCCTTTAATGAAATTAATAATTTGGTTAAAGATAATCAACCCGTATCAATTAAACAACTAGAGCCTGTCATAGATGACACAATTTCAAGTTTACTCAGAAACAGTCAAGCATTATTGACTTTGATGCATCTTAAACGCAGTGATGCGAAGTTATTTTCCCACTCCTTCAGTGTGATGAGCTTGGCTTTGACCTTCGCAATTAAAGATGGCGTAACGGGTGATGACTTAAAAACACTAGGTTTAGCGGCTTTATTACATGATATAGGCTGGGCGCAATTACCCTTAAACTTGTTTGGTAAAGCAAAAAAATACTCTGAAAATGAAAATAAGGTGGTGCTGCAGCATTTAAAAATTGCTGATATCATCATCAGCAAGAGTGATGGAATACCCTATGCTGTCAAACAATTAATGAGTAAGCATCACGAAAGAATTGATGGCTCAGGTTATCCAAATGCTTTAAAAGGTGAGCAGTTGGATAATTTAGCAAAAATTTTAATTATGACTGATTACTATGATGAATTAGTGCATGGGCTTCTTGATCAGCCGGGTTTGATTCCATCAGAGGCATTAAGGTTACTCTACAAAGAGACCGTGCAAAATACTCAGGACAAAGAGCATGTTGAGTTGCTTATTAAACTATTAGGTATCTATCCTTTGACTTCTGCGATTGAACTCACGTCGGGAGAGAAAGGCTTGGTTGTTGAGGTGAATCGAGAAAAACCATTAGTGCCTGTCGTAAAAATAATTTATAGTAAAAGTGGCCATGTCTTGCCAACGGCATTGAAAGTCGATCTGGAAAAAGACCCTCTAAAGAGACAAATTAAAACCATTGTTGATTTATCAAATAAAACAGCTGACCCTAATAATTTATTGCTTGTTGAAGAAGTTTAACTATGACTGAGACTACTGACAATTTATCAAAAGAAGAGCCTATCGGTTCTCAAAAAAATAGTTTACTACAAACAAATGGAGCGTTAGCTGTCATTGATAAACGTTTTTTTATAGCAAATCCTCTATTTGACCAATGGCCTGATGGACTGATTGTTATTGATCAACAAGGACTTATTATTGCCGTCAATGCGACCAGTTTAAAGTTATTAGGTTATGAAGCTAATGAACTCGAAAATAGCTTAGTACATTCTGTTTTGTGCGGCCAAGCCTCGGACTATCAGCATAAAGAAGAACATTGTCAGTTTATTAATAGCGGTGCTAAATTACCGATTAATCACATTGTAGATGCCTGGTTAGTACAAAAAAATGGTATCTATTTGCACGTTGATGTAAAAAATGTAGCTCAGTTATTCATTGATGATAGTGGGGCGCAGCACGCTTATCAGGTGTTAAGTTTTCAGGACTGTTCTACCCGCCGTTATTCGGAAAAAGAATTACAACGACTGGCCTTATTTGCTGAGTTAAATCCTGCCCCGATCATTGAGTTTAATGAACAGGGGCTGATTTATTTTTCTAATCCTGCCATGGTGGCATTAATTGCCGAGTTGGGTTTTGATGAAGCTGCTATGCCATGTGCCTTACCTGATAATATCCGCACGTTAATTAAGGATTGTTTGTCCAGTGGTAAGACGCTGAATAATGTTGAAGTTGAATCTGAGGGACGATGGTTCCTATGGCAATTTTATCCGGTACTTGAGCGTTCATTAGTTCAAGGCTATGGGGTTGAGATCACCTGGCGGAAAGAAGCAGAGGAACAGCTGTTTTCTGAAAAAGAACGTTTTATGGTGACTCTTGACTCGATTGATGATGCAGTCATTACTGTTGATACCAATTGCCTTGTGACTTATTTGAACCCTAAGGCAACAGAATTAACTGGCTGGCAAAGTGTTGAAGCCGAGGGTTGCCCTTTTAGTAAAATTGTCACCTTATTTCTTTCGAACTCAAGAAATTCGATTGACGATTACGTGAAGTCATCAATGCTTGAAAATCGTTCTTTTCGACAGGCTGATTCATTGTTTTTAGCGCATCTGGACGGTTATATTATTTCTGTTAAGCAAGCAGTCTACCCCATGCGTAATCAACGTGATGAAGTCATTGGTGCTGTTATAGCCATACATGACATTACCGATGCTAAAAAAATGGAACAAAGCCTGAGTTATCAGGCGACGCATGATTCACTCACGCATTTGATTAATCGGACTGAGTTTGAAAACCGTCTACAGCAATCAATTGAGCGCTCGAAAAGAGACAAGCTGACTCATGCTTTATTGTATATGGATTTAGATAACTTCAAAATCATCAATGATACGTGTGGGCATATTGCAGGTGATCAATTATTACGTCAAATTACCAAGATGTTAGAAGATAAACTGCGTCGGGGTGATGTGCTTGCACGCTTAGGAGGCGATGAATTCGCGTCTATTCTTGAAGGTTGTCCTGTTGAGCGTGCGACGCTAATTGCGAAAGAAATCTGTCAGGATATCCAAGCCTATAATTTTGTCTGGGAAGCACAAACCTTTAATGTGGGTGTCAGTATTGGTTTGGTGCCTATAGATGAGGATTGTAATAGTGTGGTGCAGTTATTAAGTCATGCGGACTCTTCTTGCTATGCCGCCAAGGATATGGGACGCAATCGAGTACACGTTTATCAGGAAGATGATGCGGATGTGATGAAGAAAAAAGGTGAAATGCAGTGGGTTTCACGTATTAATCAAGCCTTGCAAGAAAATCGCTTCATGCTCTATTTTCAGTTGATAAAGCCTATCAATGCAGAAGAAACAGGCTTGCATTTTGAAGTGTTGATACGCATGAAAGATGAGCAGGGAAATATTATTCCCCCGGGGGCTTTTCTTCCCGCAGCTGAGCATTATGATTTGATTAAAATTTTAGATCATTGGGTGGTTAGAACTGCGTTTACCTGGCTGAATGAGCATCCCGATTTAACCAGACAAATCAGTGTTTGTAGTATTAATCTATCGGGCAGCTCTATTGGTGATGAGCACTTTATGCATCATTTGATTGAACAATTCAATAATTGTCATTTTCCGGCCAGTAAAATTTGCTTTGAAGTGACCGAAACCGCTGCCATTTCAAATCTTCGTGTCGCGAGTCTCTTTATCGATACCATTAAAAAATTAGGCTGTTCTTTTTCTTTGGATGATTTTGGCTCGGGAATGTCTTCTTTTGGCTATTTGAAACAACTGAATATAGATTATTTGAAAATTGATGGCTTGTTTATCAAAGACATTGTTGTTGATCAGGTTGATGCTGCGATGGTGAAATCAATCAATGAAGTGGGTCAGATAATGGGCCTACAGACGATAGCAGAATATGTTGAAAATGATGAGATTCTTGAAGTGATTAAATCCATGGGCATTAATTTTGCCCAGGGATATGGGATCTGTCGGCCCCAGCCAATGGATGAAATTTCCCAGGTCTTAGCTGATTTATATCACTAACTTACTCTCACTAATTGGTTGAGTGCTTAATAGTGCTTAGGGGATAATTTTATCGTCTTATGCTTTGGTGCATCAAATTCTTTAGGTAATGGCGTATCTGTATACCAGGCATTGTTTTCTTTATCATACCACCAATGTAAGGTGTGTCTCAGGGAAAGGACTGTCACACTACTATCAAAATGATATTCAATCAGTAGGCGTGTTGTACCTTCACCTTTCTCTTCACTCATTCCAGAACTGAGTGCGCTGACACTGGAGATCTTAATTGTGGATAAATGAATCATGCGTTCTTCTGTTGGTCGATTCCAGTCCTCTTTTTTTAATGGTACTTGTTCTGATGTTTGTCCGGTGCTTTTGTTTTTTGGATTATCTCTCATAATTTGGAACAAATTGGGCCACTCACCCCAACGCATAGAAGCACGGTATAAGTCTTCAGTTTTTTGAAAACGAAAAACGGGACTGCTACTGTCTAGTTCTGAAAGTTGTGAGCAGGCTGCCATAAACAGTAAAATAAATGCCGTGATGATTAGCGTGGAAAGTTTATTGCTGCTTTTAGTTAAAGACTGATTCAAATGTTTATTCCTTTCTTTTTTATCCATCGTGGTTAAATGATTTTTATGTATTTATACTTTTAAATCAAGCCTTACTTAGCAAGGCAGTGCATTATTTACTCATTAACATTGAAATAGTGAGTCAATATCCTCATATTAACTCATGAATCGAAATTTTCAATTGTAATTATTTTATGGAATGCGCCTATATGTCAACATTTGCCCCGGAAAACGAACTGGAAAAAAAATTAATCCAAGCTCAAAATGGTGAAATAGAAGGCGAAGCCTTTTTAAAAGAAATGCTGGATCTGCAAGTTTTTATGCCTATTTTAGAAAAGCATACTATTGCTGGCTTTCAGGATTCCAAGCAAGCAACACCACTTTCCTTTAAAGATGATGATGGTGCTGAAATGATCATCTTATTTACCAGCCCTGAAAGAGCGAAAGAATTTGTTAAAGATCATCCTGGCTATGAAGGTGGCTTATTGGAAGATTTTAAATGGGTAATGGAAAAAGTCGGTGGTGGTTATGGCATTATTCTTAATCCTGGTTTTGATGTGGGCTTGGAATTAGCGGCGAATATGGTTGATGTGCTGACAAAACAACATTAAAACCTGCTCAAATACTAGGAATCATTATGCCCGCCATTGAATTCGCCGATGTAGTGAGTACTTTTCACAAAGGCTCTGACAGCTTGACCCAGTTTTTTGCTGAGCAGGAACGTTCAGACAATGAAATGTTATCTGCATTTGATGCAATTGATCAGTTTTTAATCATTGCAGAAGAAAGCGCTGCTAATAGCGCTCAACACGAATATTTTAATGAGCGCGCAAATGAGCTGATCTTGCTCATTGACCGACTGATGGTTTTTTCCTCACAGATGCAGCATCAGGAAACTTTTAGTTACTTCGAAGAGTGTTTGTTTTTATTCACCTTATGGTTTGCCAGTGTTGGCGGGATTATTAGCAAACTTATTCCTTTGGTTAATCTGATTGCGGCTATGTCTAATCGCTTGCGCGATCAGGACAGTTTGAAACAACTATTAGCCAATATTGAAAATATTATTCATGCGACAGAACAATCGATACAAGACGATATGGATGATCGTGACCCACGTCGTCCCTGGCGTGTGTTGCTGCTCAATTATGCCATCACTGCGACTCGTACCCATGATCCTGTACTAATGGATAAAACCTTTCAATTCTTAATCAAAAATCTACCGGATTAATGTGGCTATACTTAACCGGACACACAACTTAAAATAACTAAAAGATAAAAAGTGTGACCTAAAATGAATGATCAAACAAAAAACCGAATAAAAGCTATACATCAGAATTTAAAGAATCAGCTGTCAAATTAGCTAATGAGACGGATCAACCCGTTTCTCAGACTGCCAGGGAGCTAGGTGTTAATGTAAATACTCTACATACCTGGATCAGTAAATATTCCAAACCGGTGAAGACGGTAGCCAATAGAAGTGATGAACACATTTATGATGAAGTAAAACGTCTGAAAAAGAATTGGCAAAAGTGATTCAGGAGCGTGATTTATTAAAAGGCCACAGCGTACTTTGCAAGGGAAACTTTGTGAAGTACGCATGGATAACTGATCAGGCTAAAGATTACCCGGTAACGATTCTGTGCCGTTTTATGGATGTTTCCCGTAGTTGCTATTATGATTGGGTTAGCTCTCCTAAAACGGATAGAGAGAAAGAAAATGAAGCGCTTACTGAGCAGCTAAAAAACTGTTTGAAGACAGTCGCAAGACTTATGGAACCCGTCGTCTTAAAAGAAAACTGGCTGAAAAAGGCGTTCATATAAGCCGCCGGAGAATTGGTCGATTAATGAAAAAGCCGGTTTGTTTTGTAAAACGAAGAGACGCTTTAAAGCGACGACTAATTCCAAGCATAATAAGCGTATATCTCCAAATTTACTGGAAAGAGAGTTTACTGTCTCTCAACCTGATCGCTACTATGTGGGTGATATTACCTATATTGCCACCAAGGAAGGCTGGTTATATTTAGCGGTTGTCATTGACTTATTCTCTAGGCAAATTGTTGGCTGGTCGATGGATGAGCGAATGAAAGCCAAGCTAGTCAATGATGCTTTACTGATGGCCATATGGAAGCGTAAACCAATGGATGGATTGCTTTGGCATACTGACCGAGGTAGCCAATATGCCTCTGATAGTCATAGAAAAATATTGTCGGATCATAACATAATTCAGTCTATGAGCCGCAAAGGAAATTGCTGGGACAATGCTGTATCAGAGAGCTTCTTTCATAGTTTGAAAACTGAATTGACGCACCATTGTCGATTCAAAACCAGAGTAGAAGCAAAGCAGGCAATATTTGAATATATTGAGGTATTTTATAATCGGGAGCGACTTCATTCGGCTAATGATTATTTGTCACCAGTCGATTATGAAATACAGCAGGAAATAGCTTAAATCGATTGATTGAAGAGGGGTAAAAGGCGACATAAATGCCGCCCATTACCGTTGACGGCCATCGGCTCCTCAGCCTGTGCCGTGAAGATATTGTAACAGGATCATTACCGTTGTGAAAATACCTTGGGTGAATGGAACGGCTCTATCGTTCCAGAGGGCAAAGCCCTTTCTCTTCATCTGTTTAAAGTTAACATGAGAAACTAAAATGATAGGAAATACAAAATGACAAAAATCACTTGAAACAGCCAAAAAAATATTTAGAAAACTGTCCGGAAAAGTGTTGACACATCAGATATCCGTCTCTTCAATGACACCGCCTTGAGCTGCAATACGTGCCGCTTTTTTTGATACGGCAATCAGTGCCGGTTCGGCAACTGTGGTACCAAAGCCGAGACAAAAAGCAAATACCAATAACCAAAAGACACTGCCTTTTCGGGCAAAAGCGAAGGCCATGGATTCGCCCACAGGGAAGAGACTCATTTCAAGCCCATAAATAAAAAATGTCAGCCCGACAACCACTAATATTGAACCGACAACAATATCATCCATATTTGGAATGGGTTGTTGGAGAATAAATATTTGAAAAAAAGCAATCACAATGGCAATTGGAGCCAGATCGCGGGCACTGGAGGCAATGGTTCGAGCAAAATGCAGCAGTGGTTTGATCATGAGTTTACAAAAAGTGAGCTTGCCAAGACTAGGGGCAAACATAAATTCAAGAGAAAATAGCAATAATGTGGCGTAAGCAAAATATCTCAACTATATTGGGTTAGTGTGGTATTTAATTCGTATCGTGTATTTGCGAATAGAATTATTGTGAATCGACTGATTTACATAGTGTAATCTATTTTCAAAGATCTGCATGGATCAATCAAGCAAATTTATTAAAAAAAGACTAAAGCTTTAGTTTTAATTACCGATAGAGCTAATGAAGAACATCTATTGAGTAATACATATTGAATAAATTCACATCAGGACGCAAGCAATGAGTGACAGCGCAGAAAATGACGTGGTAGAGGATAGTGAAGGCATCATCACCTTTGACGACACCTTAGACATCACTATGGCTGCCAACTATTTTGAAAAACTCACTGACATGTTAAATCAACATAAATCCATCATGCTTAATGGCGGTGATGTGGATCGCATTGATGGGGCAGGTTTACAGTTGTTGGTGGCTTTTTTTAAGGCAGCAGAATCGCTTCATGTGACGGTGAAATGGCAGGCTTGTTCTGATATTTTAAAAAATAGTGCCAAAATATCGGGATTATCTGGCAGTTTGGCGCTGGACTGACTATCTTTTAATGGTGATACGAGATTTTATGGCGCTATTAAGTAAAGCATCGATCAACCAACCTCATAAAAATATTCAATAGATAACGATTGGAGAACAATAAATGTCCAAATCAATTTTGGCAGTAGATGATTCAACTTCAATGCGACAAATGGTTGCATTTACGCTTAAAGGCGCGGGCTATCAGGTTGAAGAAGCCGCTGACGGGCAGCAGGCCTTGGATATTGCCAAGACCAGAGGCTTTGATATGGTTTTATCGGATGTCAATATGCCGATAATGGATGGTATCGAATTAATACGTAATTTACGCACCTTACCGAGTTATAAATTTACACCGATTTTAATGTTGACCACTGAAGCGGGTACAGAAAAAAAATGGAAGGCAAGCAAGCCGGAGCGACAGGTTGGATCGTTAAGCCATTTAACCCAGAACAATTATTGAACACCGTCAAACGTGTTCTTGGCTAATAGTCTTAGACTTATGCACGACGAGACGTACTAGAATATGTTTTAAAACTGACTTAAACAAACCTGTTTAAGTCAGATATCTTTTTCTATTTTCTTACTTACAGAACTTGGCAAAAAACTTGTCAGGGAGTACATAATGACGATTGATTTATCACAATTTAAACAAACCTTTATCGAAGAAAGTGATGAAGGTCTTGATGTGCTGGAATCCGGCCTATTGGCACTGGATTCTGGCACTGCTGATGAAGAAGTCATACATGCTGTTTTTAGAGCTGCTCACTCCATCAAGGGGGGGGCAGGCACTTTTGGTCTTAATGAAATTGCTAATTTTACCCACGTTATGGAAACTCTTTTGGATGAAATGCGTGATGGACGTCGAGCTATCAGTAAAGAAGGGATCAATGTACTTCTGGACTCTGTTGATGTGCTCAGAGAATTGATGGATGCAGCACGTGATGATGTTGATCCGGAAATGTCACGGGCTAATGAAGTGAAAGGTTTACTGGATGCACTGCTTGCCAGTGGTGCTGAAAGTGACAATACAAAAGCAGAAAGCACTGAAACAGAAAGTGCTGACGAGCTTGTTGCTGCAACTGAGTCTGATGGTCAAACAGCATCCGCTTCATCTGGATGGCATATTAAATTTCATCCTCATGAACATATGTTACGAACCGGAAATGACACCGTTAGAATGTTTAAAGAACTGGCTTCTTTAGGTGACATGGAAAATACGGTGGATTTTTCAGACCTACCAGAACTGGTTCACATGGATCCTGAACTCAGTTATCTAAGCTGGAATATTGCACTGAAAAATAACCCAGAGCAGGGAGACATTGAAAAAGCAACCATAGAAGAAATTTTTGAATGGGTTGACGATGATTGTGATTTATCCATTGAAGCGCTAGTTGAAGATAGTCAGCCTGAGGCAGTTGTTGAAAACAAGCTTGAAACGCAGGTTGAAGAAAAAAAAGAAGAAGCTAAACCAACCCCTGTTACAGATAATGTCACCCCCATTGAAGCACCGCTTGGACAAAAAAAATTAGCCTCTAAAAAGAAAAAAGCAGCCGCTGAAGGTGGTTCAATTCGGGTTGGTACTGATAAAGTTGATACTCTGATTAATATGGTGGGTGAGTTAGTGATTACCCAATCGATGCTGAGCCAGATGGGCGATGAATTTTCCATGGACAAATTGGAAGACTTGCGTGAAGGCTTAGCTCAATTAGAACGAAATACCCGTGAATTGCAAGAAAGCGTCATGCGTATTCGTATGCTACCGATCAGCTTTTCTTTTCAGCGTTTTCCTCGTTTGGTACATGATCTTAGCCAAAAAATGGATAAGAAAATAGAATTGAAAATGACGGGTGAGCAAACTGAATTAGACAAAACCGTCATGGAAAAAATCGGTGATCCTCTAGTGCATTTGGTTAGGAATTCATTAGATCACGGCATTGAATCACCCGAAGTGCGCTTGGCCAACGGAAAAAGTGAAGTGGGTACGATCAACCTGAATGCCTATCATCAGGGTGGCTTCATTATGATCGAAATCATTGACGATGGTGCAGGCTTACCCAAAGATAAATTACTCGCCAAGGCAATAGAAAAAGGCTTAGTGTCGCCCAATGAAACCATCACGGATGAAAAAATATATGACCTGATATTCCATCCTGGATTTTCCACTGCTGATCAAGTCACCGATGTTTCGGGGCGTGGTGTGGGCATGGATGTGGTACGGAAAAACATCAAAGAACTCGGTGGCAATGTCGACGTGAGCACTGAGCCTGGTAAAGGCACAAAATTTACTATTCGCCTGCCATTAACATTGGCTATTCTTGATGGGCAGCTAATCAAAGTCGGTAATGAAACTTATATCATTCCACTGGTTTCAATTATTGAATCATTAGAAATACAAACTGAAAATATCAATACCATTGCGGGTACCACCGAAGTTTATAAAATGCGCGATGAGTATATCCCTCTGGTTAGACTCTATGAGATTTTTGATGTAGAACCACTCACTACTCGCTTACAGGAATGTCTCTTAGTTGTTGTGGAAGGTGATGGTGGCAAGGCTGGAATTTTAGTCGATGATTTATTGAGTCAGCAGCAAGTGGTGATAAAAAGTTTAGAAACTAACTATAAGCGTTTACAAGGAATTTCAGGTGCAACTATTTTGGGTGATGGTACGGTTGCACTCATTCTGGATATGTCTGGTTTGTTAAGTATGGCCAAAGAATTTGAGCCGGAACAAAGTTATGCCAATGGATAAAATAGCAATAACTTCCGATTCAGGAGATATAAATGAGTAATATTCAAGACATTGTGGGTGATTTAGATGCGCTTACTGATGAGAATGCTGACCAATACCTGACCTTTATACTGGCAGGTGAAGAATATGCCATTGATATTTTGCGGGTACAGGAAATAAAGGGCTGGGACAAGGTAACAACCTTACCAAGAACCCCCGACTATTTACAAGGTGTTATTAACTTACGCGGTACCATCGTGCCGATAGTGGATTTAAGAAAACGCTTTAATATGCCCACTATCGTTTATGGTCCAACCACCGTTGTCATTGTGTTAAAAGTTTATGGTGAGGAACATGACAGAATAATGGGTATTATTGTAGATGGTGTATCGGATGTACACAATTTGAAACATGATTCGATTAAACCCGCACCGGAAATAAAAGGTCCGATTGATAGCCGTTTTGTTTCAGGCCTAACCACCATTAACAATAAAATGGTGGTGATGATGGATATAGATGCGCTATTAAATTCAGCAGAATTGATTTCAGAAGAAGATGTTGCTTAAGTACCCTATATTAATAGAGAAAATATGAAAGTGATTGCGGTAATGAATCAAAAAGGTGGTGTAGGAAAAACCACGACGACATTGAATCTCGCCCATGCATTGGCCTTACAGGGTAAAAAAATACTCATGCTGGATATGGATCCTCAAGGGCATTTAGGCAGTTGCTTTGCATTAGATACCGAGATTAATAGCGGTATGGATGAAGTTTTAATGACAGATAAATCCTTAAACGAGGCTATTATCAATGTCAGAGATAATTTATTTCTTGTCCCTGCAGGGGCTCGTTTAGGTGAACTAGAAACACAAAACCAGGGTGCTAATAAAGGCTATCGCTTACATACCGCTTTGGCTGACATGAAGGCCGAAATAGCACAAACAAATGCTGAAATTTATGATTACATTTTAGTGGACTGCCCACCTGCATCAGGATTGTTAGCAATGAATGCAATTTTAAGCTGTGATGAAATGATTGTGCCAGTGACCGGGGACTATCTTGCTTTACAGGGCTTGTCTCGATTGATCAAAGTTGTGAGTCATATTGAAAAAACCTTACAGCGTAGTACGCGCAAATGGTTTGTACTAACACGTTTTCAAAAACAACGTAAATTGGCGAATCAAATCAGAGAAAAAATGGTGAATTATTTTCCTGATCAGGTTTTTGAAACAGCCATTAGAGAAAATGTATCACTGGCAGAATCACCAGGGTTTTCAAAAACAATATTTGAATATAAACCTAAAAGTAACGGAGCTGAAGATTATGAGAATCTGGCTTTAGATTTATTACAGCAGCGTACTTTTCACTGATTTCACTTATTTAAACTTATTTATAACTATTCAGTATATTGAAAAGTCTTACTAGAGTATCCGGTTGAATAGCTTGCCTTTACAGGGTTTTGAAAACAGGATGTTTTCATAAAGCGTCATATGGATGTGCTCGAGCGACCCTGTAAAGGCAAGCTATTTAATCGGGTACGGGAATATACTGAATAGTTACATACATTTAAACTTATCATTACCTAATGATGAAGGCTGATTAAAGCATGGCTAAAAATGATGAACGACTGGGTTTTGATCCACTTGCCTGGATGGGCGATTCGAAAAAATCGCTTACTGAAAAAAATATTGAGAATAAAGCTAATGTTATGTCTAAGCGTGCCGACAAAACCACTAATGACGATGAACTTTCAACGACAGCAAAAACAGTCTTAAAAAAGCAAGCAGTGAAGAAAAAAGTGGTAAGAAAAAAAGCAGTGAAGAAGAAAGCTGCCAGTATTAAAAAGTCAGTAAGAAAAAAATCAGTTTCCACCCCATCAAAAAAAGCGGAATTAAGTATGTTGGATATTATTAGAAATAGCTTCGCGGCATTAGAACCTCAGGCAGAAGACTTAACAAAAACATTTTATGAACGCCTTTTTCTTAAGTTTCCACAAGTAAAGCCTTTGTTTAAGAATACTGACATTAGTAAGCAATCTAAAATGTTACTGGCTGCGCTTAAACTGGTGGTCAACAATCTTGACAAGCCTGATGCACTTGAAAAAGCGCTGGCTAATATGGGACAAAAACACCAGGGCTATGGTGCTTTGCCTGAACACTATCCTGCCGTGGCAGAAACACTATTAGAAGTAATGGCTGAGTATGCAGGCGACATCTGGACAGCAGAAGTGGCACAAGCTTGGACAGATGCTTTAAACCTAGTGGCAGAAAAAATGCTGGCCGCTTATACCGATACATCTCAAACGAACACCGAGGCAGGGACAATGGCAACACCAAAATCAACAACGACATCAGCAGCTTTTAAGCTACAAACATCAATGCTCAATGCGATGACATCGGCAGTGATGACAATTGATCTGGATTTGGTGATCACCTATGTTAATCCGGCAGTTCAGGCTTTGATGAAAGTATCTGAAGCACGTTTAAGGCAGAATTTTCCCAATTTTAGTGCCGATAATTTAGTGGGTGTTTGTATTGATGACTTTCATAAGAATCCAGCCCATCAACGTAAATTATTAAGCGACCCTACTAACTTACCCTATAATGGTATGGTGGATTTAGGCGATGTACAATTTGAGTTGAATGTGACCCCAATGTTTGACGAGCAGGGAAAATTTGTCGGTGCTTGTCAGGAATGGAAAAATATCACCGATATTCTTATCAATGAAACTGAAGTCGCGAGACTTAGTGCTGCTATAGGCGGTTCTGAAACAGCAACCATGATTGCCGATCAAGATTTGAGAATTGTGTATATGAATGATGCAGTGACTGATCTATTAAGAAATCGAGAAAAAGAATTAGCGAAGATAATGACCGGTTTTAAGGTTGATAAATTAATTGGCACTTGTATTGATGATTTCCACCAAAACCCAGCACATCAAAGAGAATTGCTCTCTGATATGTCAAGATTACCCTACCGAACTGAAATTCAAGTGCTGGATCTACACTTTGCCTTGAATGTCATTGGCATTACCGATAAAGACGGTAAATATATGGGCAACTCCGTTGAGTGGCGTGACATTACAGAAGAAAAAAATGCCCAAATACAAATAGATGCACTGATACAATCTGCCTCCAGAGGTGAATTGAGCCAACGTTTGCAAACGGATCAATTTGAAGGCTTTATGAAAGATCTGAGTACGGGCATGAATACCATGCTGGATGAAATTGTCCGCCCGATTCATGGTGTGGCCGAAGTGATTAAAGCCTTGGAAGAAGGTAACTTAGTGAAGCGCATGGATGGTGAATACAGCGGAGAGTTTGCCTCATTACAAGAAACCATGAATCAATCTATGGATAATTTATTGAAGATGGTTTCAGAAATTCGTGGCTCTTCCAGTCATATTTCATCGGCAGCCAATGAAATTTCTCAAGGTAATACCGACTTAAGCCAGCGTACTGAACAGCAGGCATCTTCCTTGGAAGAAACGGCTTCGAGTATGGAAGAATTAACCTCGACAGTGAAACAAAATGCTGATAACTCACGTCAGGCCAATCAATTGGCTGCCGGTGCAAGGGATCAGGCGCAGGATGGTGGACAGGTCATTGAATCAACCATTTCAGCCATGGAAGAGATTAATGCCTCCAGTAAGAAAATAGAAGATATTATTGGTGTCATTGATGAGATTGCTTTTCAGACAAACCTATTAGCACTGAATGCCGCTGTTGAGGCGGCCAGAGCGGGTGAACAAGGGCGTGGTTTTGCAGTGGTGGCCTCCGAAGTGAGAAGTTTGGCACAACGCAGTGCCGCAGCCGCTAAAGAAATTAAGGCGCTGATTAAAGACAGTGTCGAGAAGGTCGATGAAGGCACACGCTTAGTTGATGAGTCAGGAAAAACCCTGGGTGAAATTGTTAACTCTGTGCGTAAGGTGAGTGATATTATTGCCGAGATTGCTGCCGCCAGTGGTGAACAGTCTGCCGGTATTGAACAAGTTAATCAGGCCATTACAAGCCTGGATGAAGTCACCCAGCAAAATGCTGCACTGGTAGAAGAAGCCGCCGCAGCTAGTGAGTCGATGGATGATCAGGCTAAGTCCCTTGATGAGATGATGAGCTTTTTTGAAACAGGAGAAGGCGGCGCAGAAGCTGTTCGAGCTGCGCCCGCGAGCCGACCTGTTGCAAGTGCAGCCCGTCCAGCAGTAGCACCAAAGCCAAAACCCGCTGCAGTACAAACGCCTAATACTGCGAGTGGTGATTCTGAATGGGAAGAGTTTTAGGCAGAAATTCAGTATGGGGTGTCAATAGGCAGCATAATGAGTTTAGTAAAAAAAGAATTTGAATTCACTGACAAGCATTTTAACCATATCCGTGACATTGTCACTGAGCACTCGGGCATTGTATTGTCAGATGCTAAACGTGATATGGTTTACTCCCGCTTAGTCAGACGCTTACGTAAAACGGGCCTGAGTAATTTTGATGATTATTGCCGTTTACTTGAAGATCAGGATCACGAAGAGTTTACCCATTTCTCCAATGCGATTACCACCAATCTCACCTCTTTCTTCAGAGAAAATCATCATTTTGAAATGCTGGCAGAGAGTGCTTTACCTGATCTAATGAAGCGTAACAAAGCCAGTAAAACCATACGTGTTTGGTCTGCTGGATGTTCTACTGGTATGGAAACCTATTCTATTGCTATGGTGTTAAAAGAAGTAATTCCAGACAAACTGGGCTGGGATGTCAAAATATTAGCCACCGACTTAGATACCAATGTGCTAGAAACCGCTGCCAATGGTATTTATAAGCTTGATAGTGTCACGGGTGTAACTGATGCACGGATGGCTCGCTGGTTTATGCAAGGGCGTGGTGACAATGCCCAGATGCTCAAAGTATCAAAAGAATTGCGCGAGATGATCAGCTTTAAACCGCTTAATTTACTCAATGCATTTCCCTTTAAAGGCCCATTCGATATTATTTTTTGTCGTAATGTGGTGATTTATTTTGATAAAGCCACACAAAAAGTGCTCTTTGATAAATTTGCCAACATCCATGCCCATGAAGCTTATCTTTTTATCGGTCATTCAGAAACGCTTTATAATGTGACCGACCGCTATAAACTAATTCGTAATACTGTTTATAAAAAACTCAATTAAAGTCTTCTGTTATAAGGCAATTCAAATTATTATCCTTTATATTTTAAATTATCCAATGAAATAGGGATATTTCTCAGCAGAAATTTATTTTTCGTCTAAAATTATAGTCAATATCGGTTTAGAAAAAATTATCGAAGTATTTATTATAAAACCTAATTGCTTACTTACAATATGAGTCTATGACAGAATTATCCGCCTTTAGCCATCGCAATAAAGTCCCACCGGATCCATTAAATGGTTTTGAAGGGATTAATCGCTATTGGGATAAATTACATGATTCCTTTGCCGCAAAAATAATGCCCGGTGAATACTATGTCACGATCAAAGATGAAGTGATTGTGACGGTGTTAGGTTCTTGTGTGTCTGCTTGCATACGCGACAGAGTTTTTGGTGTCGGGGGCATGAATCACTTTATGTTGCCTCATACTCAAGAAGATGTTGCCTATCATATTGATGCTGGCCCCTCTACAACTGCTTCGCGCTATGGTTCTTATGCCATGGAAATGCTCATTAATGATATTTTAAAAAATGGTGGTCGTAAAGAAAACCTGGAAGTAAAAATATTTGGTGGTGGAAAAATTCTCAGGAATATGACCGATGTAGGCATACGTAATATTCAATTTGTAGAAGAATATATTATGACGGAGGCAATTCCGTTATTAGCCGAAGATACCGGTGATATATATCCACGAAAAGTAGTATTTCATCCCCATAGTGGTAAAGTAAAAATAAAGAAACTACGCTCTTTGCATAATGATACCCTGATAAAACGTGAAGAAGCCTATAAGAATTCTATTGACGAGAAACCTTCGACTGGCGATATTGAACTGTTTTAGCTATACCTTTTTATTGACAGACAAGTAAGATTGGAACAACTCCTAGATGAAGAAAAAAATAAAAGTACTCATTATTGATGATTCAGCATTAATCAGACAATTATTACAAGAAATTCTCAGTAAAGATCCGGCCATAGAAGTCGTAGGCACTGCCTCCGACCCTCTAATAGCAAGAGATAAAATCAAGCAACTATTACCAGATGTTTTGACACTCGATATTGAGATGCCAAAAATGGATGGCATTACTTTTTTAAAAAACTTAATGCGCTTGCGTCCTATGCCTGTAGTGATGATTTCAACACTGACTGAAGCAGGCGCCGATGTCACTCTGGAAGCACTGGAAATAGGTGCTATTGATTTTATTTCTAAACCTAAAGTTGATGTCTCAGAAAAACTGCAGGAATATGCCAGTGACATTATCAATAAAATAAAAATCGCCTCAGTCGCGAGAGTGAGAAGTTACTCGCCTGATGACGGTGTCACATCGGTGACTGAGAAACACTCAGCAGATGTTATTTTGGCTAAAGATTCCAAAAGTGTAAAAAATGCCAGGAAATTTTCTGCGAATAATGAAACCATCATTGCCATCGGCTCTTCCACAGGCGGTACAGAGGCTATTAAAGAAGTCTTAATAAAGATGCCAGCCAATGCGCCAGCCATTGTCATCAGTCAGCACATTCCAGCAGCCTTTAGTGCGCCCTTTGCCAAACGCATGAATGGCTCAACGGCTATGACCGTGTATGAAGCAAAGGATGGTCAGCAGATATTACCCGGTTGTGTCTATATTGCGCCAGGTAGTTACCATTTGCTTGTTGAAAAAAGTGGCTCACGCTATGTTTGCCGTTTAAATGATGGCCCTAAAGTGAATCGCCACAAACCTTCGGTGGACGTGATGTTCCGCTCAGTGTGTCAGAATGTGGGGCCTAATGCGGTGGCAGCCATTCTTACCGGGATGGGGGATGATGGTGCTCGCGGTATGAAAGAAATGCATGAAATAGGTTCATCAACTATTGCTCAGGATGAAAAAACCTCGGTGGTTTGGGGTATGCCGGGTGAGGCTGTGAAGCATGGCGGTGTTGATCATATTTTGCCCTTAGATCAAATTGCCGATAAGCTTCTGGCGCTTTGTGAATAAAGTGTGCTTTGGCAAATCAGCATTAAAAATTTAGCGCTTAATTAAAATGTTTAGCAGGGAGTAAAAAATGTCAGTATCGAGTTCAGTGAATGGAAATGCAGTCAATATTAGTATTATCGGGCGCTTTGACTTTAGTTGTCATAAAGAGTTTCGTGAAGCGTATCGTAACACGCCTTCAGGAAGTGATAATGAATACACGATTGATATGGCGGCAACAGAATATGTTGATAGTTCGGCCTTGGGAATGATGCTTTTGCTACGCGAACATGCAGGCAGTGACAGCTCCAATGTGACCATTAAAGGCTGTCGAAATGAAGTCAAAGATATCTTGTTGGTTTCAAATTTTGATAAATTATTCAAAATTTCCTAACAAAAAAACAGATTGATGTTTAAACAATGCCTTAATTGCTGGCGAATTAAAAATTAATGAAAATACTAATAGTAGATGATGATACGACCAATCGTATGGTTTTATCCGCTTTTCTAAAAAAAGATGGTTATACGGTGGTCGCTGCTGAAAATGGCGCTGAAGCGGTTGAAGTATTCCAATCTGAAGAGCCTGATTTGATTTTAATGGATGTCATGATGCCTGTCATGGATGGCTATGAAGCGACGCAAAAAATCAAATCAATGACCATTGATAAATTTATCCCCATCATTTTCTTAACCGCGATGTCCGATGAAAATGCATTGAGTCGTTGTGTTGAAGTCGGTGGCGATGACTTTTTAACGAAGCCTTATAATCGTATAATCCTTAAAGCAAAAATTGATGCATTAGAAAGAGTGAGTCAATTATACAATACGGTGTTCCAACAGAAACGTGTACTGGTGGCGCACCAGGAACATGAAATCAAAGAACAGGAAGTGGCGAGAAAAGTGTTTGATAGCATTTTAAACCCTGGGTGTTTAAATGCGGACAATATTCAATTACACCTCTCACCCATGTCATTATTCAATGGTGATGTGGTACTTGCAGCTATTAAGCCGACGGGTGGTTTGCATATACTTTTTGGCGATTTTACCGGCCATGGTTTAGCCGCTTCATTAGGTGCATTACCCTTGTCAGATGTTTTTTATAGCATGACGGCAAAAGGCTACTCAATTAATATTGTAGCGAGAGAAATCAATCACAAACTGAATCAACAATTACCCACGGGTATGTTCCTAGCCGCCTGTCTAGTTGAAATCGACAGCAATAATAAAGTCTTAAAATATTGGAATGGTGCGATACCCGGTGCTTTTTTACATAAGGGTGACTCGATAGTTGAATTAAAATCAAAAAATTTACCCATGGGTATACTCGGTGACTCAAGCTTTAGTGATAAAGTTGACATTATTGAGTTGCATGACAACGACAGAATTGTTTTAAGTACGGATGGTATTCTGGAGGCTGAAAATCGTGAGGGAAAAATGTTTGGCTCAAAACGCTTTGAAGCCTGCTTACACTATGATTTAGATGATGCAATTACAGAAGAGAATGATGAGGGGTTATTTCAACATATTCTTAATACGTTAGATGAATTCACCGAAGAACAAGCACAAACAGATGATGTGACTTTGGGTGTTTTTACCTGTGATATGGATTATATTAATCAACTAGCGCCACAAAAAGGGGCTTACAAGAAGTTTGTCCCAACCCATTGGAAATTCGACTTACATTTCTATTATGACGCCATCAAAGTCATTGATCCCGTACCATTAATCAATCAGATCATGGCTGAAATTCAGGGCCACCAAATTCAACAAGACAAATTGAGTATGGTGCTAACGGAGCTATTTTGTAATTCTTTAGATCATGGCTTGTTAAAACTTGATTCAAACATTAAGTCAACTCCCGAAGGATTCATGCAATTTTATGCTGATAAAGAATCACGCTTAGAAGCGCTTAATAGTGGTTCAATCGCTATTTCAGTCAGTAATAAGCCCAATGAAACGGGCGGTGAATTGACCATTATCTTTGAAGATAGTGGTAATGGTTTTGATGTGAAAAAAATGCAGGAAAAAGACAATCTGAAAATTTTAGAGAATGATGAAATTAAATTTTCTGGTCGTGGCTTATCGTTAATTAAAAATTATTGCAGTTCAGTTAACTATAATGATGCGGGAAATTGTATTGAATGTATTTATTCATGGACCAATGTTGATGAACGCTAAAAACGTGAGAGAAAAGTGTTCACGTGATAATTTGTCAATAATACTTAAATAGATGGAATAATTATGTCAGTTGATCTTAATACTTTAAATGAATTAAAAGAGCTAATGGAAGATGATTTTGATGAGCTGATTACGGTGTTTATTGCTGATGGTCAAACGCAGATTGACAAACTAAAAACAGCAATTGATACTTTTAACATAGAGGAAACACGACGTATTGCTCATACCCTAAAAGGCAGTAGTGCAAACCTCGGAGTTAATGTTTTATCGGAAAGTTGTCGCGTTTTAGAACATAAAGCATCTGAAGGTTCTCTGGAAGATGCCATTAATGATTTAGAAAAAATTATTAGTGACTATGATGTTGCAAAAAAAGTATTAAAAGATAATTTTTAGCTTGTTTTTTTTAATATTTTTTGCTTTTTTTTGCAGGTAAATTTGTAACTATATGATTTGCAGTATATAATTACATGTTCCATAATCGTTGAGGTGTTTTATCATGGCTGTAAAGAAAAAAGTTGCAATAAAAAAGAAAGCTAGAGCAAAAGTTGCTAAGCCTAAAATAGCTAAGGCAAAAGCCGCTGTAAATAATAAAACAGTCGCTAGAAAGAAAAAAAGAAAAGTAGTCGTTAAAAAGAAAGCTGCAAAAACTACAGTCGTTGTTGCAAGCGCTACTTTAACGAAAGAACATACTCAAGCAATTTCAGCAGCTGATAAAGCATCTATTGCATTAAGCAAAGCAATCAGTGCTGTTAGCGCCGCTACGGATAAAGCAAAAGCAGCTATTGCAAAAGCAGCACAAACAAAACGCCCTGCACAAAAAAATGCAGCGGTTAAAGCTAAAGCACGTGTTGTTGCATTAAAAGCAAAACAAAAAGAAGCGGCTGGGAAATTAACTGCACAATACGCTGCGGTTAAAGGTCATGAAGCAATGGCTGCTGAAATGGCAAAGATGATTGCATTGAAAGATAAAGCCATTGCTGTATTTGCAGCGAAATGGGAAAAAGATTACTTAAGAAAATTAGCGGCCAAACAAAAAGCACAAGCTAGAAACAAAGTTGCTGCGGCGAGAGCCAGAAAAAAAGCAGCAATAGCAAAAAAGAAAGCGGCTAAAACTTCTAGTTAAATTTCTTTTAAACGCTAAAGACAAAAAAGGGTTAAGCAGATGCTTAACCCTTTTTTTTGTGATTTTTCTTAGCGATTAATTCATTGCCAATTTTGACATTGCTTTTAATAAAGCTTTTTGAGCAAAAAACTTTTCCTCTGTTTCATCAATTTGAATCAGATTATATTGGCCTTTCTGATCCAATATCCAAGCTTGCGAATTATCTTCCAAGTGTATTTGCAACTCTTCAAATAAACGTTTCTTGAGCTTTTTCTCTTCGATAGGAAAACACGCTTCCACGCGCTTAAAAAAGTTACGGTTCATCCAGTCAGCACTACTCAATAATAACACCGCAGAGTCGAGACTTGTTTTTGGGTCAAATTTGTCGTCGGTGCTTTGTGCATTTTGAAAATAAAAAATTCGAGTATGTTCCAGAAAACGACCAATAATAGAACGGACGGTAATATTCTCGGATACATCTTTAATGCCTGGGCGTAAACAACAGACGCCGCGAATGATTAAATCAATTTTTATTCCAGCCTGAGATGCTTCATAGAGTTTAGAGATGATCTGTGGCTCAACCAATGAATTCATCTTCACAATAATACGTGCAGGCTTGCCCACTTTGATATGATCAATTTCACGTTGAATATAATCCATCATCGTGCCGTGTAAAGTAAAAGGGGATTGTAATAATTTTTTTAGTTTTACAATCTTACCTAGGCCTGTTAATTGTAAAAATAACTTATGCACATCTTCGGTCATTGTGGGATCGGAGGTCAGTAAACCATAATCCGTATACAAACGGGCAGTGCCCGCATGATAGTTGCCTGTTCCGAGGTGTGCATAGCGACGAATACTTTGTCCTTCACGGCGAATAATCAAGAGCATTTTGGCATGGGTCTTTAAGCCAACGATACCATAAACCACGTGCGCACCGGCTTTTTGTAAAACTGTGGCCAGACCAATGTTGGCTGCTTCATCAAAGCGTGCGCGTAGTTCGATAACAACCGTGACTTCTTTGCCTGCTTTGGCTGCATCAACCAGTGCTTTAACAATGGCAGAATCGCTACCCGTGCGGTAGAGGGTCTGTTTAATGGCGAGTACTTTAGGATCATTGGCTGATTGCTGTAATAGCTTGACGATGGGTGTGAAGGACTCATAGGGGTGGTGTAAGAGAATATCATTTTGGCGAATACTCTCAAATAAATTGCTATTCTTTAAGGCTGAGGGCTTGCCCGGTGAGAAAAACGGGAATCTCAGCGCCGGTTTGTTGACCAATGAATAAACTTCTTTAAGGCGTTCCAAATTGACCGGCCCATTGACCTGATATAAATCATCCCAGCTGAGATTTACTTGTTTGAGTAAATATTCAATCATATTCTGCGGGCAGTTATCGGCTACTTCCAAGCGTACAGCATCACCGAAGCGGCGCTGTGGTAGTTCGCCTTTTAGGGCTCTGAGTAAATCATCAACCTCTTCATCATCAACAAATAATTCACTATTACGCGTAACCCGAAATTGATAGCATCCGGTTGCCTTCATACCTGGAAACATCATGCTGACATGGGTGTGAATAATGGAGGAGAGAAAGATAAATTCATGCTCACAGGTGGCAATATCATCAGGAAAGCTAACTATGCGGGGTAGGGAACGAGGGGCTTGTACCACCGCTAAGCCACTATCCCGCCCAAAGGCATCTTTGCCTTCGAGTGAAACGATAAAGTTTAAACTTTTGTTCATGACTTTAGGAAAGGGGTGTGCCGGATCTAAACCCAAGGGACTAATAACCGGGAGTAATTGATTTTCAAAATATTCTTTCACCCATTTGGCCTGTTCTTCATTCCAGGATTCACGTCGGGTAAAACGCACATCGATTTCTTCAAAGCCGGGCAATATAATTTCATGCAGCACTCGGTATTGTTCTTTGACTAACTCCTGTGCGGTTAAACCGATATTTTTCATCACTTCTTCTGGCGTCATATTATCAGCACCGGAAGCGGGAATATTCAAATTAATTTGTTGCTTAACGCCTGCTGCCCGCACCTCAAAAAACTCATCGAGATTAGAACTTGAAATACATAAATACAATAAACGTTCCAGAAAAGGAATGTCTTCATTTTTTGCAAGATCCAGTACCCGGCGATTAAACTCTAATAAGCTGAGTTCACGATTGATAAAATATTCCGGATTTTTTAAATTAATTTCATCGTCATCAGAGTTTAATGCGGTAATTGTATGTGGAGACATTGTAGTAAAAGCCTATGGTATTTTTAAAAAAATTTAATCGAGTGCCAAGGAAAACTTAATGGTTTTAAGATAATCTGCTTCTTGTTGTAAATCGACCAATGTTAAAGGATGCAGTTCAAAAAAGTCATTAGGAAAATATAAAGTGATTGCTTGTTCTGTGGCGATTGCTTTTATTTCTGGTAAGGCATTTTCACTGCGATCCCGGTGTAATAAAATACTCAAGCGTAAGAGTATGGCCAAATAAGTGACGGATTGCTTGCAGCCCTTCGTCAGTGTTTTAAAATCCTGTTTAGGAAATTTTCTGCGCTGGGCACGAATGAGTAAGGCTAGACGGTGTTGTTCCTGGCGAGAGAAACCGGGTAGATCTGAATTTTCAATAATATAAGCACCATGCTTATGGTATTGGTTGTGGGCAATGGATAGGCCGACTTCATGTAGGCTGGCAATCCATTTTAAGGTTTGTTCACTGGAAAATTGTTGTATGCCCCATTGTTCCTGAACTTGCTGGTATAAATGATTTAGCGTGTTTTTGACTTCTAAAGCCTGTCGAGTATCCACATGGTATTGTTTGAGTAAATGATTGATGGTGCGTTGACGTACATCTTCGTGGCTTAAACGTCCTTGCAGGTCGTAGATTACACCTTCACGCAAGGCACTATCAGACACATTCATGGCAGTGATTTTTAATACTTTAAAGGCTGCGTAGAGTACCGCGACACCACCACAGAAAATAGCCTGTCGTTCAATGTTAAGTCCTTCGATTTCCAATGAGTCGATAGACTCCTGGCCGATCATTTCTTTAATCAGCCATTTTAAACCCTTGGTGGTAATTCCTGGATAGGCTTCGGTGGTTTCTTTGCTGTCATGATGGGCGCGGAGGACTTTGCCAATGGCTTTAATGGTACCGGATGCACCAGTTGCATAAGTCCAGCCGACATTGCGATAGGTGTTTTTTATGGTTTGTAATTCCAGACGAGCATAAAGTTCGGCAATTTTAAAATTATTCTCACTGAGTTTGCCATCGGCAAAAGCTTTGATGGTCATACTGACACAGCCCATGTGTAAACTTTCGGTATAGCTGGGACTAAAGCCCTGACCAATAATAAATTCTGTACTACCACCACCAATATCAATGACTAAACGGTTTTCACTATTGTCTGATTGACTATGGGCAACGCCTAAATAAATGAGTCGTGCTTCTTCTCGTCCGGCGACAACTTCGATGGAATGATTAAGGTATTTTTCTGCCTGCGCAATAAATTTTGCACCATTTTTTGCTTTACGCAAGGTGTTGGTGCCGACGATACGGATATTTTGTGGTGGAATATTTTTTAAGCGTTGGCCAAAACGGGCCAGACAGTCCAAGCCTATTTGTTGTGCTTCTTTAGAAAGCTTGCCTTTATCATTTAAACCAGAAGCGAGTCTGACCATTTCTTTCATACGATCAATAATAAGCAGTTGATCATTTTTTAATTCGGCAACAATTAAATGAAAGCTATTGGAGCCTAAATCGATGGCGGCAAAAATTTCTTTTTGCACTTCAGAGGGATTGTTGTCTATCAAGTTGTTAGTGCTCTGAGCTAGGGGGGCTAAGTCCCCATTTAGTTAATAAGATTGACTCTAATACGGTAATTAGCGTCCTGATTTGAATAGCGTTTGGTGGAATGTAATGTCCCACTACTCTGCTCATTAATTTGATTACTGGCACCGCCTAAATAAATCCATTCGCACAATCGGCCAGAAACAATGGTTTCCATTGAGCGGGTATCAATACGACCGGGGTATTCACGGTTCATGGAGCGATTTTTAGGACGAACTTTTAAAGTCACTTGTTCGCCGTTGAGTAGGGGAAAAACTTCAAAGCCCGAAGTGACATCCGCAAATTGCACTGAGTTTTGTCCATAGCCATAACCAGAGCCATAAGGATAGGGTGAGCGATTGTAATAGGGCACTTGCTGACCTGTTTGTATAAATGCCCAACGACCTTCTGTCGTGCGGACTTTAAAATTGTTGGGATTATTTCGGGTATTACTACGGCGAGTATGAGTGGTTTTTATGACCGAACCATCTTTAGTATAACGAATAGAAGCATTGGGTTGCTCATGGGCTGGAGCCCGGTTTTTAATAACGGTATTATTACCGATTTTTATACGCCCTTCGATACTGTCTTGTTGATAGTTGCCACCACCATCCAATGAACTAGCGACTTCAATTAATAGATTGCGTGATGGCCTGTCTAATTCTTTGAGCAGTTGTTCAATTTCATTTAAAATGGCAACGGGTGCTTTGACGATTAAAGTATTATTTTTAGCACTAAAGCGTGCTTGATTGCCATATAAGGGCGCAATGGTGTCGATTAGGCCTTGGGCATGTTGTTGAGTCTGAAAGGTTCTAAAATTAGATTCAGCCCATGATGGGGCTGTGATTAGGAGTAGCGACGAAATTAAAATTAAAGTTTGTGTCGTGATAGTGAACCACTTTAATTTGATTTTGATCATTTTAATACCTTTAATCGCTTCTTTACCTGTGCTTCATTTTAGCACAAAAATTACAGACTTAAACGGCGTAATGAGCTGTCGATCACACCGCGCTCCCAGAGTTCAGTAAATTGCTCTTCCAGATAGCGTGCTTTGAGTGGTTCATAAAAATTACCATAGGCTTCATAACGCTCCGGATTGTTTTGCACAATATAAGCTTGATCATCAATGATAATAAAATTGTCTAAGCGATCTTTATGTTCTTTGGCGGTAATTTTTAGCTTGATGTGGCTGCTGAGGCGTTGTGCCAGTGTTAATAGTCGATGACTTCGTTGAGTCATTGGACGAGCATCCTGAACAAGGATATTAATATAGGTACGCTGACTAGCAATAGCGAGTGTTTTAATCGCCTCATAGAGTGCATCGTTATCAAATAAATGCTGATCCAGGGCATGACTGAAGATAAGAATTCGATGCTTGGCCTGTTGGCTCATGCCGAGGATTAATTGTTGCAGTTCATCCCTGAGTTGCACATCAATCAATTCATTTGTTTCACCTAAAATATAATTGCTGAGATCCATCTTTGTTATCCTTAGATATTTAATGCCAGTGTCATTTCCCGATGCGCAATACCGGCATCTAAAAATTCATCACTAGTGATTTTAAAATCGGCTTGGGTATAAAATTCCATGACATAGACTTGCGCATTTAAAATGATTTTTTGTACCTGCTTTTTTCTGCATTGCTCGATACAGCATTGCAATATTTGACTACCGATACCTTGTCCACGCCAGTCGGATAATACCGCCATTCGACCTATGTGAGCATGGGAGTCAGTGAACAAAATTCGAGCGCTGCCAATGGCCTGTTGATTATTCTCTTCAATGGCAATAATATGCAGGGCTTGTTCATCCAAACCATCCCACTCTAATTTGACGGGGACTTTCTGCTCTTGAATAAACACGGTTTCACGAATGTGTTGTAATTGTTCTTGATGGCTTTGCCAGTTGACTGGGGTGATAGAAATTGGCGGCTGTAATTGACTGCTTGTCATAAGAAGTCTCAATTGCTATGTTGATTAAAAAATACTGGTTAGCAATAATAGAAGGGATAGTGTTCATTCTATTATTGCTAGTCTTTTTGGGACAGTTCAAACCTACTTTAGGCTTCAGATGTAGGATGTGGTGAGGAACGAACCGCATCAATGGCTTTCAATAGAGGTTTTTGATGCGGTTCGTTCCTCACCACATCCTAGCAATCACCATAGTCCTACCAATGTAACGATAAATTGGCTTACTTGATCTGTTCCGTTTCGTCTTTGTGCTAAACGTTCTTCGCTTGAGCAACTGCATTACCAATGTAAGTCGCCGGTGTCAGTGATTGCAGTTCTTTTTTCGCGGCTTCGGGCATGTCTAAAGTATCCACAAAGGCTTTTAGCGTTTCAGCAGTAATAGTTTGCCCACGAGTGAGTTCTTTTAACTTCTCATAAGGCTGTTCAATGCCATAACGACGCATGACGGTTTGAATGGGTTCAGCAAGAATTTCCCAGGTGTTATCTAAATCAGCTGCCAGGGCATTCTTATTAATTTGTAACTTACTGATGCCACGCATGGTTGATGAATAAGCAATCATAGCATGAGCAATACCCACACCTAGGTTTCTTAATACGGTGGAGTCTGTTAGGTCACGCTGCCAGCGAGAAATAGGCAGTTTGCTGCTTAAATGATTCATTAAGGCATTGGCAATACCGAGGTTGCCTTCGGAGTTTTCAAAGTCAATAGGGTTAACCTTGTGTGGCATGGTAGATGAACCCACTTCACCAGCAATGGTTTTTTGCTTGAAATAACCCAGCGAAATATAGCTCCAGATGTCCCGATCAAAATCAATTAAAATGGTATTAAAACGTGCCAGTGCATCGAAATATTCAGCAATATAATCATGTGGCTCAATTTGAATAGTATAAGGATTAAAATCTATGCCCAGACTTTCAACAAACGTCTTGGCAATGTCAGCCCAATCTAATTCAGGATAAGCACTATAGTGAGCATTATAGTTACCCACTGCGCCATTGATTTTTCCCATCACCGGCACGGCTTTTAATTGCTTGAACTGACGTTCTAGGCGATAGGCCGTATTAGCCATTTCCTTGCCCATGGTTGAAGGTGAGGCAGGTTGTCCATGGGTACGACAAAGCATTGGTGTGTCTGCCAAGTCATGGGCTAATCCAGTAATGGCATCAATGATTTCACGCAATTGCGGTAATATGACATCACTGCGAGCGCTATTGAGCATCAGGGCATGGGATAAATTATTAATGTCTTCTGAGGTACAGGCAAAATGAATGAACTCATTGATGGCCATCAGCTCATCATTGTCTTTGATTTTGTCTTTGAGAAAATATTCCACCGCTTTCACATCATGGTTGGTGGTACGCTCAATGGTTTTAACCGCTTCGGCATCCTCGGTAGAAAAATTATCCACGATGCTGTCAAGCAAACTGCTGGCAGGCTCTGAAAGCGTAGGGACTTCCTTGATATCAGCATTGTTGGCCAGCATTTGTAACCAACGGACTTCGACTAGAACACGATGACGAATTAAGCCAAATTCACTGAAAAGGGGGCGTAAATTGGCTGTTTTACTGCCATAACGACCATCAATGGGTGATACTGCGCTTAAACTATTTAAATCCATTCTCAAGGACCTCGCCTGCTTTTAACTATAAGATGTGTTGAATTTGGGCGCTATTATAACTGAAATTACAGCACTGAAATAGCAATTTATGGTTCTTCAAATTATTGTGAGTGAATTATTCCCAGCGAAAAAGCTTCACACCAAGTAGTAGAAAAACCACCAGCATGACCGCCAGAGCAATAATATGCTGACTAATATCCAATAGTCCCGCGCCATCCAGCATGATGGCGCGGGAGGCATCGACGACATGGGTCAAAGGCAATAAATCCGAAACAAATGTGACCCAGGATGGCGAGCCTTCCAATGAAAACCATACTCCGGATAAGAGCATCATGGGAATAGATATGGCGTTGGTAATACCGGCGGCGACTTCGTCACTTTTTAGCCGCGAAGCAATGAGTAAACCGAAGGCAATCATAGCCAGTGAACCTAAGCTAAAGACTAGAAATAAATTAAAATAAGAGCCGTGCATGGTGAAATCTAAGATAAGATCACAGCCGATATAAACGATGGTGGTGACAAAAATAATCAATAATAGCCGCGAGAAAATTTGCGCCAGTAAAAACTCAGTGGCAGATAAGGGCGTGCCCCGCAAACGTTTTAGCACCCCGTTTTTGCGATAACGGACAATCACAAAACCAATGCCGAATAGCGCACTGAACATCATATTCATGCCCAATACACCGGGTAATAGCCAATCAATATAGCGAACTTCTTTGCCGCTGACAGGACTGCGTTGCAGTGTTTCACCACCACTGACTTTGAGTAATTGCTCGCTAATATATCCGGCAGGTGAGCTGGCATTAACCCAATAGCGTGATTGTTCCGGGGCAATTAATAAGTCTAATTGATGCCGCTCTACTTTTGTAATGGCTGTTTCCAGATTTTTCACCGGAATAAAATTAATGTACTGAGTGTGCATAAAAGGGTGTTCGATATTGCCTGCAACACCCACTTTATAAAGTGTCTGATCGCCACTTGAAAACAAGAAGGCAAAGCCGAACATGAGAGCGGTAGGAAAAATAAGTCCCCATGCCAGCGCTGCCCGATCACGCATAAACTCAATATTACGGGCATGAAAAATAGCCAGAAAGCGTTTCATAAGCGTAAATCTCTCCCGGTCAGTTGCAAGAAGAGATCTTCCAGGTTTCGTTGACGAATTTGCACAAAGCTCAGGTCAATGCCTTCATCTAATAAGTATTTCATGGTCTGATTCACATCACTGGTGGGTATTTCAGTCCAGTCATCACCTTGTAGCTGAGCATGGTGGATTAAATCGGGATGCTTAGCGGTCAATTCGGCTAAATGTTCAGAGGATAAGTAGCTTTGAGGAATTCGCACCAGCCGTTCACTAAAGTGTTGCTGTAATAGCTCAGTGGGTGAACCCTGAGCGATAATATGGCCATGATCCATAATAATGATTTCGTCGCAGAGTTCAGCCGCCTCATCCATATAATGGGTAGAAAGAATAACTGTCGTCCCACGGCTGAGCACATTTTTGATCAGATCCCAGAAATTATGCCGTGCCTGGGGATCGAGGCCGGTAGTCGGTTCATCGAGAAAAACGATTTCTGGATCATTGATCAGGGCAATGGCCAGCAACATACGTTGGCGTTGTCCACCGGATAGCTTGCGATTGTCACTATCAAGAAATTCAGTCAAATGACAACGTGCAATTAGATCATCAATGTCTGAGCTGTGTGGATAGAGCCCGGCAAAGAGTTTAAGGGTCTCTCTGACGGTCAGAAAGTCTTGTAGAGAGGTATTTTGAAATTGAATGCCGCATTGGGAGCGAAATAACTGCCCGATGGGCTCGCCCTTATATAAAATTTGCCCGGAAGAGGGCTCACAAATACCTTCCATCATCTCCATCGTGGTGGTTTTGCCCGCGCCATTAGGTCCCAGCATACCAAAACACTGACCTTGCTTGATTTTAAAGGCGATATTATCCACCACAGTGGTTTTCTGATAACTTTTGCTCAGAGAATATACTTCAAGTATGGCGGTCATGGCTGCAGGGTGATCAATGAAATTGCAGATATTATATAGTGGTTGATGCTGATATACCCGTTATCTTTGTAAAGAAAGACCAACTCAAGTAGCAAAGCCTCCGTTTCTAAAACCCCATTTTGAGCTATTTTCTATTTGCTGTTGTAAAGATAATGGGTAATAAGCCCATTTTAGGCTATAATTGACGGTAAAATATTTTTAGTCGGTCTGACTCTTTTGCCCTCCCTCAGGGGAATAAATCGTGTCAGGCTTAATCAGTTAGAGAGTAGTTAGAGAGATTTTATGTTAACAGAATACAGACAACATGTGACCGAGCGCGCTGAGCAGGACTTGCCACCATTGGCTCTGGATACACAACAAACCGCACAATTAATTGAATTATTAGTGCAAGTACCGGCAGGTGAAGAAGACTTTTTAATGGACTTGTTCATTAATCGTATTCCCCCCGGTGTTGACGATGCGGCTAAAGTAAAAGCTGAGTTCCTTAATGATATTGTCACAGGTAAACAAAGTTCTCCTCTCGTCAGTCCTGAAAAAGCCACTGAAATTCTTGGTACCATGGGTGGTGGTTATAATATTCAGCCCTTGGTTGATTTATTGGACAATGAACAACTAGCGCCTATCG
Source organism: sulfur-oxidizing endosymbiont of Gigantopelta aegis (assembly GCF_016097415.1). Lineage (NCBI taxonomy): Bacteria > sulfur-oxidizing endosymbiont of Gigantopelta aegis. Next base: position 3,051,242 of record NZ_JAEHGE010000001.1, on the reverse strand, counting down.
TTGTAACGGCCTTATCCCGCGCCTTATTAATTGCTGATGCCTGGCATAGCATTATGGAAAAAGCCAAAACAAACCCCTATGCCAAACAAATTGTCGATGCCTGGTCAGCTGGTGAGTGGTTTACCAGTCGAGCTAAATTAGCCGATAGCATCACCGTGACAGTGTTAAAAATCGATGGTGAAACTAATACCGATGACCTGTCTCCAGCCACAGAAGCCTGGTCGCGTCCTGATATTCCCCTACATGCTAAATCCATGCTAGTGACCAAAATGCCAGATGCTTTGACTACGATTGCAAAATTGAAGAAAAAAGGCTATGCAATTGCCTATGTCGGTGATGTAGTGGGTACGGGTTCATCAAGAAAATCAGCGATTAACTCAGTGTTATGGCACATGGGCGATGATATTGATTATGTGCCTAATAAGCGTCAGGGGGGGGTGGTATTAGGTGGCAAAATAGCGCCAATTTTCTTTAACACCGCAGAAGATTCAGGTGCATTACCGATTGAATGTGATGTGTCAAAAATAAATACCGGTGATGTGATCACCATTAAGCCTTATGCCGGTGAAATTATTGACCAGCAGGGCAATGTGATCAGCACCTTTGACCTCAGCCCTAATACCTTGCCAAACGAAGTGCAAGCCGGTGGTCGTATTCCGCTGATTATTGGTCGTGGCCTGACGGATAAAACCCGTGAAGCTTTGGGCTTAGAGCCAACGGATATTTTTACTCGTCCACTTACAGCCGCAGATACTGGCAAAGGTTTTACCTTGGCACAAAAAATTGTCGGTAAAGCCTGTGGTGTTGATGGTGTCCGTCCCGGTACTTATTGTGAACCTAGAATTTCCACCGTTGGCTCACAAGACACGACCGGTGCAATGACCCGTGATGAGCTGAAAGAACTGGCCTGTATGGGTTTTGCTTCTGACTTAGTCATGCAAAGTTTTTGTCACACAGCAGCTTATCCCAAGCCTGTTGATATTAAACTACAAGGCAGTCTACCGGACTTTATTACCCAGCGTGGTGGTGTTTCACTGCGTCCGGGTGATGGCATTATTCACTCCTGGTTAAACCGGATGTTATTGCCTGATCAAGTCGGTACGGGTGGTGATTCCCATACCCGTTTTCCTCTAGGTATTTCATTCCCAGCCGGTTCTGGTCTTGTGGCCTTTGCTTCAGCAATGGGCGTGATGCCTTTGGATATGTCTGAGTCAGTATTAGTTCGCTTTAAAGGGGCTTTACAGCCGGGTATTACCCTGCGTGACTTAGTGAACGCCATTCCCTGGCAAGCGATTCAGGATGGTAAACTCACCGTTGATAAAGCCAATAAGATCAATGTATTTAATGGCCGTATTCTTGAAATCGAAGGCCTACCCGATCTGAAAGTTGAACAGGCATTTGAATTAGCTGATTCCTCAGCAGAGCGTTCAGCCAATGGTTGTACGGTGCATTTGAACAAAGAGCCGGTGATTGAATATCTAAAATCAAACATCGCCTTATTAAGCTGGATGATCCGTGAAGGTTATCAGGATGCTAAGACCTTGCAACGTCGTATTGATGGCATGCAAACCTGGTTGGAAAACCCACAATTATTAGGGCCGGATGACGATGCAGAATATGCTGATATCATTGAAATTGACTTAGATACCATTAAAGAACCCATTCTGGCTTGCCCGAATGATCCAGATGATGTCAAGTTACTGTCTGACTTAGCCGGACAGGAAATTCAGGAAGTCTTTATTGGTTCTTGTATGACCAATATTGGCCACTATCGTGCGACCTCTAAAGTGCTTGCAGCTCATCTGAATAATGGCGGGGGAGCGATTCCAACCCGTTTATGGATTGCACCACCGACTAAGATGGATGAAAAACAACTGATCAATGAAGGTGTATTCAGTATCTTTGGCCGTGCAGGTGCAAGAACTGAAATGCCGGGTTGTTCCTTATGTATGGGTAATCAGGCACGGGTCGCGGATGAGTCAAATGTGGTTTCCACGTCAACTCGAAACTTCCCCAATCGCTTAGGTAAAGATGCTAAGGTCTTTCTTGCTTCTGCGGAACTGTCTGCGGTTGTTTCAACCATGGGCAGAATGCCCTCAGTTGCTGAATATCAGGACGCAGTTAAAGCCTTAGCGAGTGATGGTGAAATCTATCAGTATCTGAACTTTAATGAAATGTCTGAGTACTTATAGTTAACAGTATCGTTTGTACTCTTTGTGATACGCTTCGTTCCTCAGCAGCATCCTACTGTTCTGGCATCATTTGTAGACGTTCTTACATCATTTGTAGACAAAGTAGGCTGTTGCTGAGGAGCGAAGCGCACCAGTATTAAGTGACATGTTTTGTTCATAAAAGCATAATATCATTGTCATATTTCCTCTTGATTACCCACAAAGCTCCGCCATATTTCGATAATTATACTATAATTATACTATAATTATACTATAATTATACTATAATTAAAGTATAGATTATGTGTGGAGTAGAATGATGTCAAAAAATAAAATTCAGTTTCAAGAAGGTTATAGTTTATTTGAGCTTTTTAATGATTATGGCACTGACAAACAGTGCCGACAAGCCTTATTTAAATGGAAATTTCCTGATGGATTTGTTTGCCCAGAGTGTGGCAATAAGACTTATTGCACTCTAGAACATCGCCATCTTTATCAGTGCCACCATTGTCATCATCAGACATCAGCAACCTGTGGGACAATATTTGATAGTACCAAACTGCCTTTATCTAAGTGGTTTTTAGCGATTCATCTTATGACTCAATTGAAGACAGCGGTTTCAGCATTAGAATTAAAGAGACAGCTTAAGGTAAGCTACAATACAGCCTGGAGTATGAAACAAAAGATCATGCAGGTTATGAAAGAACGTGATGACAGTAAACCTTTATCAGGCATCATTCAAATTGATGATGCCTACTGGGGTGGTGAGCACAGAGGCGGCTCCAGAGGTCGTGGTTCAGAAAATAAAACACCGTTCGTTGCAGCCGTTTCTACTAATGAAGATGGACACCCGATTGCAATGAATTTAAATGTGCTTAAAGGGTTTAAATCCAGTGAAATAAAACGATGGGCACAAACTCATTTAACACCTGGAAGTACTGTTTACTCAGATGGGTTAAATTGTTTTCCTGCGGTTAAAGAAGCTGACTGTAAGCATGTTCCAATCGTCACGGGTGGTGGTGCGGCAAGTGTTGATAAAATTGAGTTTATCTGGGTTAACACTATGATAGGTAATATTAAAAACTCTATGAAGGGAAGCTATCATTCCATTAACTCAAAACATTTACCTCGGTATCTTGCTGAATTTTGTTATCGGTTTAATAGACGCTTTAACTTAAAAGACATGATGCCAAGGTTTTTATGCGTGGCGATGAAAACGCCACCTATGAATGGAAAGCTCCTAAAAATGGCGGAGCTTTATGGGTAATCAAGTATTTCCTTGCTAATATTTGACTATCAACAATGGTTCAAATTATGAGGATGTATCAATGAACATGACAGGTAAAGGACTCTCTCTCGTATTATCGACAGTATTACCGCTAACAGTATTGGCTAATGATTTTTCTAATGTTAATGCTAACGAAAGCGCACAACTTTGGTATGAAGCGGGTGCATCAAGCATAGAAGATGCTCAGCAATTAAGAGCGAATAAACACCGGGCAAAAAATGTTATTTTATTTGTGGGCGATGGAATGGGAATTTCAACCGTCACCGCTGCACGCATTTTAGAAGGACAATTGCGGGGTGAAAGCGGCGAAGAAAATTTACTGAGCTTCGAAAAAATGCCTTATCTGGCACTTTCTAAAACCTATAATACCAATCAACAAACCCCTGATTCAGCGGGTACTATGACTGCCATGATGTCAGGTATTAAAAGTAAGGCAGGAGTCATCAGTGTCGATCAAAGCGTGACCCGAGGTGATTGTGCCTCGTCCCAAAATGCCCATTTAAAAACCTTCCTTGAACAAGCAGAACAAGCCGGTATGTCTACGGGAGTTGTAACAACTGCTCGATTAACCCATGCAACACCTGCAGCAACTTATGCCCATACACCTGAACGTAATTGGGAAGATGATCGAGACTTGCCACTAGAAGCAAAAGAGAATGGTTGTAAGGATATAGCCCGTCAATTAATTGAATTTCCTTATGGTGATGGTATTGAAGTCGCCATGGGTGGTGGTCGCCGTAGCTTCTGGCCTCGTAATCGTGATGATCTTGAAGATGCGGGCAAGACCGGCGAACGTGAAGACGGTCGTAATTTAACAGAAGAATGGGTCGCACAATATGATAATGCAGCATTTGTCTGGAATAAAGATCAGTTTGATGCCATTGACACTGAAAACATCGATCACTTATTAGGCTTATTTAACCGCTCACATATGCAATACAATTATGACCTGCCCAATGATAATGCCGGTGAACCTTCTATTGCAGAAATGACCACAAAAGCAATTAATATTCTTGATAATAATCGTAAAGGTTATTTTTTGATGGTCGAAAGTGGACGTATCGATCATGGACATCATGCTGGTAATGCTTTTCGCGCCTTGGATGATACCATTGCTTTTTCTAATGCGATTAAAGCAGCTATGGAAAACACTGACCCACGCGATACATTGATAATTGTGACCGCTGATCATAGTCATGCTTTCACTATTGCAGGTTATCCTACCCGTGGTAATCCCATTTTAGGTAATGTGCTGGGTAATGATAGTTCCGGCAACCCCGCTGAAATTTCCCTGGCTAAAGATAACATGCCCTATACAACCGTCAGCTATGCCAATGGTCGTGGTTTTGCAATGTTAGGTACAGGTGGTGATACCCATTATGCAGAAGCAATTAATACCGGAAGAACCGTTGATTTAAGTTTTGTTGATACTCAGGATCAAGGCTTTCACCAAGAAGCTTTAGTACCTTTAAGTTCTGAAACGCATTCCGCAGAAGATGTGGCTATTTATTCTCAAGGACCGGGCGCTTATCTGTTTCACGGCGTACAGGAGCAAAATGTTATTTATCACGTGATGAATACAGCCTCGCGTATAGAAAAGCGTGCTGAGCATGGGCATGACAAAGAACGACGCATGGTGCGTAATGAGTGGCGTGAAAGAGAGGATTAAGGAAATACTCTGGGAGCATAGGCGTGATGCCATGCTCTTAGCAATAATATGCTACCACTACATTCGATTAACGATCATTAATTAAGAAAAATTAATAGGTTACGATACAAAATGATATTTATTTCTTTATGCTTCATCATGACAATAGCAACGGCTAATGCAGCGGCTTTTAACGGTGTAGATGCAGACAAGCCAATTGTTGCATTATATGAAACACGACAAATTAAAATTGCATTACAGCCACAACTAAACAAACAACAATGGCAATTTTGGCGTTCGAAAAATCGAGTTGAAAAAAGCTATCAAGAAGCCAAAAATATGCACAAAAATGAAATCGAAATCTGGGAAAAAAATGCTCAAGACATTTCCTTCAGTCATGTTTTTTTAGAGCAACAACGTATTATTGAATATAACGCTGGAGACTTACGATCTTTAGGGCAGGTGCCGAACTGGGATCGAGTACAACATTTAATTTCACCTGAATTATTAAATCAATTAACTAAAACTGCCAGTCTGAAAGTGTTAGGCTATGAGGCAAGTCAATATTCAGGGCAGATACAGGGTGTTGACTTAACCGTGATCTGGATTGATGATTTGCAATTACCCGCTATGATTCGACAAATTAAATCTAATATGACATATAGCGTGCATTTATTAGCCATTTATCCACAAGAAAAATCCCCTTGGAAAAGAGCTGAAATTGAACATTTTCTTACAATGGATTTTGCTGACTTAGGTGACAATGAAGCCGATCCTATTTGGGCAAGTTTGGGAAATAAGCATCATTAAGACTGTATAGGCGATAAATAATGATTGATTTAGGTGATAAAATGGTCAATCATGAACTAAATTAATTGCCGATTCAAACTGAAAAATACAATTTGCACCATGAAAACTAAACGCTATACGTTGATCAATAAAACGCCTATCGAAGAATCAGATTTAGAAAAATGGAAATTTTGGTATGCTAAGTCTGATCGATTAGTGCAATCCACTGATATCCCCATGAGTGATGAAAATCGCTTCTTATTTAAAATTTCCGATCCCAATTGTATTATTAATGTCAGCACTGTTTTTTTAGGTGTTGACCACTCCCTGTTTAGTAATCTTGATGATAAACCCATCCTCTTTGAAACCAAAATCACCGGTGGTCAATATGATCAACGACGCCAATGGACCTGTACTTGGGAAGAGGCGGAATGCGAACATCAGTTTACATTGGATGCTTTATTTCAGGGTGGCTTCATCTGCCAGAGACTTAAATAATGCTTCGCCATAATCTCCCTGATTGGGCACATTGGCGGGCACAGGATGCTGATGGCACTTGGTGGGCTTATGAAGTCGAACCCTTACAACACTTTACCGGTTGGTATGAAAATGAAGTGGGGCAATGTGTTCGTATCGACAAGGAACAAGCAAACCCTCAATGGCAGACGACATTAAGCAAAATTGTGAGTGTTAAGCCCAAGAAAAATTTACTCATTGCTGAAGAAACCCACTGGGCTAAGGTTGAAGTTTGGCAGAGTGACAGTATTCGTTCTTTATACCTTCATGATGATATCGCCATACAAAGTCAATTAGATTTGGCGCAAAAACATCAATTACTCAAACAATATTCCCGTGCCATGATGAGCTTTCTGCTGTTTAAATCACAGCCAAAATCATTATTACTCTTTGGTCTGGGAGGCGGGAGTATCATCCACTTTTTACACCACTGGTTTCCACAGTTAGCAATACAGGCAGTGGATATTAATGAGCGTATCATCGCCATTGCCAAGCAGTATTTCGAATTGCCTGAAGTGCCTCAAATTAATATTCATAATTGTGATGCCGCGTCTTTTTTGGAAAATACGCCGCTAAAAAATCAAGATGTCATTCTAATTGACTTACATGATGGTCAATCTCTACCTGAATTCTTATCAAAGTCTGACTTTCTTACACAATGTCATCAGGCATTAAGTGCTGAGGGAGTGTTGGTTTTTAATTTATTGATCCAGCAAGAACAAGATTTTTTACCCATCATGTTAGCATTGAGACAAAGTTTCACCGCTACCAGCCTTTGTTTATCATTAAAAAATGACCAAAATATCATTGTGCTGGCATTCAAATCGCCACAATCTATCGACATGATTGAATTGCAGCAAAGAGCCAGTGAATGCCAAGAAAAATATGCCATTGAATTTGAGCAATTTGTGGCGAGTCTCACTATCATTGGTGCCAAATAAATTCCTGTATTTGCTGAGTGATTTATGATGCTATCGCTAAGACTCTAGCCAATTTTTAATAAATGAATTATGCTAGGCAATTGCTAACCATTAAGACCACAGACGACACGAGAAAAACACATGAATGGCGACGATCTTTCTGCCTTTGAAGCAGAACTTGGCTTTGATACTCTAGCTATCAGAGCAGGCTACCAACGAACTCACGAAGCAGAGCATGATGAGGCCATATTTCCCACATCAAGCTATGTCTACAACTCTGCTGCACAGGCTGCCGCACGATTTTCCGGTGATGAGCCGGGCAATATCTACTCTCGTTTTACTAACCCGACAGTTAGAACCTTTGAACAGCGTTTAGCTGCACTTGAAGGTGCTGAGCGCTGTGTGGCCACGGCTTCGGGTATGGCTGCGATTATGAGTACCTGTTTGGGCTTGTTGAAAACGGGTGATCATATCGTCTCCTCACGGTCTATTTTTGGTTCTACCGTGGTGCTATTCAATAACTACATGGCACGTTTTGGTGTGCAGACTAGCTATGTTGATTTAACCGATCTAAGTGCCTGGGAAGCGGCAATTCAGGACAATACCCGGATCTTGTTTTTAGAAACACCGTCAAATCCATTGGTGGAAATTGCCGATATACAGCAATTAGCTGATCTGGCACATCAGCATGATTGTCTCTTGGTCGTAGACAATTGCCTCTGTACGCCTGCCCTGCAAAAACCGCTGGCAATGGGCGCAGATGTAGTCATCCACTCGGCAACAAAATACATTGATGGTCAGGGGCGGGGCATTGGTGGTGCAGTTTTAGGTTCAAATGATCTGGTGGGTGGTGAAGTCTATGGCGTGTTAAGAACCACTGGCCCGACCATGAGTCCCTTTAATGCCTGGATCTTTCTTAAAGGGCTGGAAACTTTAAACCTGAGAATGAAGGCACATTGTGATAATGCTATGCAATTAGCTCAGTGGTTAGATCAACACCCTGCAATTGGCAAAGTGCATTATCCCGGCCTTGCAGATCATCCCGGCCATCAATTAGCGGCATCGCAACAATCAGCATTTGGTGGTTTATTATCTTTTGAGTTGAAAAATAAGAGTCGTGAAAAAGCCTGGCAAGTGGTGGATCACACCCGCTTATTGTCAATTACGGCTAATTTGGGCGATGTGAAATCAACCATTACCCATCCTGCTACAACGACCCATGGTCGAGTGCCGGTGGAAGATCGTGAAAAAGCCGGTATCAGTGACGGTTTATTGCGCATTGCTGTGGGCTTGGAAACGATAGAAGATATTCAAAATGATTTGCAACGCGGTCTTGCTACGCTTTAATGGTAGGCAAAGCAAAATTTAGCAGAAGCATTATGACCTCTGTAAATAACCTCTTGTAAATGAAAGATATTCTTCTATACAGTCAATATAGCGACCCCCAAGTGCGCGCTTTAGTGTGGTCATTACTAAGCCCCGGACTAGTCAATGAGTCCGGTGTTTATCCTACTTGTGCCACGCAACAATGGTGTCAATCAGTCTATGAACAAATTCAACCTGCCTTAGCACAATTAAATGATGATCCAAGTGAATTAAAACACTGGTTGGAAAATTATAAATCATGGCGCTTAGGTATTCGTTTTGAAGCCTATTGGGCGTTTATTTTTGAGCTATTAAAAAAACAGCATGACTGTCAGTCATACGCCACTCACCTGCAAGTACAAACCCAATTAGGTCAAGGCCCTTTTAGCAAAACCCTGGGTGAAATGGATCTTGTCTATCAGGAGAAGGACTCGCAACTGCATCACCTGGAACTGGCGGTTAAATTTTATCTGCTCAAAGCCAATGCGTTTGGTTTTGAACGTCTGATTGGGCCTAATGGTGGCGATTGGTATCAGCGTAAGCTTGAACACCTGTTTAAAAAACAATTGCCCTTGTCTGAGACTCAGGATGGAAAAAACAAATTAGTAGAGCACTTTGAGCTTGATATTGAACAGGTTTCTTGCCAACATCAGGGCTTAATTAAGGGCATGATTTTTCTACCGGTGACCGAAGAGGGAAGTTTAAATGACAATGAAAAAGACCTCCTTAATCCAGAATTTTATGCCGGTAGTTGGGGAACAATTCAAAATTGGTATTTAGCTGATCCCGGTGAGATAGGGCGTTGGGTGATCTTAGAGAAACTGTCCTGGCTTGAACCCCAGGTTTATGCACCATCCTATCCAGAGCTCGAAGATAAATTATTCACAGCCAAAGAAATGGCCTATAAATTAAAGGCTCATTTTCACAATACGCGACGGAGCATTCTGATTGCTCGTCTGGATTTTGATGAAGTATCACAATTATGGCTGGAACAACAACGGGTGATGGTTGTTGATAAATATTGGCCCGTTTTTGAGCGTTCAATTGAAACTATGTTTGAGAAGGCCGGTCAAAGAACCCAAGATCTTAATGAAAATAAAAAATTGTAAACAAAAAAATTTAGGAGTTAATTAAAATCAATGATCAATAGCACATATAGAAAAAAAATAAAGACCATCAGTGCGAGTTTAATTGTGTGTTTGTCAGTGCCTTTGCTGAGTTATGCAGATAACGAAAAAAATAGTCTAACAGACAAAGAAAACATTGCTGCAACCATTATCCACTTTTCAGATTATGAACCATTGACCGGAAAAAATCCGGTTACAATGACCATTACGGATAAATTTCTGCGTATTGATGACAACTTGAATCAAGCGAGTGAAGATGAAGAAGCTGATACCGGCTATATACTTTATGACCGTCAGGAAAAGGCGATTTATAGTGTGAGTTCAGATGAGAAGCAGATCATCAAAATTAAATCAGTGGCGGTGACAATGCCATCACCCATAGACTTAAAACTCAATTTAGTGCAATTACCCGTGGATGAACAAGCACCCTTGGTGGCAGGGAAAAAAGCACAAAGCTACCAACTCTATGTTAATGAAAAATTGTGTTATAACTTAGTCAGTGTGCCCGGCCTCATGCCGGATGTTGTGACTGCCATGGGTGATTTTTATCAAGTCTTAGCAGGCCAACAGGCTGAAACCCTACCTTATATCCCCAGTGATTTGCATGAAGCCTGTGATTTAACCATTCATACCTTTAATCCTAAAAGCCATTTAAAAAACGGCTTCCCTATGATTTTTCAAGTGCATGAGCAAGCTGAAGAAGGTTCTACTAAAGTCAAAAAAGGCATTAAACAGGCAAGAAACTTAGTTAATTTTAGTCAGGAAAAAGTCTCGACAGCACTTTTTGTATTGCCTGATTATGCGATTGTGCCTATTAATTAGTATCTATCCGTAAAGAGGATTCTTTATATGCAAAACGTAGGGTGGGCATGGCTTTATCTGCCCACGCTGATCATCCTAATATTTACACTTTCAGCGTGGGCACAAAAAGCGTGCCCACCCTACGTTCTTATCCCTCACTCCAAAAAGATCAAGACGTCAACAAACTATTATAAACAATACTGATCCAAACCTCAGTCGATAAAAATCCATCGGTCCAGGCTTGCCATTGAGACGATAAACCTTTCTCCTGTATCTGCGTGAGTGAAAGCCCGGAATCCATCATGGCTTTTACCTCAGCAGAAGTGCCAATCAGCATCTCATAAAAGTCCTGCAAATCGGTTTTTTTCGATAGGGGGCCATGACCGGGGATAACCTGAGTTTTATCATCAATCAAAGTCAGCACCTGTTTAACATTTTCTGCCATGTGCAGGACATTGCCACCGTGGTCGATGTCAACAAAGGGAAAAAATCCAGAGAAATGGTGATCGCCCATGTGTACGACATTGGCTTTTTTAAAGAACACAATGGAATCACCATCGGTATGACCATTGGCATAGTGAACAATATTGACCACTTCCTTATTGATGTGCAAGGTCATGGCTGAAGTATAAGTGACATCGGGTAAGGCAGATTCAGGATAGGGTGCTGATTTCATTTTAAACAGCTTAATTTCCTGAGCGGTCAGTAAGCGTGTTCTTACATTATTATGGGCGACAATATGCGCCTCAGTGCCCAAAGCCAAATTACCCTCGGTATGATCACCATGCCAATGGGTGTTGATAATATAGGTGAGCTTATTCAAACCACCAAATTGTTGCAGTTCTTTTATCAACGCTTTGGACATGACCTTATAATCATCGTCAACCATTAACAAACCTTGTTGGCCCGCTAATAAAGCAATATTTCCGCCTTTCCCTTGTAACATCCAGATTTTATCACTGACTTTGATGGTTTTAAAATCTGGACTATCAGAATGATGTTTTTCGGCCATAGATGGACTGGAGGTGAGAGCTAAAGCTAACAATAGGCAAGTCAAATACAGGGTTGCCAGCAAGCCTGATTTTTTAAAAGTCATACTATTTTCCTTAATTTGTGTGGGTGGAAGTATAAACTACCTAAAATGTTTGCTTTTGTCATCATTAAACCTAAAATAATCAGTTGAATCGTAGCGAGAGCGACTTAGGTGCTGAAGATTAAGGGTTTTACAGGTTATTTTGGCTTTATTCGTAGTCACCCTACGGGTGAAGTCAAAATGTTCTGGAAAATCCTTAAGATTCAGTGCATAAGGCGGTCGCAGTAGATTCAACTGATTTTTTTAGGTTAAAACCATAAATATTAAAAATAGGTTTATTTAGCTCATTTTATGTTCTTTTAGGTCAAAATTCCCTAAATGAATTTTGTGCAGAGATTTTTTTACCATTTTATGTTAAAAAATAACGGCATATTCAGCAGGAAAAAAAAGCGAAAGGAAACTAATAATGAAATTAACACGACTGGCCTCTATAGCTTGTTTAAATATGGCTATTAGCCAGATAGCAATCGCCTCTGGTGGAGGGATTGTCACTGATGACGAAGCATCTCTGCACGCCACAGAAAAGAAAGTACCATACTCCCCCTATGCACAGCGTAATTTCCCTGATCGGCCGCTATGGGGTGATACTCACTTACATACAGCAATTTCATTTGATGCAGGTGCCTTTGGTGCGAATTTATTACCACCGGATGCCTATCGTTTTGCCAAGGGTAAAGAAGTCATTTCCTCAACTGGCCAGCCAGTACGTTTATCGCGTCCGTTGGATTTTTTAGTTGTTGCTGATCACTCTGATAATATGGGCTTCTTTCCTGATCTACAAGCTGGCGCACCCTATGTCATGGCCAGTGAAAAAGGCCGTCGCTGGAATGCTATGGTAAACAAGGGGGGCCAAGAGGGGGTTAAGGCCGCCGGTGAACTCATTGCCGCATTCTCACAGGATAAATTTCCTAAAGAACTGGCTTCATTGCCTGGTACCAGTGTTTATCGTAACACCTGGGATAGCATTATCGATGCAGCTGAAGAGGCCAATGAACCGGGGCGATTTACTGCTTTTATCGGCTATGAGTGGACCTCACTGGTTAAAGGTAATAACTTACATCGTGTTGTGATGTATCGGGATAATGCTGATAGAGCTAAGCTCATGGAACCCTTTACCGCAACACCACCATTGGGTAGCACTAACCCGGTTGATTTATGGAATTGGATGGATGAATACGAAGCAAAGACTGCGGGACAGGTATTAGCCATTGCACATAATGGTAATCTCAGTAATGGCATCATGTTTCCTGAGACCAAAGCCTTTGGTAAAAAGATTGGTAAAAAATACGTAGAAATGCGTGCTAAACGTGAGCGTCTTTATGAAGCCACTCAAATAAAAGGTGATGGTGAAGCCCATCCATTCTTGTCAAAAAATGACTTGATTACCCACAAAGCTCCGCCATATTTCGATAATTATACTATAATTATACTATAATTATACTATAATTATACTATAATTAAAGTATAGATTATGTGTGGAGTAGAATGATGTCAAAAAATAAAATTCAGTTTCAAGAAGGTTATAGTTTATTTGAGCTTTTTAATGATTATGGCACTGACAAACAGTGCCGACAAGCTATATTTAAATGGAAATTTCCTGATGGATTTGTTTGCCCAGAGTGTGGCAATAAGACTTATTGCACTCTAGAACATCGCCATCTTTATCAGTGCCACCATTGTCATCATCAGACATCAGCAACCTGTGGGACAATATTTGATAGTACCAAACTGCCTTTATCTAAGTGGTTTTAGCGATTCATCTTATGACTCAATTGAAGACAGCGGTTTCAGCATTAGAATTAAAGAGACAGCTTAAGGTAAGCTACAATACAGCCTGGAGTATGAAACAAAAGATCATGCAGGTTATGAAAGAACGTGATGACAGTAAACCTTTATCAGGCATCATTCAAATTGATGATGCCTACTGGGGTGGTGAGCACAGAGGCGGCTCCAGAGGTCGTGGTTCAGAAAATAAAACACCGTTCGTTGCAGCCGTTTCTACTAATGAAGATGGACACCCGATTGCAATGAATTTAAATGTGCTTAAAGGGTTTAAATCCAGTGAAATAAAACGATGGGCACAAACTCATTTAACACCTGGAAGTACTGTTTACTCAGATGGGTTAAATTGTTTTCCTGCGGTTAAAGAAGCTGACTGTAAGCATGTTCCAATCGTCACGGGTGGTGGTGCGGCAAGTGTTGATAAAATTGAGTTTATCTGGGTTAACACTATGATAGGTAATATTAAAAACTCTATGAAGGGAAGCTATCATTCCATTAACTCAAAACATTTACCTCGGTATCTTGCTGAATTTTGTTATCGGTTTAATAGACGCTTTAACTTAAAAGACATGATGCCAAGGTTTTTATGCGTGGCGATGAAAACGCCACCTATGAATGGAAAGCTCCTAAAAATGGCGGAGCTTTATGGGTAATCAAGAAAAATGATGAATTTGCCGATTATGGTACTTGGGATCAGGGTAATCTAGATCTGAGCACTATTAAGAAAAATGCAATGCTGAAGCATGAATATGCCCGTTCTGCTTTGAAATTAGGCTTACGTATGGAGAAAAATCTCGGTACTAATCCTTATAAATTCGGCATGATAGGCTCAACCGATAGTCATACTGGACTGGCAACAGCACAGGAAGATAACTTCTTTGGCAAGCACTCCGGTGGTGAGCCTAATAAAGATCGTTATAAGCATCCAATGGCTAAAATGGGCGATCTAGAATACAAGGGCTACTACCCTCTCGCATCGGGCTATGCCGCAGTTTGGGCACAGGAGAATACTCGTGCTTCAATCTTTGATGCCATGCAACGTAAAGAAACTTATGCCACCACAGGCAGTCGCATGACGGTTCGTTTCTTTGGCGGCTGGGATTTTGCTGCTGCTGATGCGAATAATCGCCTACCGGCAAAACTTGGTTATGCTAAAGGTGTCCCTATGGGTGGTGATTTACCCTCAGTGCCAAAAGGTAAAAAAGCACCTAGTTTCCTATTAGCCGCAATGAAAGATCCCTTGAGTGGTAATCTGGATCGTATTCAAGTGATCAAAGGCTGGTTGGATAGCAACAACAAATTACATGAAAAAGTGTATGACGTGGTATGGTCGGATGGACGTAAAATTGATGCTAAAGGTAAATTACCTTCTGTTGGCAACACGGTTGATGTGGCTAATGCAACTTGGATGAACTCAATTGGTGCACCAGAATTGATCACTGTCTGGACTGACCCTGATTTTGATGCCAGTCAGAGTGCATTCTATTATGCGCGTGTGATTGAGATCCCAACGCCTCGCTGGACTGCTTATGAGGCTGAGTATTATAAGATACAAATGCCTAAAGATGTCCCTATGACAACCACTGAACGTGCTTATACTTCGCCTATTTGGTATACACCGAAGAAAGGTTAGGTGGCATCGTAGGGTGGGTAGATAAAGCCATGTCCACCCTACGAGCATTTTTAAATCATTACACATAATAATGTAGAAACTTATCTGCATTCTCCTTCCATTTTCCCATATAATCCAAGCATGAAACAATCCCGACTGAGTTATTTATTACATGAACCTTTATTACATTTTTTAGTAATAGGCGCAGGACTTTTTGTACTTTTTTATCAAATAAGTGATCAGCAAGATACAACAGAGAAGGTCATTATTATCCATCAGGCTGATTTAGACCAATTAGCGAACACTTGGATACGCAACAGGGGAAGACCTGCAAGTGCCGAAGAAAGAGAACACCAACTAAGCCAGTTGATACGAGAAAAAATACTCTATCGTGAAGCAATGGCATTAGGCTTGGACAAGGATGATGTGATCGTACGTCGTCGTCTGGCAAGAAAAATGGAATATTTATTTAATGATTTAAGCTTTATTCCTGAGCCAACAGAGGTCGAATTAAATACCTACTTAACGGCACATAAAGATAACTATATACTTCCCGCCAGCATCAGTTTTGAACAAATTTTTCTAACACCGTCAAAAAATAATACACAACGAGCAACAACAATATTACAGCAGTTGCGTACGGACAAGGAAATAGTCGATAGCATTAATTTAGGCGATCGATCATTATTACCCTATGAGTTTCAAGATGAAAGAAAAGTGGAAATAAGCAGGTTATTTGGTGACGAATTTTCACTAGCGCTTTTTAAGCTGGACTTACAGCAATGGCAAGGGCCTATCAGTTCCGAATATGGTGAACATCTTGTTTTTGTGCATAAGCGTGTTAGTCCTCGTTTACCTGCATTGGTAGAGATTCGTGATAAATTGCAGCGGGATTGGAAAGACTATCAGCAAGCTAAAGCGAATAAATTGTTTTATAAAAATTTATCACAACGCTATGAGATTATTCTTGATTTAAACGAGAGTGATAAGCAGTGAAAAAAGTGTGTTATAAATTATTCATCTTCAGTCTTATTTTACTCGTGCAATCCAGCTATGCTGATGAAATACGTCCGGGTTATTTGGAACTGAATGAAGAAAGCAATCAGGTGTTCTTGGTGTTGTGGAAAATCCCACAAAAAAATGCCCAGACGCAAGTTTTGTCACCCAAACTACCCGAGTCCTGTGAAAATAAATCTGAAATTAATACTCAGTTTATGAATGGCACATTATTGCAACGCTGGTACATACATTGTGATACAGGTCTAGTGGGACGGGATTTGAGCATAAATAATATCAGTCGTAATAATACCGATGTTTTACTGCGCATCAAATGGTTAGATTCAAGTGTTTCAACGGCCTTATTAAAACCCTCAGAGCCGATCTATCGTATCCCTGAAAAGAGTAGCAATACCGATATTGCAATTACTTATTTGGGTTTAGGCATTAGCCATATTTTACTTGGCTTGGATCACCTGTTATTTGTTTTTGCACTCCTACTGATCGTACATAATACCCGCCGCTTAGTGATGACTATTACATCATTTACTCTGGCACATAGCATTACCTTAGGTGCTGCAACATTAGGACTTGTTCATGTCCCTCAGCAACCGGTAGAAGCAGTGATTGCTCTGAGTATTTTATTTCTTGCTGTGGAATTAAGGCATAGTAAACAGGGGCGAATAGGTGCTGCGGAACGCTGGCCTTGGATGATCGCTTTTTTATTCGGCTTGTTGCATGGCTTTGGTTTTGCCGGGGCATTGGCAGAAATTGGCTTGCCTGAGCAGGCCATTCCTTTGACGCTGATCTTCTTTAATATTGGCGTGGAAATAGGGCAACTTATTTTTGTTGCAGCGGTGTTAGTGTCGGGCTGGTTATTGCGGCAATTGATGATAAAAATCAGCCAAGTGAAACGACTTGAGCAAGCTGAAAATATTGCTATTTATGCAATTGGTAGCTTATCATCACTGTGGTTGTTTGAACGTATGAGTACCTTTTAAAGCTCAAAGATTTTAGCATCGGGTGTCCAGTCGGGTAGTACTATTCGTTTAAGTATTCGTTTAAGTATTCGTTCAACTGCTTGCTGATTGGATAGCGTAAATTCATGTATTGCAGGTCGATGAGTATGGCCATGAATCAGTGTCATGCACTGTTGTTCAAGCATTATTTTTTCTACCGTCTGCTGATTCACATCAGTAATTTCACTGCTCTTTTGTTTGCCTTGTTGTTTACTTTGTTCGCGCATAGACTGGGCAATGGCTAATCTTTCGGCGACAGTTTGAGCTAAAAAATCCCTCTGCCAATCAGGATTACGTACCATTTGGCGAAATTGCATATAGTCTTTATCATCAGTGCAGAAAATATCACCATGTGAAAGTAATACAGAGTCGTTTTTATCAGTGTTGGCAATAGGCAAGTGATAAAGATCAGGAATTAATTGACAGCCACTGACCTGTTCAAATTCAGCCCCTAAAAGAAAATCTCGATTACCATGCATAACATATATCGGGATACCGCTATCGACTAGTTGCCTGAGTTGCTGGATAGTCTGTGCATAAACGGGCAGGGAAGCATCGTCGCCGATCCAAAATTCAAATAAATCACCGAGAATATAGAGTGAGTCAATGGTTTGATTTTTTTTTGGCTGTAAACAGGCGCTTATAAATTGATCAAAACAGGCCTGAATATCAGGTCGTTTAGGATTGAGGTGAAGGTCGGAAATAAAGAGTGTTTTCATACTTAACTATTGTTTAAACTTTTCATATTCTCAAAATGTTGCTGAGACACGAAACGCATCAGATCGTAGGGTGGGCACGATTTTTGTGCCCACGCTGAATGTGTGAACACAAAGTATTGAGTCAGCGTGGGCAGATAAAGCCATGCCCACCCTAATAAATAGCTCTAAGAAATAGTCACTTTCTCAATCACAACATCTTCAACTGGCACATCTGAATGATGACCAGAATTGCCAGTTTTGACACCTTTAATCGCATCAACCACATCCATACCATCAGTGACCTTAGCAAAAACACAATAACCCCAACCATCGGCTGTTTCACTGCGGAAATTCAGGAATGAATTGTCTTTCAGGTTAATAAAAAACTGAGAAGAAGCAGAATGAGGATCAGGCGTTCTAGCCATTGCTAAAGTGCCGCGCTCATTGGTTAGGCCATTAGTTGCTTCATTTTTGATATTGGCACGGGTTTCTTTTTCCGCCATGCCTGGTTCCATACCGCCGCCTTGAATCATAAAACCATCAATGACGCGGTGAAAGATAGTACCGTCGTAAAAGCCATCTTTGACATATTGTTCAAAGTTAGCACAAGTTTCAGGGGCTTTTTCAGTATCAAGTTCTATGGTGATTGTGCCATAGTTAGTTTGCATTGTTATCATAGTTTATATTAACCAGCTAGTTGAATGAGTTGATTGAATTAAATTCCTGACTACTTTATAAGGGTGAAAGCATAAAAAATCAAGGTTTTAAAGTTTTTGGCGTTCGAAATTCGTGCCGCCGTCAGAAACTATCAATGATTTTTTTATAAGCCTCACGCCCACTGAGCCGTTGACAATAATCATTTAACGCAGGCAAGCCCTCCAAATGCTTAGGAAACCAAAGCAATAAATAACCCAACATAATATCAGCAGTAGAAAACTGTTCACCCAGTAAATATTGCTTATTTTTGAGCAAGCGATTTAGGGTTTTTATTAATTTCAGGTAAGTTGTTTTATTCCACTCCACAATCTCTGCTATGCGTTGTTCTTCGGGTAGCAATACACTGTGCAGCAAATATTGAAAAGCAGGAGGCTCTAGCGTAGACGGGGCATAAAACATCCATTGCTCATAGTCCATTCGTAATGGCTCATTGATTGCCGGAGCCAAGCATTTTTCAGGAAATTGATCGGCCAGCCAATGGCAAATTGCTCCGGATTCAAACATGATTTTACCAT
Source organism: sulfur-oxidizing endosymbiont of Gigantopelta aegis (assembly GCF_016097415.1). Taxonomy (NCBI): domain Bacteria; species sulfur-oxidizing endosymbiont of Gigantopelta aegis. Next base: position 3,032,185 of record NZ_JAEHGE010000001.1, on the reverse strand, counting down.
CAACATCCAATGCAGGTACTTGACCATGGGGGTGTATTCTTCGATAGGTTTTGGCAAAACCCTCACCCTGAAAAATATTAATTTCAACAAATTCATAATCGAGCGCCATCTCTTCTAACAACCACTGAACCCGCATGGAGCGTGTTTGTGGAAATCCATAAAGTGTTAGTTTCATTGTTTTGTCCCTATTATTACTCATCCCAAAAGAAATATTGTAGCATCATTGTTTTAATGGTGTTCACTTCACAGATTAAAGATAAAAAACAGCCTATAATTTATAAAAACATAGGAATGTTAATGGGTTTTATTAATAGACGATTTAAATCTTATCTTGTGGTCGGTTGGTGTTTTTTTACTGTGACTGAAGCCAGTGCAGAAATGGGCATGTCTTCATCACTGAAACTGTCAATTTTAACAAAGCCAGTATCGAGCATTCCCTCTCCCGATGCTTTTAATGCCTACAACGAAGCCACCTTTTACAAATCTTCATGCAATGCGTTGCCGATTGTTAAGCCGCAGGGTATTTTTGCTTCACCAACAGGTTATGCTAATGCTACAGGCACAGAAAAAGATCCTTTGGATTTAGCTACAGCACTGGCCAATAATGACATAGTGAAAGATGGTGATACGCTCTGGCTAATGGAAGGGACGTATAAAGGTACGTTCACCAGTGAATTGAGAGGCAGTGCCAACGCTCCGATTTCAGTCAAACCTTATCCGGGCAAACGTGTTGTTATTGATACCACTAATGCGCCTTCAGGCTCAGGTTTGACTATCAATGGCGCTTGGACGCATTATTATGGCATCGAAGTGACTAGCTTCGACAATAATCGTGTTTCTAGGGTAGATAACTCCTCAAATCCTTCGGATATCACACTCAATGGTGGGGTTAATATCATTGGCTCAACCAATCGGGTGATTAATTTTATCTCCCATGATAATACCGGGGGGATTAATGCCTGGAGTAAAAGACAGGATGGCTTTACGGGTATTGATACCGAAACCTATGGCAGCATCATTTACAATAATGGCTGGAGTGCACAGCCTGCCGATGGCTCTTATGGCCGTGGTCATGGCCATGCGATGTATATGCAAAACTTTGATGGTGTAAAAAAGATTACCAATAATGTGATTTTTTATGGCTTTGGTACAGGCATTCATGCCTACCAGACCGGCAACCAAAATAATCGAGGCATTGAAAACTTTGATATTCAGGACAATACCTGGTTTTTAACCGGCGCGTCGGATATACGCAAGGGCATGAAAAAATACGATTGTTTAGTCGGTGGCTACCAACCCGTTAGAAATTTACTGATCAAAAATAATCAGGGCTATTCAGATATCGGTCGAACCATGATTGGCTATGCAAGTAGCTACAAAGGCAATGCTTTTTCCAATGCAGATGCCACGCTCATTGATAATTATTTAGTGCAAAACTTTAAAGTAAATGGTAATTGGCAAAGCATCAATATGACCGGAAACTCCGTTTTTCATGGTACATCAGGTAATGATGACCAGATCAATAATCTAGGGGCTAATGTATTTACCGGCACAGAACCTAGCAGTGGTAAAAAAATCTTTTACATTAAAAACGAATACGACCCCCGTCGAGGACGTATTACAGTTTATAACTATGATAGAGATGCTACTGTTGCTGTTGATTTATCAAAAATTGTCAGTGTTGGAGCCGCCTATCGGATTCATTCGGTCTTTGATTTGTTTGGTAAAGCGGTGATCAGTGGGGTGTACCAGGGCGGAATGGTTAACCTGCCAATGGGAACAGTCGCTCCTCCCCAGCCTCATGGCCTAGAAGGTGCGATTAATCCCGATGAAGGGGATGATCCCAAGGAATTATTCGGGGTCTTTATTGTCACCCATGCAGGTTGTTAATTTATTGCCCACCCTACAGTCACAATTATCAAATAATTCTAGAATAAACGGATGAACACTAATTATTTAATCACTTCCACATCTTCAATATAAATTGGATCAAGAGGAATATTTTGCTGACCTGCTGCTTTAATGGTTTTAACCTTGGCAATCTTATCAACAACATCCTGACCTTCAATGACCTTTCCAAACACCGTATAACCCCAACCATTCATTGATTTACGGGTAAAGTTAAGGAAGTTATTATCTTTTAGGTTGATAAAAAACTGTGATGTTGCCGAGTGCGGATTACTTGTTCTTGCCATAGCAATGGTATAACGATCATTTTTCAAGCCATTATAGGCTTCATTTTTAATGGGACTGAGCGGTCTTTTTCGATCCTGAGCATTAATGAAACCACCACCTTGAATCATAAAACCATCAATGACACGGTGAAAGATGGTTTTTCTATAAAAATGCTTTTCGGTATAATTGACAAAGTTTTTGACTGTGAGCGGGGCTTTATCAGGATACAGCTCAAGGATGATATCACCCTGATTGGTGGTCATTTTGATTTTTACAGTATTATTGGCATCGGTAGCAGCAACACTGTTGACACTAAAACTGAGCAAAAAGATGCTCAGAGCAAAACTAAACGCTAAATATTTGAATCGTATCATCTTTGAACCTTATAAATAGTTTAAATAGAAGCAAGCATTAAACCTAAAAAAATCAGTTGAACCTACTGCGACCGCCTTATGCACTGAATCTTAAGGATTTTCCAGAACATTTTGACTTCACCCGTAGGGTGACTACGAATAAAGCCAAAATAACCTGTAAAACCCTTAATCTTCAGCACCTAAGTCGCTCTCGCTACGATTCAACTGATTATTTTAGGTTAAAATTAAAAGAGAGATAAAACACTCTGTTTCGAATAATATAACGGTTTTAATGCCGTGATTCAAAGGAATGATTTATTTTTGTCTGTTAATTCATTAAAATCACTGCTTAAACCTAAAATGGTGCTAGGGTTCGACCCCTAATTTACAAAATACGAGATAAACGAGAATAATGAGCGATACAGAGACAAAACCTTCCAGTAATTTTATTCGTCATATCATTGATGCCGATATCAGCAGCAATAAGCATAATGGTGCGGTGGTGACTCGTTTTCCCCCCGAACCGAATGGTTACTTACATATCGGTCATGCTAAATCCATATGTCTCAACTTTGGTCTAGCAGAAGATTATAAAGGCCGTTGTAACTTACGCTTTGATGATACCAATCCTGAAAAAGAAGACATGGAATATATCGATTCCATTAAAAAAGATGTGTCCTGGTTGGGCTTTGAATGGAATGATGAACCGAAGTTTTCATCAGATTATTTTCAACAACTCTATGACTATGCCGTTGAACTGATCAAATTGGGCAAGGCTTATGTGTGTTCTTTGAGTCCAGAAGAAGCACGTGAATACCGTGGTTCACTCACCGAGGCAGGCAAAGACAGCCCCTATCGTGAGCAAAGTGTTGAAGAAAACCTGGATTTATTTGAGCGCATGAAAGCCGGTGAGTTTGACGAAGGTGCAAAGGTCTTACGTGCCAAAATTGATATGGCCTCAGCTAATATCAATATGCGTGATCCCATTATTTACCGTATTCGTAAAGTGGAGCATCATCAGACCGGCAATGCGTGGTGTATTTATCCCATGTATGACTATACTCATTGTCTCTCAGATGCCATCGAAGGTATTACCCATTCCCTTTGTACCCTGGAATTTGAAGATCACCGCCCTCTATATGATTGGGTGCTGGATCAATTACAAACCCCTTGCCACCCACAGCAGATAGAATTTGCTCGTTTGAACTTAAACTACACCATTACCAGTAAGCGTAAATTAAAGTTATTGGTTGATGATAAGCATGTGACGGGCTGGGATGATCCCAGAATGCCGACGATTTCCGGCCTAAGACGTCGTGGCTATACAGCGGCATCGATTCGTGAATTCAGTGAACGTATTGGCGTGACCAAAGTCGATGGTGTCGTAGACATGGGGACTCTGGAATTTTGTATCCGTGAAGATTTAGAAAGCTCTGCACCACGGGCAATGTGTGTCATTAATCCATTGAAAGTCACCATTGAGAGCTGGGCTGATGATCAGGTAGAAGAGTTATCCGCACCCTGTCATCCGAAGGATGAGTCCATGGGAAGACGTAGCATAAAAATGACCAAAGTCATTTATATTGATCGCAGTGATTTTGAAGAAGTACCGCCACCCAAATACAAGCGCTTAACAGTGGATAAAGAAGTGCGTTTAAGAAATTCTTATGTGATTAAATGCAATAAAGTCATTAAGAATGATGCAGGTGAAGTTATCGAGCTTATCTGTAGCCATGATGTAGATACTCTGGGTAAAAAACCCGAAGGGCGCAAGGTGAAAGGGGTAATTCATTGGGTGTCTCAAGCGTATAGTGTACCAGCAGAAGTGCGTATTTATGACCGCTTGTTCAGTGCCGAAAATCCCGATGCTGCAGCCAAACAACATGATGATGAAAATAGCCATTTTCTGGATTTCTTAAACCCTGATTCATTGCAGGTAATGCCTGATGCCCGTGCAGAAATGTCATTGGCAACGAGTCAGGCAGGTGATTCATATCAATTTGAACGCGAAGGCTATTTCACCACCGATGCAGATTCCAGTGCAGATAAATTAGTGTTCAATCGTACAGTGAGTCTGAGAGATTCATGGGTAAAAGTAGGCAAATAGGGCAGGAAAATAATCGATTATGTTACATATTCAAAATACCTTAACAGGCAAAAAAGAACTGTTTACACCGATTCAGGCAGGCAAAGTAAAAATGTATGTCTGTGGTATGACGGTCTATGATTTCTGTCATATCGGCCATGCCCGCGTACTCGTCGTTTTTGATGTGATCACCCGTTATTTACGGAAAATCTATGGCCCAGAGAATGTCACCTATGTTCGCAATGTCACCGATATTGATGACAAAATTATTTCCCGTGCAATTGAAAATGGTGAAGACATAGGCACACTGACCGCCCGTTTTATTCAGGCTATGCATGAAGATGCCGATGCCCTGGGGGTGAAACGCCCGGACTTAGAACCCCGTGCAACGGAACACATGGATGAACTTTTAGCCATGATCCAAACCTTGATTGATAAGGGAATGGCCTACTATGCTGACAATGGTGATGTCTATTATCAAGTGAGTCAATTTGCCGATTATGGCAAACTGGCAAAAAAGAACCTCGATGACTTGCAGTCGGGTAGTCGCGTTGAAGTCGAACAGGCCAAGCGTGACCCCATGGATTTCGTTTTGTGGAAAAAAGCCAAACCCGGTGAGCCTAGTTGGGCATCACCCTGGGGTGAGGGACGTCCCGGTTGGCATATTGAATGTTCAGCCATGTCCGTTAAATGTCTAGGTGATCACTTTGATATTCATGGGGGTGGTTTGGATCTGAAATTTCCCCATCATGAAAATGAAATCGCTCAATCTGAAGGCTGTACCGGACATAAATTTGTTAATTATTGGATTCATAACGGTTTTGTACGTGTTGATGATGAAAAAATGTCTAAATCCTTGGGCAACTTCTTCATTATTCGTGATGTACTGAAAACCTATGCACCGGAAGTCATTCGCTATTTTATTCTCAATAGTCACTATATGAGCCCCTTGAATTATTCTGATGAAAATCTGGATAAAGCAAAATCGTCTCTGACCACCTTGTATCAGGCTTTATTAGGTTTAGAATTGTCGGATGCGACGGTTTTGGATGAACAGAGCGACTATGTACAGGGCTATGCACAGCGTTTTTTCCAAGCGATGGATGATGATTTTAATACCCCAATGGCGATTTCCGTACTCTTTGATATGAGCCATGAAATTAATCGCTTAAAAACATCGGACACAGCACAGGCGACTGCACTGGCGGGGCAACTAAAGCTTTTGGCGGAATTATTAGGCCTATTAGAGAACGATGCCCAGCAGTTTTTACAAGGCAGTAGTACAGAAGGTGGTTTATCCGATGATGAGATCAACGCATTAATTGAGCAACGTGCGACCGCCAAGCAAGAAAAAAACTGGTCAGAATGTGATCGCATTCGTGATGTGCTGGATGGCGAAGACATTTTATTGGAAGATACTGCTGAAGGCACACGCTGGCGCAGGAAATAAGTCTGAATATGCCGGTAAAAAAAGCGACTACTCATAAAAGTGCTAAAAAACGTGCAAAAAAAGGCCGTAAAAAGCGCGCTGCTAATAAACGCTCTTTTTTCGGGCGTGTATGGCAGGGTTTAAAAAAACTCATCCTTTGGAGTTTTTTGTTCGGTAGTATTATCCTAACGTTTTACACGCTTTATCTAAACAATATCATCAAAGACAAATTTGAAGGGCGGCGCTGGTCGATTCCGGCAAAAGTGTATGCGCGTTCTCTCGAAATTTATCCCGGACTCAAAATTACCGCCAAGCAATTTGAGCAGGAACTCAAGCTTGCCGCGTATCGAAAAGATCGACAGGCATCTACTCAGGGTAGCTTTGCCCGAGGTGGTCAGCGCATTGAATTAGTCACCCGTAAATTTGCTTTCCCCGATGGTGAAGAAGCGTCTCATAAATTACGTATTCAATTCAATACTCGGGGCATTAGCTCAATTTATGATAGGGAAAAACGAAAAAAACTCGCCTTAGTGCGCCTTGACCCCGCTCAAATTGGTAGTATCCATCCGCGCTTACATGAAGATCGCCTATTGCTGAGTCAGGAAGACATTCCGCAAAAACTCAAAAATACTTTATTGGCCGTCGAAGATAGAAATTTCTATCAGCACTATGGCATTGACCCCAAGGGTATTGCCAGAGCAATGTGGGCTAATCTTAAAGCGGGTGCAACCGTGCAGGGGGGCAGTACTTTAACTCAGCAACTAGTGAAAAATTATTTTCTAACCCGTGAACGCACCCTAGTGAGAAAAATCAATGAGGCCATTATGTCCTTATTGCTGGAATACCATTATTCTAAAGATGAAATTCTCACGGCTTATATTAATGAAGTCTATCTCGGTCAGGATGGTCGCCGTGCTATTCATGGTTTTGCCCTGGCCAGTGAATACTATTTCAAGCGTCCGGTGACACAATTGAGCCAGCCACAAATCGCCTTATTGGTGGGACTGGTTAAAGGCCCTTCTTTTTACAATCCTAGAAATAACAAAAAGCGTGCGCTAAAACGTCGCAATACCGTATTAAAAGTTATGTTAGAGCAAGGCTTATTGACGCAAAATCATTATCAAAAGGCAATAACAAGTAGCTTGGGGATCAGTCGTCGCTGGTCATTAAGCAATTCACCTTTTCCCGCCTTTTTGGATAGTGTGAAAACCCAGTTACAGGAAAATTATGATCAGGATGATCTGACTGACAAAGGCTTGCGCATCTTCACTACCCTGAATCCACAAGTACAATGGGCGGCAGAAAATGCCCTTGCGAGTCAGCTCAAAAGTTGGGGTAAAAAGTTCTCAAAACAACTACAAGGTGCGATTGTGGTCAGCCATCGGGATTCCGCAGAAATCTTAGCCATTGTGGGGGGCAAAGAAAGTCGGGAAGGGGACTTTAACCGCGCCATTAATGCCCGCCGACCCATTGGTTCCTTGATTAAACCAGCAATTTACCTCACGGCGATGGAACAGGGTTATACTTTAGCGTCGTTAATAAAAGATAAATCCTTTTCCGCCAAAAGTGTTAAAGGTAAATTATGGAAACCGAAAAACTTTGATAAAAAAGAACATGGCTTAGTGCCTTTACACCTTGCTCTGGCAAAGTCCTATAACCTTTCAACCGCTAGACTGGGCATGGAAATAGGCGTTGATAAAGTGCTTAATACGGTGCGAAAACTAGGTGTTGACACCGATGCCTTACCCTATCCGGCAGTCTTATTAGGCTCCTTGACACTATCACCTATTCAGGTGGCACAAATGTATCAAACACTGGCCGATCAGGGATTTTATTCACCCTTGCATACCATTGTATCGGTACAAGATGAAAATAATGAGTCCTTGCAACAGTTTCCGGTAAGAGTGGAGCGCAAAGTGGACGCAAGTGCCACTTATCTGGTCAATGCCAACCTACAAGAAGCGGTGAGCATGGGTACCGGTCGGGGAATGACTCGTTATATTCCAGCCCATTATAACTTGGCGGGCAAAACTGGCACTACCAATGAATTGCGTGATAGCTGGTTTGCAGGTTTTGGTAATAACCTGGTCGGAGTTGTCTGGCTTGGGCATGACGACAACAGCCCAGCAGGCCTAACCGGATCTTCGGGGGCGTTAAAAGTATGGGGCAAGATGATGAAACAATTGGATGTTGGAGTCTTGGAGCAAAACCAGCCAGAAAATATAAAATGGTTCTGGATTGATTCGATGAAGCAATTAACATTGACCGGACGTTGTGAAAATACTGAATATTTGCCCTTTATCATTGGCAGTGAACCACAAAACACTCAGACTTGTGGCAAAAATAAGGTAAACTGGTTAGATCGTTTATTTAATTAGTGCCCATCCGTAAATAGGGCTATTTATCAGTATAAAATAGTAGGGTGGGCATGGCTTTATCTGCCCACGCTGACTCAATACTCTATATTTACTCTTTCAGCGTGGGCACAAAAAGCGTGCCCACCCTACAGTCACCTCCCCTCATTTTCAAAGGGAGAAGCTAAATTCAATACTCAATGAGCCTAAAATGATCAAAATATACTTATTAATCATCTTCATTCTCAGTCTAATCAATGGTTGTACCAGCATTAAAGATTCCCCCTACAATCGCACGAGCATGCCAGATAAACCACCGGTAGAAGATCGCACAGTGAATAGCGAAGACCAACACCAGCCCAAAGTTATTACTACTGCGGCGCTGGATCGTGGCACCCCGATGACACGCAAAAAATCCTCTCCACCTGCCAGTCGTGAAGCTGTACTGGATCTGCTTGCACAGTCAAAATCAGCCATTGAACAATATGATTATAATAGTGCAGAAAATCTGCTAAAACGTGCCCTGCGCATAGAACCGGGCAATGCCTGGCTATGGCACAATATGGCAGTATTAAAGTTTTATCAGCAAGATTATCAGCAAGCCATTCAGCAAGCATTAAAATCCAATAATCTGGGTAAAAATAACCCGCAATTAAAAAAGAACAACTCCAAAGTCATCAAACAAAGCTATATTGAATTGGGTGAACCTCAGAAGGCACAAAAATACTGAAATTTGATATTGATCAAGAAGTCAACTAAGTAATTACCCTAACTAGTTTCATTTTTTTTTAATTTTGATATTATAAGTCAAACCAAGCGCACCAATACAGTACAGCACTACCGAACATTAAAGTTAATTATCAACCAGAACCCAAGCTTAAATTAGGTAACATAATGGTCAAAACTCACTTTTGTTCAAATACCCCCACTCAGATAATTTTTTTGATACTATTTAGTCTGATACTCATTTTACCTGTGAATGCATCGACTACACATTCAGACACAGAGCTGAATGAGGCAATAAACCGCGCTGGCTTGCAGCGAATGCTCACTCAGAAAATCCTAAAATCCTATTGTCAGATAGGCCAGGATCAATTCTATAATCAACCAGAAAAAAAGCTCTATAAATCCCTCAGTCGTTTTGAAAATGGCCTATTATTAATCAGTGAATTTACTGATATTGAAGAAATTAATGATTCACTGAAAAGTATCAAGCAAATGATGCCACAATACAAAACTTTGATTTTGGCTCCGGCAACAAAAGATAATATCCCTCCACTGATTAAAATGAACGAAAAATTACTCGCATTATCCCATCAAATCGTACTGGATTTAGAAAAAAAGTCAGGTAAAGAACTGGCTAAAATTGTTAATGTGGCTGGTCGTCAGCGGATGTTAAGTCAACGCATTGAACTATTTTATTTGTTACGTGACTGGGGCTTTAACGATGATTTCTATCGTGATGAATTAGCTGAGTCACGCCAGGCTTTTACTGAGGGCTTAGTATATTTGAATCAGTATAAGCATAATACCCCTGAAGTCGAAGGGCTTTTGGCAAAGGCTGATCGCTCATTTAATTTATTTAGTCATTCCCTGGATAATACCCACAACGCCTTTCTGGTCTCTCTGACCGTCAATCAACTATTAAAATATATGGATACGGCAACATATTTATATAGTAAAATGTAACGCTTAATTAATAGAGTTCTTTTTGCGAGATGTGATTGATGTCGTTACAAGTCAAAGTGTTTAATGAAATAGCACTGATTGATGCACAACAATGGAATGCTTTAGTAGAAGACAATAACCCCTTTTTACGTCATGAATTTCTTAATGCATTAGAGACACATCATTGTGTAGGAAAAAATGGCCGGGAAAAATTTGGTTGGCTGCCAAGGCATCTTGCTATCTATCAAAATGAGGAAATGGTTGCCGCCATGCCCTTGTATGAAAAATACAATAGCTATGGTGAGTTTGTCTTCGATCAATCCTGGGCTGAAGCCTGGCAGCAAAATGGTCTGCAATATTTCCCCAAGCTAGTATCGTCTATTCCCTATACCCCCACCCTAGGACAACGCTTTCTAATAAAAGCCGGTACTGCTAGCGAAACAATAATGCCTTTGTTTCTTGACGCCTTGAAGGATGTCGCTAGCCAGTTATCAGTCAGTGGTTTTCATATCCTATTTCCTCTTGATAACCAACTAGAATGGCTTAAAACACAAAATATGTTGATCCGCCATGACTGTCAGTTCCATTGGCATAATAAAAACTATCAAAATTTTGATGATTTTTTAGCACAGTTTTCATCACGCAAACGAAAAAACATCATTAAAGAACGTCAGTCTGTCGCGCAATCAGGGGTGACGCTAAAGCGCCTGAATGGTCATCAGGCCAGCGCTCAAGACTGGCAAAAAATGGCACACTTTTATGAACGCACCTTTAAAGAAAAATGGGGAACGCCCACACTCAACTATGATTTTTTTCAAGCGATTGCCCAACAATTACCCGATCAGGTCTTATTGGTATTAGCTGAACTAGACGGTGAATGCATTGCAGGCTCATTAATGTTCTTGAGTGACACCCGACTCTATGGCCGCTTTTGGGGCTGTGATAAAACCATAAAAGGCTTACATTTTGAAGCCTGTTATTATCAGGGAATCGAATACTGTATTGAAAACAACTTATCCGTATTTGAACCTGGTGCTCAGGGAGAGCATAAAGTCTCCCGTGGCTTTGTCCCCACCTTGACACGCTCAGCACATTATTTAATGCAAGATCATTTTAAGCAATCACTCGAACAATTTGTCGAACATGAAAAAAATCACGTGCTAAAATACATTGATGAAATCAATCAGCATTTGCCTTATAAAAAACAGATAGGAAAGTCACCTTAATGAAGCCGTATTCCGAATCATGCGAACAAAATAAAGCCGCTATTTTGCAAGTGATACAGCCACTGCTCGCACAAAGTAACAGCCTATTAGAAATCGGTAGTGGCACAGGACAACATGCGGTTTATTTTTCTCACGTCATGCCTCATATTCAATGGCAAACCAGCGAACGCTCAGATAGGATGAATCAGGGCATTCAGATGTGGTTAGATGAATATTGTGTCGATGGCAAGCTGGACAATCTTCAAGCACCCATTATTTTAGACGTGCAACAAAGCACCTGGCCTGAGATAAAAGTGGATGCGCTGTTTAGTGCCAATACCCTACATATTATGTCTTGGGATGATGTTGAAAAATTCTTTTCCCAGGCACCTGCCTTACTCAATGATAATGGCCTCTTAATCGTTTATGGCCCGTTCAACTACCAAGGGCAATACACCAGTGAAAGCAATCGACAATTTGATGTCTGGTTAAAGAACCATGATGAGAATAGTGCTATTCGAGATTTTTCAGCAGTGAACACCTTAGCAGAAGCACAAGGCCTCAAACTCCTGCAAGACTATCCGATGCCAGCTAATAATAGAATTCTTTGCTGGAAGAAGAAGGGTTAACTACAAGGTATTGCTTTAAACGTAGGGTGGGCAAGGCTTTATCTGCCCACGCTGGCTCAACACCCACGTTCACACTCTCACTGCGTGGGCACATAAAGCCTGCCCACCCTACGCTAACTAATGTCTACAAATAACCGCTTCCTCAATAGGAATGGGTTTAGCAATACCATAGCCCTGCGCATAATCAACCTTAATGCTGGCTAATTTTTTTAATATGTCATCATTCTCAACAAACTCTGCAATGGTTTTGATATTCATTTCATGACCGATAGTATTAATCGCCGTCACCATCGCCTCATCAATTCGATCATCGACAATATTCTTCACAAAGCAACCATCAATTTTTAAATAATCAACGGGAAAGTTTTTCAGATAACTAAACGAAGACAAGCCACTGCCAAAGTCATCCAGAGAAAATGAGCAACCCATTTTTTTAAGTTCAGAAATAAACTTCAAGGCCTTATTGAAATTTGAAATAGCCGCCGTTTCTGTTATTTCAAAGCAAATCAACCCATTAGACACATGACTGCTGTTTAATAAATCAATGATAAAATCAAGAAAGGTATCATCGCCTAACGTTTGACCGGAAAGATTGAGTGATAAGATACAATCATCAATTTTATTATCAGACAAATAATTAATTGCCGTTTTCACAACCCAACGATCAACCTGAGGCATGAGATTATAGCATTCTGCGGCAGGTAAAAAGGCAATGGGGGATATAATCTTCCCCTCTTTGTCTTTGAGCCGTATGAGTATTTCAAAATGCTTGATAAAGTCATTTTGTTCGTTAGCTGATGTTTGTATGGGACTGATGGTTTGTGCATAGAGACAAAAATAATTATTCTCCAGGGCATCTTTTATTTTACTGACCCAGCGTACTTCACCCTGACGTTTGATTAATTCATCATCATTTGATTGATAGATGTGAATGCGGTTTCTACCATCATCCTTGGCCGCATAACAAGCCATATCAGCAAGACTTAGGACTTCTGCGATATTATTTAACGAATGATCAATTTGCACCAAACCGATGCTCATGCCCAAAGTGAAAGCATTATTGTCCCAGCTAAAACGATAATCTTCCAGTAATTCCAGAAAACTTTTAGCCCGGCTCATGGCCTGAGGAAGTGGGCAGTTTCTCATTAACAAACCAAACTCATCACCGCCTAATCGTGCTAGAGAATCACTCTCACGGCACAGATTCTTAAACTGCTCAGATAACTGGCGCAATAATTCATCACCTGCGATATGCCCGCAGGTATCATTCACGACTTTAAATTGAGCCAGATCCATGTACAGCAAGCAATGTGTCAGCCCTATTTCTTTAGCACTGAGTATCGACAGGTGTAATTCATTTTCAAACTCTTGCCGATTGTATAAGCCTGTCAGTGAGTCATGGCTGGCTCGCCATCTGATTTCATCCGCCATTTTTCTAGAGCTGCTGACATCCCTGAATGTCAGCACCACACCAATGATATTTTCCTGTTCATCAATCATGGGGGCGGCAGACTCTTCAATTAAATATTGTTTGCCCTGTTGGCTGATTAATAAGGTGTTGCTGATCGTGGCAATGGTTTTTTGTGTTTGCAGGCATTGTGTGACGGGGTTTTCCAGAGGGGCGCCGGTTATCTCGTTATAGATTTTGAAAATATCGTCTATAAGCAGGCCACTTGATTCATGCCGATTCCAGCCCAGCAGCATCTCTGCATTGGGGTTCATATATTCAATTAAACCCTTGGCATCGGTAGTAATAACGGCATCAGCAATGGATTCGAGTGTGACCTGAGCTAACTCTTTTTCTTTGCTTAAGTCGTTAAGAATCAATGCTAGATCATGTTTGGAGTTGTTGAGCGCATCGATTCTTGAATGAATGGCCTGAGCCATTAAATTAAACTTATTGGCAAGCAGACCAATTTCATCCTTGGTTTTTATTCTGATATTGATATCATAATTACCCTGTCGAATAGACTCCGTGCTCTTGATGAGCACGCCTAAATTTCGAGTATAATAATAAATACTGAGGGCTAACAACAAGGCCGTTAATATGACGCCAATATTAGCAATCAAAAAACCTTGTTGTAATATTTTTTCCTTACCAGCAACAAAAGAGGCAATGGACAATCCATATCGGACTTCACCGACTTTCTGTCCAGAGATGTCCAAAGGGTATGCGCCATTAAAAATACCCTGGTTCATGGCATTGTTAAAATTTTCATCTAATGTTGGCAACTTGTCGATACTAAATTCATCCGTTTGAGCATAAATCTTGTTATGGCTGTCAAGCACAATAATGTATTCAAAACTTTCTATTTCATCACCTTTAAGGTGCTCAATAATATTATTGATCTCTTCATAGTCACGCTGAAAAAGTGCACCACTTAATGAAGCATTGAGTAGGGGATTAATGGATTGAATACGCAGTTCAGTCTGCTCTTCGATGAGATTGTTGCTTAAACGAAAACTATTGCCCAATAAGATAGTCAGCATGACTACCTCAATGATAATACTGGTAGAAATAAGTTTGGTTCGAAGTGAATGACGCATATTAATGGATTAAAACTGTTTGAAAACGTGGGTGTATTCATTCAGCTCCTGACGGATCTGTTTGTGAACAGGTTCAAAGCCTTTAAATATATATTTTGTGTTTTCAAAATGCATGATGGATTCTTGTATTTTTTGATTTTAGATGGCTCAACATTTTTAGAAACCATTAAGAAAAACCCAGGTATTTTTTTAGTTTCATCTAAAATTCTTAACTTTGCTTTATCGCTTGCTTTAAGTCGTTGATATATCTTAATTCCAGTGACTGATACATCACTATCATGATTAATGACGGAGTAGATAGCATTATTATAGGTTTTGGTTGGAATGAATTCTAAGTCTGAGCGTTTAATGCCATGCTGAGTTAATTGTTCATAAACGACTTGAGACAACATAGTAATGGGAGGCATGATGGCTACTTTTGCTCCTTAATATCATCCAAACTCTGATAGGGTGAGTCTTTAAGAACAATATATAAGCCTTGAATTCTTGTTTGTGTCATCGCTATAGGCTGGTATAAACCTTGAACCTCTAAATAACGACCATGATGAGGTGCTGTCAGTATGAGATCATATGTATTCTTATTGCTTCGTTGGATAAATGATTTAAAGTTGGGAGCCGTCACGATAGATATTTTAGAGCCTATTTGTTGCTCTAAATAGAGGATTAGTTTTCCCTGATGTTTTATTAATTTACTAGACGTGACGTAAGGTAGTACGCCGAATGTGAGTGCTTTATCCTTTGCAAATGCCGAGAACGATAAAGAAGAAAAAATTAGGATGAAAAAAATAGTGTGGAGTACTAATGGGAGTTTCAGTTTATTTTTCATTATTTTCATTTACCGATTATCTCGAGGGTATAAGCGACTCATTTCTTTTCTATCTTAAAAATAGGCAAAAATATGTTATTTTTCAATGATAATATAAAAATATTTGATTGTCAGACGATATTTATAACTTTTCTTTAAGGCATAAATGAGATCAAGTGCTGCTTTAGGAGAAAGCTCATCAGGATTAATTTTTTCAACTGCTATGACTATTTCATGCGTTATTTGTAACTTCTCAATAAGTCTGTGTGATGTGTCAACACTTTTCCGGACAGTTTTCTAAATATTTTTTGGCTGTTTCAAGTGATTTTTGTCATTTTGTATTTCCTATCATTTTAGTTTCTCATGTTAACTTTAAACAGATGAAGAGAAAGGGCTTTGCCCTCTGGAACGATAGAGCCGTTCCATTCACCCAAGGTATTTTCACAACGGTAATGATCCTGTTACAATATCTTCACGGCACAGGCTGAGGAGCCGATGGCCGTCAACGGTAATGGGCGGCATTTATGTCGCCTTTTACCCTCTTCAATCAATCGATTTAAGCTATTTCCTGCTGTATTTCATAATCGACTGGTGACAAATAATCATTAGCCGAATGAAGTCGCTCCCGATTATAAAATACCTCAATATATTCAAATATTGCCTGCTTTGCTTCTACTCTGGTTTTGAATCGACAATGGTGCGTCAATTCAGTTTTCAAACTATGAAAGAAGCTCTCTGATACAGCATTGTCCCAGCAATTTCCTTTGCGGCTCATAGACTGAATTATGTTATGATCCGACAATATTTTTCTATGACTATCAGAGGCATATTGGCTACCTCGGTCAGTATGCCAAAGCAATCCATCCATTGGTTTACGCTTCCATATGGCCATCAGTAAAGCATCATTGACTAGCTTGGCTTTCATTCGCTCATCCATCGACCAGCCAACAATTTGCCTAGAGAATAAGTCAATGACAACCGCTAAATATAACCAGCCTTCCTTGGTGGCAATATAGGTAATATCACCCACATAGTAGCGATCAGGTTGAGAGACAGTAAACTCTCTTTCCAGTAAATTTGGAGATATACGCTTATTATGCTTGGAATTAGTCGTCGCTTTAAAGCGTCTCTTCGTTTTACAAAACAAACCGGCTTTTTCATTAATCGACCAATTCTCCGGCGGCTTATATGAACGCCTTTTTCAGCCAGTTTTCTTTTAAGACGACGGGTTCCATAAGTCTTGCGACTGTCTTCAAACAGTTTTTTAGCTGCTCAGTAAGCGCTTCATTTTCTTTCTCTCTATCCGTTTTAGGAGAGCTAACCCAATCATAATAGCAACTACGGAAACATCCATAAAACGGCACAGAATCGTTACCGGGTAATCTTTAGCCTGATCAGTTATCCATGCGTACTTCACAAAGTTTCCCTTGCAAAGTACGCTGTGGCCTTTTTAATAAATCACGCTCCTGAATCACTTTTGCCAATTCTTTTTCAGACGTTTTACTTCATCATAAATGTGTTCATCACTTCTATTGGCTACCGTCTTCACCGGTTTGGAATATTTACTGATCCAGGTATGTAGAGTATTTACATTAACACCTAGCTCCCTGGCAGTCTGAGAAACAGGTTGATCCGTCTCATTAGCTAATTTGACAGCTGATTCTTTAAATTCTGATGTATAGCTTTTATTCGGTTTTTTTGTTTGATCATTCATTTTAGGTCACACTTTTTATCTTTTAGTTATTTTAAGTTGTGTGTCCGGTTAAGTATAGCCACATTAGTGCATTTAAACAGCACAAACTTTACCTTTCAGCAACTCAGGCAGATATGGGATCAAATTTCTCTTGCTGATCCGGTCATTAATAAAATCCCAGAATGAAATTCCTTGTTTCAAACAAGTTTTCTTTAAACTGACAAAGGTATTCTGCAAAGTTGCCCATCCTTTGAGCGTGTACTACCACTAATTTTACGCTTAATAACATATTCTCGAATATCATTTTCACTCAAATTATTATGAAGAGGAATATCAGGCCGTTCCAATACCAGCAGTAATTCTGTTTTATTTCTTGCCAATCGTTTCAGTGCCTGATTCAACGTTTCAAAGCTTCAAAGCTTGTTTTAGTCCGGCACAATTCATCAAAATGTTCAGCAATCGCTGACTTCAACGGATCATCTGGCTCAAGTTTATATTGTTTGAGATCATAAAATAGTTCCCAAATCTGAGTATGTACCCAGTTCAGTTCTTTATCATGTCGCTCATTGAGTGGTAGTATCCGCTGAAACACTCTGTCTGCATGTATCCAACATAATGCGTGCAACAAAATATCAAATTGTCCTGCATCATCACTCACAATCACCAAATCACTTGGAAAGCCACTGTTAATTAATGCCCCCAGTAAAGCGCCTTCTGTGGCAATGCGAACATGCCGTTGTGTTATGATACTATTGTTCTGCAGATAGTATTTCCAGGCTTCTTCATTATCAAAGCAAGTCTGATGACTTTGTTCAATAACGCTCAATGGCTTGTGAGGTAATTTTTCTGCTCTCATATAATCAAGTGCTGCATCGTTGAGCGTATAATCAACAGCAGCACCTCGTAACAATTGTAGAAAATTAATCCGGCTCTTATATCGAGTACTTGAAAACCAGGCAAAGGTTTCATTGCCAACGTGAGTACAATAACCATTCTTTCCATCATGACGACTACCCGTATCATCAACATGGATATAAGTACTATTGTTGATACCGGCAGTTAGCAATGTATTTTTTCAGTATGAAAATGGTCTTTGTCATGGATTAAAATCTCATTGATCTGACCCGTTGAAATATCAAAACCTAATTCTGTTAATTGTTGTATTATCAATGGCTGAGTCACTCTCTGGTGATAATATTGATAAACGATATAACTCTGTAATGTATGGCCAAAATGTCCTATATGTGTATCAAAGCTCAATTTTCCTATACAGGTATCACCATCGGGTGTTTTATAGCGAGCCAATCGATAACGAGTATTGAAAGGCTTAATCAGCAACTCCTGAACAAAATAATCCTGATACCCTAAAAACGTGAATGTTCTGGCAGGTTATCTGGTTTGATAACGGTGGTTTTATGAATAGCCAATTTCTTCTTTCGTTTACGACTTTTACTAGTCCCATTTCCTGAGTTGTTTTTCTTGCTTCCTGAATGACCTGTCGGATTATCATTGTCATCATCCTTTGGCAATTTACTGGCTCTTATTTTAGGCTTTGGAGGTAGCTTTTAAGCTTAGCAACTTCTGTTTTAAGGGCATCGATTTCAACCTGTTGGTTTTGAATGATTTCCTGTTGTTGCTCCATGAAAGCAAGGAGTAATCGGACTACCGGTGTCTTTTCTTCTTCAGGTATCTCTGGAATTGGAGGTAATTTTTCACTATAATCAATACAGGTTGTTTTCAATAAAACAATTGTATCATGGCTTTTTAAGGCTCTTTAGTTTGCCCTGTGTTGATCAAACTCCCTCTCAGTTAAGATAATATTCAAAAATATTCTATTTCGATCTGAGACAGATCGACAGGATCATTTATAGGGATAAATTACATGGGGCAGTGAAAATGCAATTTTGTCCTCTAAAATGCTGTCAAGACTTTTTTGTTTTTATTTCAAGTTTTGCACAGACTTATTGAGAAGTTACCGTTATTTCGCTTAAGTTGTTGATTGTTTTAGATAATGTGGCTATACTTAACCGGACACACAACTTAAAATAACTAAAAGATAAAAAGTGTGACCTAAAATGAATGATCAAACAAAAAACCGAATAAAAGCTATACATCAGAATTTAAAGAATCAGCTGTCAAATTAGCTAATGAGACGGATCAACCCGTTTCTCAGACTGCCAGGGAGCTAGGTGTTAATGTAAATACTCTACATACCTGGATCAGTAAATATTCCAAACCGGTGAAGACGGTAGCCAATAGAAGTGATGAACACATTTATGATGAAGTAAAACGTCTGAAAAAGAATTGGCAAAAGTGATTCAGGAGCGTGATTTATTAAAAGGCCACAGCGTACTTTGCAAGGGAAACTTTGTGAAGTACGCATGGATAACTGATCAGGCTAAAGATTACCCGGTAACGATTCTGTGCCGTTTTATGGATGTTTCCGTAGTTGCTATTATGATTGGGTTAGCTCTCCTAAAACGGATGAGAGAAAGAAAATGAAGCGCTTACTGAGCAGCTAAAAAACTGTTTGAAGACAGTCGCAAGACTTATGGAACCCGTCGTCTTAAAAGAAAACTGGCTGAAAAAGGCGTTCATATAAGCCGCCGGAGAATTGGTCGATTAATGAAAAAGCCGGTTTGTTTTGTAAAACGAAGAGACGCTTTAAAGCGACGACTAATTCCAAGCATAATAAGCGTATATCTCCAAATTTACTGGAAAGAGAGTTTACTGTCTCTCAACCTGATCGCTACTATGTGGGTGATATTACCTATATTGCCACCAAGGAAGGCTGGTTATATTTAGCGGTTGTCATTGACTTATTCTCTAGGCAAATTGTTGGCTGGTCGATGGATGAGCGAATGAAAGCCAAGCTAGTCAATGATGCTTTACTGATGGCCATATGGAAGCGTAAACCAATGGATGGATTGCTTTGGCATACTGACCGAGGTAGCCAATATGCCTCTGATAGTCATAGAAAAATATTGTCGGATCATAACATAATTCAGTCTATGAGCCGCAAAGGAAATTGCTGGGACAATGCTGTATCAGAGAGCTTCTTTCATAGTTTGAAAACTGAATTGACGCACCATTGTCGATTCAAAACCAGAGTAGAAGCAAAGCAGGCAATATTTGAATATATTGAGGTATTTTATAATCGGGAGCGACTTCATTCGGCTAATGATTATTTGTCACCAGTCGATTATGAAATACAGCAGGAAATAGCTTAAATCGATTGATTGAAGAGGGGTAAAAGGCGACATAAATGCCGCCCATTACCGTTGACGGCCATCGGCTCCTCAGCCTGTGCCGTGAAGATATTGTAACAGGATCATTACCGTTGTGAAAATACCTTGGGTGAATGGAACGGCTCTATCGTTCCAGAGGGCAAAGCCCTTTCTCTTCATCTGTTTAAAGTTAACATGAGAAACTAAAATGATAGGAAATACAAAATGACAAAAATCACTTGAAACAGCCAAAAAAATATTTAGAAAACTGTCCGGAAAAGTGTTGACACATCAAGAGGGTATATCTTTTTCTTGTGTTGGATTGTTCTGTTGTGCATTTTTTTCTAGACTTATTAGCTTGGCCTTGGCCATACTAATGACAGTCTGAGGCACTCCGGCAAGTGCGGCGACCTGGATGCCATAGCTTTGTGAGGCACTGCCTTCTTGCACTTTATGTAAAAATACGATTTTTTCACCATGCTCGATGGCATCCATGTGTACATTAACTATTTGCGCAAAGTTTTCCGGTAATTGTGTTAGTTCAAAATAGTGTGTGGCGAATAAGGTAAAAGCCTGGCAAGTCTTAGCTAAATAATGGGCTGATGCATAAGCGAGGGAGAGGCCGTCATAGGTACTGGTGCCACGACCAATTTCATCCATGAGCACCAGACTTTGCTTGGTGGCATTATGTAAGATATTGGCTGTCTCGGTCATTTCAACCATAAAAGTAGAACGTCCACCAGCCAGATCATCTGAAGCACCTATACGGGTAAAAATGCGATCTACGGGACCAAAACTTGCAGATTTAGCGGGTACATAACTGCCAATATGTGCCATGAGAGTGAGTAGGGCAGCTTGACGCATATAGGTTGATTTACCACCCATATTGGGACCGGTGATCAATAACATACGACGTGAATCATCTAGCAACATATCATTGGCAACAAAAGGGCTGTCCTGAATTTTTTCCACCACGGGATGACGGCCTTGCTGAATGGATAAGCAGGGTTCAGAGTTTAGTTGAGGCTGGCACCATTGCAGGCTGATAGCACGTTCAGCAAAATTGCTTAAAACATCCAGTTCACAGATCGCTTGCGCACTCATTTGTAAGGCTCTTAAATGGGGGGCTAGAGTGTCGAATAATGCTTCATAGAGTGCTTTTTCTTTGCTTAAGGCTTTTTCATTGGCGCTTAGTACTTTATCTTCAAAGGCTTTGAGTTCAGGGGTAATATAACGCTCATTGGTTTTTAAGGTTTGTTTGCGTTGATAATTATCGGGTACGTTGGCAGATTGGGCGCGACTGACTTCGATAAAATAGCCATGAACACGATTATAATTCACTTTTAAGGTGGGGATACCGCTACGCTCTTTTTCACGGCTTTCAAGATCGATTAAAAATTGATTGGCATTTTTTTGAATATTACGCAGCTCATCCAATTCAGCATTATAACCCGGGGCAATGACTCCACCGTCCCGAATCAGTACGGGAGGGTTGTCGATTATGGCTCGTTTGAGTAAGTCATGTTGTTCTGGAAAGACTGCAATGAGCTGAGATAATTGTTGCAATAATGGCTCGTTAAGATTGACTAATTCACTTTGCAATAAGGGCAAGACGGCCAATGAATTCCTTAAACGCTCAAAATCTCTAGGGCGTGCTGTTCTTAACGCAATGCGTGTGAGGACACGCTCAATGTCGCCAATTTGTTTGAGGTGTGGCTGTATGAGCTCAAACTGGCTATCGGTTTGTAGTTGGGCAATGCTTTGATAGCGTTGCTTGAGCTGTGTATGATCTCGCAATGGGCGGTTTAGCCAACGCCCGAGTAAACGACTGCCCATTGTCGTCGAGGTGTTATCCATAACCGACATCAAACTATGTTCTTTATTGCCATTTAATGCCATGTCAATTTCTAGATTACGGCGACTGACGGTATCCAAAATGACGGCTGTTTCGTGTTGTTCTACTTTGAGTTTATGGATATGGGGCAGGGCGGTGCGTTGCGTATTTTGCACATATTGTAATAAGCAACCTGCAGCGCATAGGGCGGTGTCATAGTCGTCACAACCAAAGCCTTTTAAATCTTGTGTGGCAAATTGCTGATTGAGACATTGACGCGCAGATTGTTCCTCAAACCACCAAGCGGGCTGTTCTGCAAAAGCTGTTTGCTTGCCCAATTGCTGTTGTAAAAGGGCTTTGATAGGGTTGTTTTCGGTCAATAATAATTCGGAGGGGCGATGGCGTTCTAATTCGGATTGTAGTGCTTCTAATGAATCCAGTTCAGAAATAGTAAAGTGACCACTGGTCAGATCTAATACCGCCAGTCCAAAGGCGCGTTCAATGATTGCTGGATGTGTGTGTAAGTGCTCTGAAGCCTCTGTTGAAACTGCATTTAAGCTTGCTTCTGAAGCAATAAAAATAGCGGCTAGCAAGTTGTCTTTTCTATCTTCCAGTAAGTTGTCTTCGGTAATGGTGCCGGGGGTTATTATGCGTACTACCTTTCTTTCTACCGGCCCTTTTGATGTGGCCGGATCGCCAATTTGCTCACAAATAGCGACAGATTGATTGAGTTTAACCAATTTAATCAAATAATTATCAACTGCATGGTAGGGTAGGCCTGCCATGGGAATGGGTTCGCCGCCAGAGCGTCCACGAGCAGTTAAGGATAAGTCCAAAAGCTGTGAGGCACGTTTGGCATCATCAAAAAAAAGTTCGTAAAAATCACCCATCCGATAAAATAGCAGCATATTGGGAAATTCTGCCTTTATCTTTAAATATTGCTCGATCATCGGCGTGTTTTTAGGTGTTTTTTTACTTGCTGCTGTATTTGTGCTCATAAATTTTTAATAACTGGCTTTGTTGAAGTGTGAGGTTAGATGAAAACCCCATTATATGATAATAAACAGTGAGTAAAAAGCATCTCTTTTATCTTAAAGCTGCAATCTTGACAGTTATTTTTCTAAGGTCTATCTTTATTGCATGATCAGAAATGCTAATGAATGGTGTGTAGGAAATAATGAGTCAGGATACTAAGTTTGATGTGTCAACACTTTTCCGGACAGTTTTCTAAATATTTTTTTGGCTGTTTCAAGTGATTTTTGTCATTTTGTATTTCCTATCATTTTAGTTTCTCATGTTAACTTTAAACAGATGAAGAGAAAGGGCTTTGCCCTCTGGAACGATAGAGCCGTTCCATTCACCCAAGGTATTTTCACAACGGTAATGATCCTGTTACAATATCTTCACGGCACAGGCTGAGGAGCCGATGGCCGTCAACGGTAATGGGCGGCATTTATGTCGCCTTTTACCCCTCTTCAATCAATCGATTTAAGCTATTTCCTGCTGTATTTCATAATCGACTGGTGACAAATAATCATTAGCCGAATGAAGTCGCTCCCGATTATAAAATACCTCAATATATTCAAATATTGCCTGCTTTGCTTCTACTCTGGTTTTGAATCGACAATGGTGCGTCAATTCAGTTTTCAAACTATGAAAGAAGCTCTCTGATACAGCATTGTCCCAGCAATTTCCTTTGCGGCTCATAGACTGAATTATGTTATGATCCGACAATATTTTTCTATGACTATCAGAGGCATATTGGCTACCTCGGTCAGTATGCCAAAGCAATCCATCCATTGGTTTACGCTTCCATATGGCCATCAGTAAAGCATCATTGACTAGCTTGGCTTTCATTCGCTCATCCATCGACCAGCCAACAATTTGCCTAGAGAATAAGTCAATGACAACCGCTAAATATAACCAGCCTTCCTTGGTGGCAATATAGGTAATATCACCCACATAGTAGCGATCAGGTTGAGAGACAGTAAACTCTCTTTCCAGTAAATTTGGAGATATACGCTTATTATGCTTGGAATTAGTCGTCGCTTTAAAGCGTCTCTTCGTTTTACAAAACAAACCGGCTTTTTTCATTAATCGACCAATTCTCCGGCGGCTTATATGAACGCCTTTTTCAGCCAGTTTTCTTTTAAGACGACGGGTTCCATAAGTCTTGCGACTGTCTTCAAACAGTTTTTTAGCTGCTCAGTAAGCGCTTCATTTTCTTTCTCTCTATCCGTTTTAGGAGAGCTAACCCAATCATAATAGCAACTACGGGAAACATCCATAAAACGGCACAGAATCGTTACCGGGTAATCTTTAGCCTGATCAGTTATCCATGCGTACTTCACAAAGTTTCCCTTGCAAAGTACCGGTTAAGTATAGCCACATTAACTGCCCGTTTAATACAAATAGTTCAGGCACTTGATGTCTATTCTATTTTTGTTGATAAGAGTTGTGTCTGTACAGGGCTTTCTCTAACAGTGGTTGTTCCTTATGTGTTTGGTATTGTTTTTGAAACTATCTGGCAATCAAAAACGGAGCAGCAGGAGCAGGGTAGACATCCCTATTTGATGTTTCATGCGGCAACATTAGCTGATAAAGATAATAAGGCTGTGCTTTTCCCTGCGCAGTCAGGGGCAGGGAAGAGTACTTTAGCGGCACTGTTGGCGGCTAAAGGCTGGTCGTTTTTTACTGATGAGTTATCGATTGTTGTGCCTGATACAAAACAGGTTTTCTCATGTCCATTACCTGTCTGTGTTAAGGATGGGGCGGTTAAATATTTAGTTGATTGTTATCCCTTGATTGAAAAACTGAAACAATATTGTCGACTGGATAAAAAAAATGTGCGTTATTTACCGATTAAGAACGCTGCTTTGTCGTTTGATGTGGGAGCGACACTACAGGCAATAGTATTTCCTCAATATGAGCAAAGTATTGCTTGTGAATTAGTCGTCATTGATAAGACTGAAGCATTGCTACGTTTTCTTGAATGTGGCTCATCGGGGCGACGAATGAAAGAGCATGAATTGGCATCGGTGCTTAAAATGCTTGAGGCGTTGCCCTGCTATTATTTGAAGTATTCTGATATTAATTTGGCTAAATTGGAATTGGAAGCTGTTTTGTTCTAGTATTCCCTAAAAATAATAGGAAAACCCTTGTTTTTATGGTAATATATTACTTAATCATGTAAAGTATTCAATTTAAATTGGCTTTAATTGCTTATTTATTATACAATTTAAATTATGAAGCAAATTTATACATTATTCTGTATTGGTATATAAGTATTAAATAGGGTTAATCGCATGACTAAAGATGAACAGCAAGAAGAAAAACAAGAACAGGGCAAGACCGATCAGTCTCGTCGTGATTTTTTGAGAAAAAGCAAATATGCTGCTTATGCTGCGCCTTTGATGACATCATTGGTTATCAGTCAAAATGCGGCTGCTACGAGTGATACAGGACCTCCTGGCATACCAGGTCCGGGATTCTAGAATAAAGTACTACTTGTTAACTAATAATAAAAATCAGTAAACAACTCGATTAGCAAAATAATAAACTAGTAATGGGATTATAATTAATGAAAATTAAGCGGTTATTAACATTTATAGTATTTTTTAGCGTTGCGTCTACTGCGGGGGCAACAGTTATTCGAGGCGCTGAAAGTGTCTCTAACACAGTATCAAAAGTTGCTGCAGGTTATGGAGTTATTAATACTATAAACCAGTCGGGTTTGAGTGATAATTATAATAATGGTATTACAGATTTCGATACATTTACCAACTCTGTTACAGGTGCATCGCATATTTATTCTGCTGAAAATAATGAGTGGTACTCTGAGTTAGACGCAACAGAAACTATTGATTATTATTTAGGTCGTGTATTTACAGTTGATAAAATCGCAATCTGGAATGAAGATTGGTACGGTATCAGTAGCGTTTCTATCTTTGCATCTAATGATGCATCATTTACAAACATATTATCTTTGGGTAACTTTAGTGTGTTAAATGGTGATTTGACAGATAATGCAAAAAATGTAAATTATTTTGCCGATGTATTGTCTTTTACTGCAGTTAATGCATCTTATATACGATTAGAATTAACGGGTGTTACTTATACTGATCAAAATGGGAATGCATTTACTTATACCTCAATGGGAGAAGTCGCATTTTCTGTGATTCCCGAACCTTCAAGCTTAGCTCTATTAGCTTTTGGCCTAGTAGGTGTTGGATTTACTAGGAAGAAAAAATAACTTAAATTAATTCGCTTCATAGAAAAGCCTCAATAGTGATATTGGGGCTTTTTTTTGCATACTAATTAAGTGCTTTATGATAAAGATAGATATTCAAAACACATTTTTGTAATATGAAAGTGCTTAGTAAGCCATATAATACAAGTAATGAAAGAATAAGGGTGCGGTAAAAATCAAACTATCAAAACGATCCAATATGCCGCCATGACCGGGAATCAAATCGCCACTGTCCTTGATGGCTAAGTCACGCTTGACCGATGAAATGACCACATCGCCAATAAATCCTGAGGCATTGATAATAAGTCCGGCAATTAAACTGAGTTGCATATTCAGTGGTGTGAGCAATGGGCCAATGAATGCTGCACTGATGGCGATGGTGAACATACCACCAAGGAAGCCTTCCCAGGTTTTATTAGGGCTGACTTTGGGAATGATAGGGTGTTTGCCAAGGGCTTTACCCCAGATATATTGACTGACATCGTTGAATTGAGTCATAAATAATAAAAAGATCACCAGTCCCATGCTCCCGGCATCAGGGTTTTTCTCTGGTAAGACCAATAAATAGGCAATATGGCTGAGACAGTAAACGGTTAACATCACTGCCCAATGGATAACGCCTGCGGCGCGGATAAAGCCCTGAGTTTCACCGATTAAGACCATGCGCATGGGCAGGAATAGGAATAAGTAAACGGGAATAAAGATAATAAATAGCCCATACCATTCGATGCTAATGAGATAGTATTGAATGGGGATGGCTAAATAAGCCCAAAAGATAACCCGACGGTCACATTGGCGCGTAGGAACGATGGAAAAGAACTCTTTTAGGGCTAGAAAGCTGATAAAAGCAAATAAAATAATGCCATAGGTCTTTCCTGAAGTCTGTCCCAGAGTCATGAATACAAATAAAATCCCAATCATCCACCACCAGGACTGAATCCGTTGACGCAACTCGGTATAGTCTTTATCGGGATGGCTTTTTTCTATGATAAATCGGCTAATGGAGGCAATGACGAGTAAACATAAAACGGCCACCATGACCCAAAATGAGTTTTCAGGGATATTAAACATGCTTATTCTTCTTTATCGCTAGGAGTGATTAGGTTTTCAAGGTAGTGAGCGTCATCGACAGTTTAAAGTATTTATGACGATATTGCTAAATTGAAATTCTGCCTTATTTTTCTAATAATTAGCTTGATGTGTGAAAAAGATAGTCAAAAGTGTGGAATTAAAAGATAATAGAGCAAAATAAATTAAAGATAATAATGTTAGGAATTATTTATGATTAAGAAGTGCTTATTTCCAGCGGCGGGCTATGGCACGCGCTTTTTACCTGCGACCAAGTCGATGCCTAAAGAAATGTTGCCTGTGGTTAACAAGCCTTTGATTCAATATGGTGTAGAAGAAGCCATTGATGCGGGATTGACTACGATGGCCATTGTGACAGGGCGTGGCAAACGGGCAATGGAAGATCATTTTGATGTCAACTATGAACTGGAGCACCAGATAAAAGGCAGTTCCAAGGAAGAATATCTGGAAGGTATCCGTAGCATTATGGATAAAAGTGTATTTTCCTATACCCGTCAAATTGAAATGAAGGGTTTGGGACATGCTATCTTGTCAGGCGAAACATTGATTGGCGATGAACCGTTTGCCGTGGTGTTGGCGGATGATTTGTGTATTTCACCTGAAACAGATGGTGTGCTAGCGCAAATGGTTGGCCTGTATAAGCAGTTTCGTTGCAGTATTGTTGCGGTAGAAGAAGTGCCTATGGAAGATACGCAAAAATACGGGGTGATAAAAGGCGATATGATCCGAGATGATATCTTTAAAGTCACCGAAATGGTTGAAAAACCAGCACCGGAAGATGCCCCCAGTAATTTAGCCATTATTGGCCGTTATATCTTAACGCCGGATATCTTTGATATTTTGCGTAATACCAAGCCGGGTGTGGGTGGTGAAGTACAGATCACAGATGCTTTGATGCAGCAAGCAAAAGACGGTTGTGTGTTGGCGTATAAGTTTAAGGGGCGACGTTTTGATTGCGGCAGTGTTGCTGGCTTTGTTGAAGCGACTAATTATTGTTTTGAAAATTTATACGAATAGAATATCGCTTTAAAAGTAAGAGGATAAGTCGTGGGAAACGCTTTACAAGATCAGCTACTCAAGGCAGGTTTGGTCGATAAAAATCAGGCTAATCGTGCTAAAAATGTTAAGCATAAAAAAATGAAACATCAGCGTAGCAATAATCAGACTATTGTTGATGAAGCTAAGCAATTGGCGGAAAAAGCCATTCAGGAAAAGGCTGCCAAGGATAGAGAGCTGAATCGTCAACGGGATGAAAAGGCTCAGCACAAAGCCATTATTGCGCAAATCAAGCAATTGATTCTTAGCAATAAAGTGCGCAAGGGCAATGGCGATGACCTGGCATATAATTTTGAAGATAACAAAAATGTGAAACGGATCTTTGTTACCCAGGAGACCCATGATGATATTGCGCTAGGGCGTTTGGCGATTGTTAAGCTTGAAGGGCAGTATGAAATTGTACCGGGGCCAGTGGCAGACAAAATAATGCAACGAGATGCAAGTTATATTCTCTTGCGTAATGATCCATCGAAGCAAGAAGCGGATGCCGAAGCCGATGAATTTTATGCGGACTATGAAATCCCTGATGACTTGATGTGGTAATGAGTGATTTAATATGTTTTTATGACAATAAATTGGGAAATACATGACAATGGAACAGTCTGGCCTTATTCGTCTGGTTTTAAAAGGCAGAAAGAATTTTGTCGTATTCAGTCTCACAATTTTTATTCTCAGTTATTTTTTTACTTGCGCTGCTCTTTATGCCAAGCCAGTCACTGACCATCAGACCGCCCAGGCGCAACCTGCTGTCTGGCAAAACAAGCATTTCCCTAAGCCTGAAAGTCTCGTCCCTGCGGTGCAATTCTGGACTCAGGTCTACACAAAAATTTCCACCTCAGAAGGTTATTTACATGATAATGTCAATTTGTCCATTATCTATGAAACCATTAAGCTGCCCAAAGGCTTAAGTTATAAAGCGCGTGCAAAACTGAGCAAAAAAATAAAAAAGAAATATCAGCGTATTCTGGACAAACTCATAAAGTTTCAGCGTTCTGGTGGTAAAAATAAAGCCATACAACTCAGTAAAGAAGAACAGCGGGTGCTGGCCTTATGGCCAAAAAATGTCACGGCAAAGGAATTACGCAAGGCAAAAAAACGTATCCGCTTTCAATTGGGACAGGCTAATAAGTTTCGTGCGGGTATAGTACGTTCCGGCAAGTGGCGACCCTATATTATTTCAGTGTTGAAAGAAATGAATTTGCCCCTTGAGATTGCTGTCCTACCTCATGTTGAATCCTCTTTTAATTATAGGGCTTATTCAAAGGTCGGGGCAGCCGGTATGTGGCAATTCACTCGCTCCACTGGGCGTCGCTATATGCAGATCGATCAGGTCTTAGATGAACGGCTCGATCCCTTTATTGCTACTGTGGCAGCGGCGAGATTATTAAAAAATAATTATGCTGTGACAGGCACCTGGCCATTAGCACTCACTGCTTATAATCATGGTGCTGCTGGCATGCGTAGAGCGGCAAAAAAAGTCGGTACTACTGATATTGATGTGATTATTCGTCGTTACAAAAGCCGTAGTTTTGGTTTTGCCTCGCGTAATTTTTATCCCTCCTTTTTAGCGGCTTTGGCAATCGCCCAACAGCCAGAAAAATATTTTAACAATATAAACCTTGCTGCACCTGCGGATTATGAAATGCTTAAAATGGCTGATTATATGAATATGGCTACGGTGCTTAAGGCGCTAAAAATTAGTCGAGAAGACTTAATGGCGGCTAATCCGGCCTTGCGTCCGGCGGTTTGGAATGGCAACAAATATGTGCCGAAACAGTATGACTTGCGTATTGAGCGTTCAACTTCAGACAATGTGGCATTGGCTATTAGCGAGCTACAAAATGTAGCGGCCAATGAGCGCTTTGACAAGCAAAAGGCAGATCGTTTTCACCGTGTTACCAAGGGGCAGACGCTATCGCTTATTGCCGCACGCTATGGTATCAGCATGAGAGACCTAGTTGAGAGTAATAATATGCGTAATAAGCATATTATTCGTATTGGTCAGGTGCTGATTCTGCCACAAAAACAGGGCAAACAGCTTGTTTTGGCAAGCAATAAAAAGCCAGCCGTTAAGGAGCAAAATCCACCCATTCCTGAGCCAATCGCTGTGGCAGAAGATGGGATTTATGTGGTTAAAAAGGGTGATAGTCTGGAGCGTATTGCGCGTAAAAATGAATTAAGTGTTAGGCAATTATTGCGTTTAAATAATATGACCCATCAGTATTTATCGAATAAAAAGAAAATTTATCCGGGGCAAAAACTTACCTTGGTCAAGCCTGAAGAAATTGTGCAGCAAGAAAAAGTACAATTGGCTCAAATTGATAAAGCATTGGCCAATAAGCCTACGATAGTAGCGGAAGCATTTGCTTCGGGTGATGCTGAAACTGAGTTGCTTGCTCCTGTCGCTGTAGATTCGATAGCGGTTGTAGATTCTATCGCTGTTGTTGACAAAGTAGATCCTGTAGAAAAAGAAACGATGGTTGCAGAAGGTGAAGCTCCAGAGGATATTGAGCTTATAGACTCAGAATTAACAAAAGCGGAATCAACGGAACTATTGGCTGATCCCAGTGATTATTCAGTGAGTGAGGATAAATCAATTGAGATTCAGGCGGCAGAAACTTTAGGCCATTATGCAGAATGGTTGCAAATCAGAGCCAGAGATTTGAGGCGCCTGAATAAAATAAAATATGGTAAGCCAATGGTGGTGGGAAAGCGCCTTAAACTGAGTTTTGTTAAGGTGTCGGTAGAAGAATTTGAAGCACAACGCGTTTTGTATCATAAAAACTTACAAGAAGAATTTTTTGTTCGCAATCAAATTGTTGGCACCGATAAATATCGCTTAAACCGGGGCGAGTCAGTCTGGATACTGACTCGAAAAACCTACAAAATCCCTTTTTGGTTATTACGGCAATATAATCCGGATTTGAATTTAAACCATATTACGGCTGATAAAATTATCACTTTTCCTAAGGTACAACATCGTGAATAAGGATAAAGGCTTTTTTACTGAATGGCTTTGCGTTAAAATAGCGCATAGCTGTAGAATATAAAGCTCTTACAAACATAAAGGTAAAAAAAAGGAACACAATATGTCTCGCAAGAAACGCTCAGCGCGTAAAGCTGAAACGCTGTTAACAGCACCCAGAAATCCCTTGTTCAACCACCCTTTAATGAAAAAATCTCATGTTCACGACAAGCCCGGCAAGGCAAAGCGTCGAGCAGAAAAAGTACGTTTCAGCAAAGACTGGTATTCTCAAAGTGGCCTTATTCAAAATCATTTAAAGGCTATTTTGAGAATGCCAGTTTTTAGTCTTGGTCAAGTTAGCTAAAGAAGTTAGCTAAAGAAGTTAGCTAAAGAAGTTGGAGTGAGTGCGTGCCAAAACCCATTGTATTTTCTATTATAGAATCAGCCCTGCATCCTAAATTGTCAGGCTTATACGATGAACTGGGGTATGAGGAACTGCAATTTAATTCAATTAGAAAAACCTTGGCAGCTTTAAAGAAAAATAAGCCCGATGTTATTGTGGCAGAGTTTTTTTATGCCTTTGGTACCAACTATGCCAGCAATCATATCTGTAATTTAGATACTTTGTTGATTACTCTGCAAAAATATCCCGATTACCAGCCAAAATTAATTATTATGGTCAGCAAACGAGAATATGAATTTGTCAGTAAGTTAGAGGGGCATTATGATTTTCAATACAATGCCGACTATGTACTTGCTCAACCGGTCAGTGAAGCTCAGATTAGAGCACTCATTTAACCTAGAAACCTCAGTTGAACCTACTGCGAACGTCCAATGCACTGAATCTACAAGACTTCCCAAAATATTTTAACTTCACCCGTAGGGTGACTACGAATAAAGCTAAAATAACTTGTAAAGCCTTGAATCTACAGCACCTTGAACGCTCTCGCTACGATTCAACTGAGGTTTCTAGGTTTAACGATTTCATAGCAGGGAATATATTCGCTACCGGGTAATTTCATGCGCTTTTGTTCGACAAAGGCACTGAGTAATTTATCTAAGGGTGTCATTATTTCTTCATCACCGCTGATTTGAAACTTCCCATTTTCTTCAATGGAAAGAATACCTTCTTCTTTGACATTACCAGCGACAATACCGGAAAATGCCCTGCGCAGGTTAGCGGCCAATAAATGTGTTTCCTGATCCTTATGCAGTTCTAATTGACTCATATTTTCATGGCTTGGTATAAATGGTAATTGAAATTCTTTATCAATGTGTAATATCCAATTGTAATAATAAGCATCGCTGGTACTGCGCCTATAATCGGATACGTCTTCTATCATGGAGCGCATTTCCCGGGCAACTAATGCCGGATCATCGATAATAATTTTATATTTTTGCTGTGCTTCAAAGCCCAGAGTGCTTTCAATAAAATGGTGAATCTGTTTGAAATAATCTTCACTGCTTTTAGGCCCAGTTAGGATCATTGGAAAGGGCACTTCTTTGTTTTTTGGGTGTAATAAGATACCTAATAAATAAAGAATTTCTTCGGCTGTTCCTGGCCCACCAGGAAATACAATCACGCCATGTCCCATGCGCACAAAAGCTTCCAGACGTTTTTCAATATCCGGTAGGATGATGAGTTCATTTACGATGGGATTGGGTGATTCAGCCGCAATAATGCCCGGTTCAGTAATGCCGATATAGCGTCCATCGGTGATGCGTTGTTTGGCATGGGCGATATTAGCTCCTTTCATTGGGCCTTTCATTGCTCCAGGGCCACAACCGGTACAGACATTCAGATAGCGTAGACCGAGTTGATAGCCCACTTCTTTGGTATATTCATATTCTATGCGATTAATTGAATGACCGCCCCAACAGACGGCGATATTGGGTAATACTTCGGTCTGCAAAGCCTTGGCATTACGTAAAATATGAAAAATCGCATTGGTAATGTCTTCGGTTTTTTCTAAGTCAAAACGTGGATTGGTTTCAATTTCATTGCCGACAAATACAATGTCACGTAATACCGAAAAAAGGTGCTCCTTGATACCGGTGATCATTTCACCATCGACAAAGGCTTGTGCCGGTGCATTGGATACCTGTAATTTAATTCCCCGTTCCTGTTGGATGACTTCAATTTTAAAATCAGGATATTGTTCCAGTACTGCTTTGGCATTGTCTTCGGTGCTGCCGGTATTTAATACTGCAAGTGAGCAGGCACGGAATTCATAGGAAAATCTTTCCTTGCTGGCAGTGAGCAGGGTGTGGACTTCCCACTTTGATAGTACATCCATTTTGCCTTCGGGGGTAAGACGTTCATTTACTTTCTGCATTGCTTTATCCATTATTGATTGCTTGTGTCTTTGTGAGAATAGTGAGGGTAAAATTCGCTTCCCAGTTCATAATGCTTTGCCTGAGAGGGGCTATTAAAAGGTGATTCAAAACTCATTTTATAGGCTGTTAAGCATAAATTGACTGCATCATTGCTCGTTTGTCCCTTTGGTTTGGAACCATAGAGACGATCACCAATGATTGGGAAGCCAATATCAGCAAGGTGTTGACGAATTTGGTGTTTTCTACCGGTTAAAATTTGAATATCAAGCAGGCTATAGGCATTATCTGTCTGTTCGTTTGTACTGAGTATTTTTGTTATGGCCTTTTTATCTTCTAGTGGTGTATCCAGTGTTTGGGGGGCATCGGGATGGCCCTGTACCAATGCCTTGTAGTATTTGTTGATAGTACGTGTTTTAAACATTTCTGATAATATTCTGGCTGCCGTTTTACTATGAGCAATAAGGATTATAATGTGGCTATACTTAACCGGACACACAACTTAAAATAACTAAAAGATAAAAAGTGTGACCTAAAATGAATGATCAAACAAAAAAACCGAATAAAAGCTATACATCAGAATTTAAAGAATCAGCTGTCAAATTAGCTAATGAGACGGATCAACCCGTTTCTCAGACTGCCAGGGAGCTAGGTGTTAATGTAAATACTCTACATACCTGGATCAGTAAATATTCCAAACCGGTGAAGACGGTAGCCAATAGAAGTGATGAACACATTTATGATGAAGTAAAACGTTAATGTGGCTATACTTAACCGGACACACAACTTAAAATAACTAAAAGATAAAAAGTGTGACCTAAAATGAATGATCAAACAAAAAACCGAATAAAAGCTATACATCAGAATTTAAAGAATCAGCTGTCAAATTAGCTAATGAGACGGATCAATCCGTTTCTCAGACTGCCAGGGAGCTAGGTGTTAATGTAAATACTCTACATACCTGGATCAGTAAATATTCCAAACCGGTGAAGACGGTAGCCAATAGAAGTGATGAACACATTTATGATGAAGTAAAACGTCTGAAAAAAGAATTGGCAAAAGTGATTCAGGAGCGTGATTTATTAAAAAGGCCACAGCGTACTTTGCAAGGGAAACTTTGTGAAGTACGCATGGATAACTGATCAGGCTAAAGATTACCCGGTAACGATTCTGTGCCGTTTTATGGATGTTTCCCGTAGTTGCTATTATGATTGGGTTAGCTCTCCTAAAACGGATAGAGAGAAAGAAAATGAAGCGCTTACTGAGCAGCTAAAAAACTGTTTGAAGACAGTCGCAAGACTTATGGAACCCGTCGTCTTAAAAAGAAAACTGGCTGAAAAAGGCGTTCATATAAGCCGCCGGAGAATTGGTCGATTAATGAAAAAAGCCGGTTTGTTTTAAACGAAGAGACGCTTTAAAGCGACGACTAATTCCAAGCATAATAAGCGTATATCTCCAAATTTACTGGAAAGAGAGTTTACTGTCTCTCAACCTGATCGCTACTATGTGGGTGATATTACCTATATTGCCACCAAGGAAGGCTGGTTATATTTAGCGGTTGTCATTGACTTATTCTCTAGGCAAATTGTTGGCTGGTCGATGGATGAGCGAATGAAAGCCAAGCTAGTCAATGATGCTTTACTGATGGCCATATGGAAGCGTAAACCAATGGATGGATTGCTTTGGCATACTGACCGAGGTAGCCAATATGCCTCTGATAGTCATAGAAAAATATTGTCGGATCATAACATAATTCAGTCTATGAGCCGCAAAGGAAATTGCTGGGACAATGCTGTATCAGAGAGCTTCTTTCATAGTTTGAAAACTGAATTGACGCACCATTGTCGATTCAAAACCAGAGTAGAAGCAAAGCAGGCAATATTTGAATATATTGAGGTATTTTATAATCGGGAGCGACTTCATTCGGCTAATGATTATTTGTCACCAGTCGATTATGAAATACAGCAGGAAATAGCTTAAATCGATTGATTGAAGAGGGGTAAAAGGCGACATAAATGCCGCCCATTACCGTTGACGGCCATCGGCTCCTCAGCCTGTGCCGTGAAGATATTGTAACAGGATCATTACCGTTGTGAAAATACCTTGGGTGAATGGAACGGCTCTATCGTTCCAGAGGGCAAAGCCCTTTCTCTTCATCTGTTTAAAGTTAACATGAGAAACTAAAATGATAGGAAATACAAAATGACAAAAATCACTTGAAACAGCCAAAAAAATATTTAGAAAACTGTCCGGAAAAGTGTTGACACATCATTAATCCGCTGGTGGCGCGATCAAGGCGGTGGACTAAAAAGGCATTACGTTGTGGGCTTATATGTGTTTCAGCCCAGCGATAGATAGCACCGTGATCACCGTATTTGCTACCCTGTGAAAGCATACCGGAAGGCTTATACCAGACGCTATAATCGCCTTCATCGGCAATAAGGTGGGCGTTAAATTCTGTTTGAGCTAGAATTTTTGCATCGTAATATAAGTGCAGGGTATGGTCTTTTTGCAGCTTTTTGCTGGCACGTCGGATGCGGCGCGTTGACTTGCCCTGTGTGAGCCAAACAGCTCCTTTTTGCATGATTTGTTTGACTTTCTGCCGAGAAAAGCCGGTATGTTCGGCTAAAATATCAATTGCTGTGACATTG
The DNA here is from genome assembly GCF_016097415.1 of sulfur-oxidizing endosymbiont of Gigantopelta aegis. NCBI lineage: Bacteria > sulfur-oxidizing endosymbiont of Gigantopelta aegis. Next base: position 2,995,836 of record NZ_JAEHGE010000001.1, on the reverse strand, counting down.
TCATGAGCAATCTGCAAATGTTTTTCAAATCGCTCTGAAGTATTGGTTGACGTATTGCTTGTCATTTATCTCGACTGGTTAGTTTTATGGCTTATATTTATTTGTAATGTCTATTTACTATTTATATCTTCTATTTCTATTGCTATAGTAATAGTATGCAGATTAAAAGAGTGTCATGAAAGTTTAATCTGATTGTCACTTATTTAATTGTAGCAATCTTTTATGACACTTAGAGTAACATTAATCTTTTTATTTTTTCAATGCGTTGTCATTAAAATACAGTATATTCCCAAATGTTACGGGTATAGTTTGAAAGAAGCGAGTGTATGAAGAATAATTTACCATTAGCACAAGACAAAAAATTAACAGTGCTATTTAGACTTGAGTCCGGTTGTTTGGGGCCGGAAGGCGAATCCCATATTGAAAAATTTTGCCAAGTGGCAAAGAGTGAATTTGCCACCTTGTTTTCAGATTTCGTCTATTGGGATATTATCCCCAGAAGGGATAAATCCTTGCCTGAGATGCAATACCTGATTAATAATAAAAAGCTTAATCAAGCTCAAGCGGCAAAGTTTTTGGCTTTGTTTGATGTCAAGTTGCCAGATTTTGAACATGAACTTCACAAAAGCCTGACACTTTGTATTGACCGATATTTAGGGCATTAACCAATCCCAATTTATGTGGGAGCAGATCAACCTACTTCAGATGTAGGATGTGGTGAGGCACGAACCGCATCAATGTTTTTAAGCATCTATGGTTTTAAGTATCAATGGTTTTAAACCGACGTTTTTGATGCGGTTCGTGCCTCACCGCATCCTACGAATATAAATTGGCCTATTTTATCTATTTTTTCCGTGGGGCTTTTTTGCTTGCGGTCTTATTATCTGAGTCTTTTGTCTCAGTTTCTTCCTCGGCTTTTTCTTCTATTTTTTCTTCAATGGGGGATGCGACTTTAACTTTTTTGATTTGTTTCAAAGCTAATTTTACTTCATCAGACTGAAAGGCTAGGTGTTCAGAAATGGCATAAATTTGATCTTCGTTAAGAGCCAGCTTTTTTTTCAGTGGTTCTAATAACATGCTAATGTCTTCTGCAGCACAAATGACAGAATCATAAGCTTCGGCTTCTGATTTTATGTCGAAACGATTCAATTCATCACCTTTTTTATTGCACACGATGTATTCAAGTCTAATTGACATTTATTTTGCTCCTGAGAAATATTTTGTAAATTAAATGGCATGTTTGGGGTTCGATTATTAATTTTGATAATTGTACAATATAATTTTGTCTTTCACCAGCGCTATCGCAGTAGCAGATAGAGTTTTTGTTAGCGAATTAGTCTTATCCGTAGGGTGGGCACAAAAGCGTGCCCACCCTACGGCCTATGAAATTAGCGATAAAATTAACGATGAAATCTGTAAACACGGTATAATGTTAACAATATTTGATTTTTAAAAAGGTTGTTATGCAAGGTTATAGTCTCGATCCACATCCCGGAGCCAATGTCGCTGGACGGCATTTTGCGGTAGTTTACTCGCCAAGAAAAAAACGCGATCGTTTTCCCTCAACCACGGTGACTGTTTATGAGTCAAAAGAGGAAGCAATAGCAGAACAAGATCATGATAGTAAAATGTATGCAGCAGAGGTGATAGGTCCGGCCAAGTCATCGGAGGGCTTTATGATTTTTTATTTGGTAGAGTGGTTCGACTGATGTTTCAAAGATAATGAGTGGGGTCATAGAATTAGCCCCGAAGTTGAACCTAAAAAAATCAGTTGAACCTACTGCGACCGCCTTATGCACTGAATCTTAAGAATTTTCCAGAACATTTTGACTTCACCCTTAGGGTGACTACGAATAAAGCCAAAATAACCTGTAAAACCCTTAATCTTCAGCACCTAAGTCGCTCTCGCTACGATTCAACTGATTATTTTAGGTTGAAACAAGTTTAAATTTCTTCCATTTCAAATTCATTTTTACCTTTTGAGCAATCAGGACAGACCCAGTCTTCGGGTACATCTTCCCAACGTGTGCCAGGTGCTATGTTTTCTTCTGGAAAACCTTCTTCTTCATCATATACAAAATTGCAAACCTTGCAACGCCATGTTTTCATTAAAAAACTCCTAAAAAATTAATAACCAAGTAATAATGTAAGGTATTTTAGATAGATTTACTTTTTTTGTCAAAAATATGAGCAATTCTCGTTATTTTTGCTGGGATTCATTTATGATATTATTTTTAACTGGAGAATTACTATGAAAAAACTGAGGGAAGTGCTTTATATTGTGCCGATTATCTTCGCCGCATACCTATTGGTTGCTTGCTCTGATGAACATCAGGCAAACAATGAGCACATGAAGCAAAATAGTTCAATTTTAAATAGTCAAATGCAGGCACTTGAAAAAGCCAAAGGCGTAGAACAGTTGGTAAATGATCACGCTGAGGAACAACGGCAAGAAATTGATCAGGCATCTCAGTAGAACAAGAATAAAAAAAGGAGCTTAAGTTGTTACACTCAAGCTCCCTTTATGCTACTAAATAATGATTTACGCAGCTTTGATTGAAGCACTCTTTAGTTTCTGAGGATTGCTATCGGCTGAGGTATTGATAGAAATCGTATGTGGCTTCATTGCTTCGGGGATTTCTCTTACCAATTCAATATTTAATAAGCCATTGACTAAGCTGGCAGAGGTCACTTTGACATGCTCAGCTAATTGGAAGCGATGTTCAAAGTTGCGTGCGGCAATACCACGATGCAGATATTGGCGAGATTCAGCATCTTTTTGTTCGTCTTGATCACCGGTAATCGTCAGTACATTACTTTCTGTTTTTATATTGAGTTGAGACTCATTGAAACCCGCTAATGCCATTGTAATACGGTAGCTGTCTTCATCGATCAGCTCAATATTATAGGGTGGATAGCTAGGTTGGCTCTGTGCAGTACGAGTGGCACGATCAAGCTTGGAATAGAGGTGATCAAAACCGACAGCAGAACGAAATAGGGGAGCAAAATCAAATGTGTTCATAATAATATCCTTTCATTTAAGCAATATTTATTTAGCTGGTCTACACTTACTATTAGTCATGTTTAGGGCTAAGTAGTTTTAGAGCTAAACAAAAGCTATTAAGCGTTAGACAAACATAAGTTGAGTGACCGACTTAACAGTCCAGTCATTTTGTAGTAACAAACCTCATTGAGCATCTGCTACACTATAAAAGGTGGGGATGGGTATTTTATTTTCAAGTAAATGGATAGAAAATAATGGCTAATAGCACAGCAATTTTTAATCAAATTTCAAGCAAACTTTCTCGAGAAACGGACTTGCAGGCACAATTAGCCATCGTCGTTGAAGGGGCGATGGATCTGACTCATGCAGATGCCGGAACGCTGTATTCAATTGTTGATAATGAAGCGCTCAAATTTGAGGTGGTGCTAAACCGCTCATTAGAGATTAATAAACAAGCGCCAAACATTGATTTCCCTAATATCCCTATTCATGAAGATGGTGTTGCTAATGCATCAATGGTGGTCGTTAATAGTGTGTTGTTAGAAACGAGTATTTTAATCGATGATATTTATGATGAAAATGCTTATAATTTTTCCGGCACTCGAGCGTTTGATGAGAAAACGGGCTATCGAACCCATTCAATTCTCACCGTGCCTATTTTTGATTTTGAGAAAAAAATCATTGGTGTGATTCAGCTAATCAATGCGAAAAATGATCTTGATACGATTCGAGTGTTTAATGACAATGATAAAGATCTGGTGAATTTATTTGTTTTACAAACTGCTTTTACTTTGTCATCAAAGATATTGATTGATAAGCAAAAAGAGCTGTTCAAATCCATCAGACCTGCTTAACCTTTACACCACATCCTACATTTGAAGTGCAAAGCAGATCGATCGGTTCCAGCGTTTGCACTCTTTTTAGCATTTACACTTTTAGCTTAGCGTTTGCATAAAGGCCTTTTATCC